>JBLFWS010000032.1:0-25432 GCA_047611865.1 Chlamydiales bacterium
ACTAACTTTTCGAGCTTCTTCCAGGCTCCCACAAGACCATTGTATTTGTATAAATTCTGTCATAGCTTCTCTCCTATAGTAAATTCGATTAGCATTTCTAATTGGACATACCATCCAAAAGAGTAGCAAATTTTGCAACAGAAACGATTTCTAACTGCTTTATGTGGGCCTAATTTATTGGAAAGGGATTTTTTTTAGTATATGCATAAAAAAATACTTGATGTTTTTCCGTGAAAATTGAGAATCCAGTTAGATTCTCTATTCAGTGAGAGCTAATGTCGATCAATAGATTCAAAGTTGTTGTTCCTTCTTATAACAGTGTCGAATGGCTGGAAAAATGCCTGGATTCTTTGGAGAGCCAGGATTTTTCGGATTTTGATGCTTGCGTGGTTGATGACGCTTCAACGGATTCAGGCCAAAAGGAAATAATACTCAAGTATTGCGAAAAGAATAGCTGGACCTATGTTTTTCACGAAAAAAACCTGGGAGTTTTACCTAGTATTATTGATGGCATAAAAAAGTTAGATCCGAAAGATGAGGATGTGATACTTCTCTTGGACGGTGACGACTGGTTGTATGATGAAGAAGTTCTCGAAAAGCTCTATGAAATTTACTCTGATGAAGATAAAGATATTTACTTGACTTACGGAAGAGAAATTCATTTTCCTTCGGCCAAAATCTTGCCAAATAGAGAATTACCTTCTTATGTTGTCGAAAATAATATGTTTAGGGAGTATCCATGGTGTATTTCAGCTCCTAGAACATTTAAGTACGTATTATGGAGGAATATCAAAGACGAAGATCTACGTGATTCCAGTGGAGATTACTACAATATGTCAAATGATGTAGCCTTCATGTTGCCTATGCTAGAGATGGCAGGGGACCGTATTAAGATGATGGAAGATATTTTGTATGTGTATAATTGGGAAAATCCTTTGAGCCACCATCATTTGGACCTTGAAGAGCAAAAGGCTGTTGAGGTATCCCTGAGGAAACAAAGAAAATATGGCAAGTTAGAATCGTGAACCAAAGTTCCAGTCCAAATCACAATTATTTTCCGCTTAGTAAGGCACTATTGGTGATATTTTTATCTACCCTAATGGTATCCGGGTCGGCAACCGTGGGGTGGCTATACTATCTGCATTTTATTGGGTCTCGGTCTGAAGTCGAAGATTATAATATCCAAGCTATAATTCAAACAGGGCCTGAAAGAGAATCTCTGAAATCTGTTTATCTTGCAGAATTGTTAGGCCTCTCGGTAGATCGCCCTGTGAACCTCTATCGCTTTGATACGAATTCCGCTGAGGAGAGTTTAGTCCGAAGTCCCGTGATCAAAACGGCAAAAGTGAGTGTACAACTTCCTGGTACCGTATACGTTGACTATACGGTAAGAACCCCTATTGCCTATGTATATGACTACGAAAATGCAGCCATAGATAGTGAGGGTGTGGTTTTTCCTCTTTCCCCATTTTTTACCCCCAAAAAACTCACCAATATATATTTGGGTACCCAAGAGGAAATTTCTTGGGGGGCAGAATTAAAAAATGAGGGAGTAGTGCTTTCCCTTTCTTTACTGAAGATCTTTTCTCAGGATAGGTATAAAGAAGCCTTTGATGTAAAGCGTATCGATGTCTCTAATGCCTTTTCTGAAAGTTACGGACAAAGGCAAATCGTGCTTATCCTTGAGGATCGTCTTAGCGAAAGTCAGAATGGCAATAGTAGAATATTACGAATGAGCACCAGAAGCTATGAGAGAGAGTTAGACAATTATCTTGTCTTACAAGATTACCTCTTGGAAAAAGAGGAAGCTGATAAAGGCGAAGAAGAATTGGGACAAAGCCCTCCCATGATCGTAGATTTACGTATTCCTCGCTTGGCTTTTCTTAAGAAATAATTTCCTTGGAATAAATCACACTTCTGATACTGTGGCCCTCAAAAAAAATGATTTGGAAATTTTTTTTTTAGGAGTTCGTTATGTCTGTTCCAGTATCTTCAGAAGCCGGTAATTTCACAGTAAAATCTTTAGGTTGCGGAGTGGAAGTTCTCGTTGACAGAAGCAACGAGGCAAAAGTCGCCTATCTCAAACCTTGGGGACAACAGACTGAGTGGTGGGGGCGCAAAATTTTAGCTCCCATGGTAGGTCTTGGAGCAATCCTTGCAGGAGCCTTAGGTTGGCTTCTTACCCGAGGAGACTCTATTAGAACTCGCGAATCCGGAAGTATAGGGTATCTCGCGGCAGTTACAGGGCTTGCTCTGACAGCTATGTATAAGCGCTACTATAATTCAGACGAAGTAGATTTCGTTGAAGGGATCAAAGAAAAGAGAGTGCAGCTCTTGCAAGGCAGAAGTGGTAATATAGATGGAAGCTTGTCGGATTTTTTGACCCCCTCAGAAAGAGCCAAAATGGTAGCCAGTGCAACAAAAGTCCGGGACTTGGTTGTCGGAATGGAATTAGACCTGGGAAAAGCCAAAGAGCTTGGAGTTATAAATGGCTCCCAAGTTGAGGCTTATCAGGCGATAGTGGAAAGCTACCAGAAATTAGATAAGGAACTTCAAACAGCGAAAAAACCTGTGTTGGAAGGATATGCAGGGCAAATTCATCGTGCAAGTATGGAAAAAGAATTAACAGCTCGGAGAGCAAAAGAAGACTTTACTAATAGCCCATGTGTGAGGGCTCTGGAAGATCACAAAAAAGAGTATAATAGGAGTGTTGGAGATATTCTTCGCCAGGAAATTAGAAAATTTAGAGATATCTCGGGTGTCTCAGCAGAGAGAGAGGAATCTCTTGAAGCATCAAGAAAACGGTTATCTGCTGAAGCAAAGGTTTTAAAGCAGGCAGCGAGTCTTAGCTATTACCAAAATATCATTGAGCTTGAACCACAGCGCATGGGGCTGGAAAAGGTTTTTGATGCTGCTAAAATGGAAGCTGAAGAGGTGTATCTGAGAAAAAGGCTGTCTGTTAAAGCGGAATTCGATGCAAAAATTCAAGAGATTGAATTAGATTATGCTCCCCGTGAAGAAGAACTTGATAAATTGCTTAAGGATGCTTCAGAAGCTCTTGATGACAGTGAGACAGATTTCCAACCCAAGAACTACACTCTGCATTCTTCTATCAAAAATGCAGATCTTCGTACATGGGTAGAAGAACAAATAGTTCAATTAGACAACAACTGATTCAGATCCTTTTGGGGGCTTCAACGTTTTGAAGGCACCCCCTAGGGGGTGCTCATAAAAAATGGAGTTAGCAATGGTTTTACCAGTAAATACACATATCCAAAATTATGACCCAGAAAATTACCTTCAGAGAGATATCGGAAGAGGTGTTAAGGTACTGGTAGATCAAAATACCAATGCGCAAATAGCCTATTCTGAAGTGAGACCGTGGAATAAGAGGTCCTGCAGGCTTTACATCCTCGCCCCTGTAGCTGGTCTTGGAGCACTAGTACTGGGTATATTCGCAGGCAGATCCTTAAGTGCAGGGTCTGGTTCAAAATCCGGAGGGGCTTGTCTCGTTGGAGCTACGGGTCTACTTGTAAGCTCTGTCTATTTGTCAAACCGTAAATACCCTATAGATCAAGCTGCAAGAATTATGACTAAACGTGTAAAAGTGTTAGGTCAAGAGCGTTCAGAAAAAGCAGAGGTTGCTATACATGGAAAGCAAAAAATATCTAGTTTCTTTACTCCCAAAGAACGATTTAATTGGATTGCAAAGATCAAAAAGGTTGAAGATTTTGGAACGGATGCCTTCTCTGACTTAGCAGGAGCTGTCAAAGATGCTGCTATTAGTGACGGCGAGTATGAAAGGTTAAATTCCCTATATGAGTCCTATAGAGGACTGTTGGCAAAGGAGACCATCGAAAGTACAGAATTTGGGAAGTTGCGGGTAGCTCTGGAAGAATTTAAAAATGAATGTGGCATTCAAGTTGCAATGGCTGAAAAAGAATATAATGAAAGTTCTCTTGTCCATGAGGCAAACCAGATCTTAGAAGACAAGCAAGCTGAAGTTCTTAAGATGGTCAACGCGATTAAAGAAGAGGCGGTGGCAAAACAGGCTTCAATTGAATCCGAGTCAAAGCAATCTCTTGAGAAGCTAAGAACAAGTAGTAGGGGAGACCTCCTGGAAGTCATGAGCCTGGAGGCATACTATGATTGTAAGGACGAAAGCTGTCGTATGATTGAAGAAGTTCTTACTGAGATGGATGCAAGAACAAAAGCTATTATTAACGAATATAACGAGAGTGTTCAGCCTTTAGTCCAAAAAGTTAAGGCTCTAGAGGAAAAGCACGATAGTATTGTCGTTGAAGTTCAAAGAGAGTGGTCTCTTCGCTTAGAAGCCTTTAATGAGAGATCTGTCCTAAGAGAGCAAAAAATGCTAACGCAGAAAGCCCAAGTTGAAGAACTCAACCAAAGCTTGACCGCAGAGCTTCCAGTAAGTGATTCGGTGGTAAAGCCCTTTGTACCACAAAACTTCACTCTACATTCTTCCATCACTCACCCAGAATTGAGAGATTGGGCCACGAGTGAAATGATAAGGTATGCGAACGAAGAGGTGATTGAAGAGGTTGACTAAGACTATTTAGGGGTTTTGTCATAGACACTACCAAGGGACCGTTTAATATAATGACTCACATGGAAATATATTATGGCATTTTTTATTGTTCATGTTTACCAAAAGTGTAAACCATGTTGGTGAACTGGGCCCACCGAGATCACAGAGGGCACAGAGAAAATAAAAAATCACAGATCAGTTGATAGCATATTCTGAGAGACTTTATGCATTTTTCTATCTCTCTGTGTTCTCGGTGCTCTCGGTGGTTAAATAAATGATTGTAAACGTATTGAATTATGCAACAACGCCTTTTTGGAATAATTTTTTTTATGGCTGATAGATGTATTTATATAAAATAATTCAGGATGATCGTATAATATTCTGTCGGTAAAAATTAATTTATATTATTATATAATAATCAGGAAATAGACAATGACAACTATAAGCGATGCTTACTTATCAACTACTCCGAATGTAGTGGGTATATTGCCCGAAAATCCAGAAGAAAAATGCGAGGCAGAGTCTGCTTTAAGGACACCAAGAAAACTTGCAAAAGATATTCTGTTAGAGAATTTAGCCCATCTTCATATTACACCAGAAACACTCAAGGGTTGTGCCCAATCAATCGTCCACCTTTCAGAAGACAAGGAGCCGTCTTTGACCTCATCTGAATTCACAACTCTGGTGAAGTACCATAATAAACATTATGATTATAAACTAAATCCTACGATTTGTGATGACCTTTTGGACTGTAAGGCAGAAGTCAGAGATTTCCTTAATTCTTCAGGAGAAAAAAATGAAGGGGAAAGACACTCTTGGATTTTTAAATTTGATGGGGAACATCACCATACAATGGTGCATGGAGAAATTCTTGATGGGAAGCATTATTTTTTCGTATTAGATAGTATTGGAGAGCCTGGAAAGTACATTGGGGAGATTGTTCAGCAATTAAATACCATTCGTGAAATGAAATCAAAAGGACAAATTCTTGTTATAGGACCACAACGTCAGCAGGATGACTATAGCTGTGGGTTATTTGCCCTAAATGACTTGAGATTTATGTCAAAAAATACTGACGGCTTAAGAGATATCTTGCATTTCGGAGGTATTACTCGATCAGATCGTCTACCCAATTGTGGTGTCGTTACTTTGCCACCTATTGGGCTTTTAACAGGCCTACAATCGATGCAGTCTCTAGAGAAATTAAAAAAGCTTCTCAATAGCACTGAAGCCAATGAAAGACAGCGTGAAGAAATTACTCAATTGGAAGACATCATCGACCAATATTCAAGAAATATCAGTTATCTGAGTAAAGAAAGTTCAGATTATATTTTTAAAAAAAGAAACTTCTTCATTAATGAAGAATGGAAATGTGTGCGTAAGATCCTTGGTCAAGAGTCGGAGCTGGCTCGTATAGATCGGGCTAGTCGTCAGTTATTCTTGGAGACAGAAGAACTTGAAGACAAGCCAAAGTATCTTCCTCTCACCCCTCATAATTTTGATGTTTTCAATTTTTTGGAGAATTAATTTGATAAGGGGCAAACTCTAAGAATACAGGGTCAGGATTGAGTTTGTTCTAGCAGACTTGGTCCTGATCTTAGGATTACTTTTTACAAATGATAATATCATTTGTTCATTACCCTATTACCCTGTCCACCCTGTCCACCCTGTCCATCCTGTCCACCCTGTCCACCCTGTCCATCCTGTCCACCCTGTCCATCCTGTCGGGTGCAACTTTAAGTGGTGGTGAATTATTTTTTGGGAAGTTCTAACTTCAGATCGTACTGCAATTTCAATTTGTAATAAGTGAAACGTAAAATTTTTCTGAAGCGGCAGAGGCGTGGCATTATGTAGGCCGGGTCGAATCCGAGCGGAGCGAGAGACAGGCCCGGTATTTCAGGTTTGTATAAATTATATTGAGCACCGGTCAGGTGCGACACTTACAGAAGTGCCGCACCTGACCGGTGCTCCAGTAGTATCGAGATCCATTTTACAGGGCCTGTCTCTCGCTCCGCTCGGATCCGACCCTACCTACATAATGCCACGCCTCTGGCGTTTATGAAGGTTTAACCTATTCCTCGTGAACGATTTCCTGGATTCCTTTGGGCAATAATCTCGCTATGCGTTTTTACTTTAAAAAAATAATTCACCACCACTTAAAGTTGCACCCCATCCTGTCCAGAAAATGTCCAAAAGATGTGTCAAAAAATTATAGATGCCTTAAGGTGTATGTCCCCATGGGAATTTTATAAAAGAGGGTGGCGGAATGTCATTTAGCAATTACTTAATCAATGGCCCGCAATTTGCAAATAGCCAATATCTGCGACAGCATCGTCAATTTCCTCAGGATTCATCTGAAGTTGTGAGTTCTACTTATTGTTACAGAGGGGTGATCACAGATGATATTCAGGAGTATGGGCAATCTGAGCGTTGGATTGATGGAGCAGTAAAAGTTAAATCTGTCAGTGACCCTATTCGGCAAGAGAATCAAAGCGTCTGGAAAAGATTGAAACTGCAGTCTTTATCTTTAGGGGGACTTTGTATCATCGCTACAGTAGGAAGTGGCTTTCTCGCGGTAAGTTCAAATGAAAATTCTACCGAAGCTTTAGTGGCTTTAGTATCTACAACAGCATGTCTGGCATTCGGAGCTGTGGGTTCTATTTTTCGTAGTTCACAGGCTACTCAAGAATTTGAAGGCTGGACTGATCCATTGGCTGTACTTAGAGAGAAAAGAATTCTTTGTCAGCCTAAAAACGAAGGTATCACCTACGTGAAAGATCACAATCTTACAGGGGTGGTCGTTTCAGAAGATGAGACGCGAAATATCTGGATTGGTACAGTTAAAAAAATAAATATTTGCTTTGAAGACTTAAAACAATATTGCTGCTCCCTACAAGCAAAAGCTCATTTTGTACATAGTTTTTTTCATGGTAATCCTTTTGAAGTAGCGAATCTCCATTACGCCTTTGCTTCTGGCGACATTTATAACCCGGAAAATTCGTCAGGTAAAATATGGCCAAGAGGAAAAATAAACTCTTTGGTTCAGGTCTTTTCCCGAAGTAAAGAAAATTATCATAGCTTAAGAAAAGAGTACAGTCAGTCATCACGACTCATTCATTTAAGAACTGAAAATGAAATTGCTGAAAATAATAGACTCTCTGATCTCATGAAAGCTCCTTTTATTGCGGCATACGAATTTCATAAGACTCAAGCTGAATCCAAAAGAAATTGTAGTTTAAAAATTTATCGGGAAAATCTCGAAGAGAGCATACGCTTGATTAAGCGATGCTACGTTGATAGCCTAGAACGGAGGCGTATGATCAAAGAGGCTGAGTTATCTTATTCAGGCATCCCTGCTGTAAGGGAAGCTATTTGCGAATGCGATACAAAGCTGAAAAGTTACGAACAGTGTCTGAGATTAGCCCAAGATCCTATTGACAGCTACTTTTCTAGAAGGCTTACACCTATCAAATCTGATTTGTGTAGCAGTCTTCATGCATCTCAAGAGCAGCACGAGAAAAACCTTATGAGGTTTTTTCCTATCATTGACTCAATTTTTAAAGAATATAGCAGTAGAAGTTCTGGGATGAATATTCTACCAGATTTAGCTTTCCGTCCTCCATCAGCTTACCATTCCTATTCAGATGTGAATTTCGAAGATATTATCGATGCGGTTCATCCGAATAGCTTTGAGCGAATGTATTATCCGAGTAATGCACCGGCGGAGTGGGAAACTTTTTATCTGGTGGCGAGAAGGCGCTTTGCGTAACTCACCACTGAGCCACAGAGAACACAGAGGAGGGATGAGATAGGGAGAAACTAAGTTACTACTTTCTCAACTTTTGGCATTCCTAGACTAGTCATCTTGTTTAAGGCGATTGATTGAGCATAGGCTTCAGCTTGTTGATCAATTTTAATATGAAGCGATTGGAAAATGGGCATGGTTCAAAAAAGGGACTTTTTGGATAGTACTTAGGGTTGGGGGATCGTACCGTTGGTTCTGTCTAACGGTATCTATTAGCAGCGTTTAACCTGGGAAGAGGGTCTGTTAAGCGGCTTTCTGTGTTTCGGTAGCTGAGTCCAATCTTTTGAACATACTATACCCCAAGAGCTCTAAACAATGGCTATGAGATTCACCTGTTAGTAACTCTGTTGGACTTTTACCAATACGTTTTGGCTTAGCGCTACGCATAAATCGGCGATGATTAAGAAAGAACTGAAGAAGCTCAAGATAGCCGCTACCAAGGGTCTTGCGGAGGAAGAAATAATTTCTCAGCCTGCTATTAATATTCTCGACTATTGAGCTTGCTCGCACTGTTCCCTCTATTAAGCGTTGGATGTCTTCTTGAAGATTGTAAAAATGGGTTCCTATCTTGCTATAAAGCGCCGTAAATCGTTCCCAATAGAGATTTCCTTTGCTAGAAAAAGCCTCCAGTTCAAAGGCTTCACGAACCAAATAGAGCTCCACACCATAACTGTCTGCTAAATTATGCAGCTCTGTATCAAGATCCCCTACAAAGCGAAGAAGGTCTTCTCCTTGACATTCAAGTAGGCGTCGCAGAGGTCTAATACGGTGAGGGGATTGCGATTCTCTGGATAAAAGTTCTTTAATCACGAAATTTATCAATTCTACACGCGTTGATATCTCAGGACCGCTAACAGACAGAATATCCTTTTTGAGCCAATCGGATAAAGTGGAGATGTCGTTTTTTAACTGAGTTGCTGTTGCCGCCTCTACTCTCGCATTTCCTAGTCGTTTTGAATATTTGGTGCCTTGCGTCTTCTTCTTGGCTTTGGCCATTTTTGCTTCTAGTGTTTTAACAGCTTGAACCGTAGCCTCGGCTCTATTCTCTAGAAACCTTAGTGCCTTACCTATGTCGTACAATGGATGAAACACATCTCCACGACAAGGTACATCAGGCCATGCTTCTCTTTGACCACTCCTAAGGCCTTTTCCTCCATCTGCGATTGTATGATCGAGGTCCATGCCTTGATCAGTGAGTTCAAGAAGTCTTACTCTCCAAGCCGTAGTATCTCGATGCTCCTCTTGCTTTAGGAGATAGGTATAAGTTGACTCTACATCACAGCCTACCAGGACAGGTGTTCTTCCTTGGAAGATTTCGTCATGTGCCCCTACTTTTATCGAAGAAAGATCTTGAGACTTATTCACCAGGGCTGCTTTTTTTAGAGTATTCTGCACGATGTTGAAGATGCTTCCTTTGCAGATATGTTGGTCAAGAGTGTCTCTGAAAAATTCAATGACTCCGCTGTAGGAGCCATTCCTTGGTAACTGGAATGTGAAACACAGCCTCCGAGCCTTTATCTTTTTTTGCAAAGGCATCATCGAGTGCGGATGAAACTTTATCTTTTTGAGCGTAAACGAACTTTCGACTAGTTTCGTGGTGGCGTGAAAGTCCAGAGATGGACTCCTTGCCTACGAGTGCAGAAACACCGATTTGTTGACGAGCCGAAGGACTGATTTGCTGGGCCGTAGCATTTACTTGGGCAGATGTATGCGACTTGGTAGAATGGTCATTGAACATAGCATTGTCTCCAGTTTTTGACTTTTTTGCGAAATCAAAATAACTGGATTTTCAATTGCTATGTTCTTTTATTTTTAAATTTCAGAATCCGGTAGCTAGAATTGCTGCCCAGATTTGAACCACGCCGAAAAATGGCTTAAAAGGCCTGATCGTATGGCCCCCTCAGATATCGCATATTTTCTTTGTGATCTCCAGTGCCTCCGTGGTAAATAATGCAACAACGCTTAGCGGAACTACGTTCCTCATGAAGGCTTCGCCTACGCCACAAAACAGCATAGAGTCTCGAAAGGTTTCAAAATCAGACTTTCCCTAATTTTAATACTTGGCCAAGCTTTGCCTTTTCTTCCTGAAAGATCCTTATGGCTTCTGATAAGCCCGTTCTCTTATTGCTTTCGTATAGTTCAGCAAAGGAGAGGGGGTTGCCTTCTAGATTTTCATCCCACTCTTTGTCACTACTTTGATTCATATTTTTTGTGAATGTAAGATGTTTGGGAGCTTCAGAAATAAAAGCATCAGCACGGGCTGTTCCTTCAATGAGAGATAGATGGCCATTTTCAAGAACATTATAAACGAGACAATTTGTACCTTCAATCTGCTTTGCAGATGTATTGATGATGACGGCATTTGAAACGTCGATATCTTCGGCTTCAACACCAATAAGTATGCTGTTGTGAATCTTTCCATTTTTTATGCAGCTATTAACGACGAGGCTTTTTTGATCGCATTCGACGAGACTTTCTAAAGAATTTTTCGGGGAATCAGGAAAACCATAAAAACTTCTCATAGCCTGGGATTCCGGATTGGAGCCTGTCAGGGAAAGTATATTCTCATAATAGCGTTTAAGTTGACCATAGTCCCAAACGTAGCTATCTTCTCCAAGTTCGACAGCTCCAAAGAGTTTCTTTTCGGGGTATTCGCTTAGAAATTTTCTTTTGAATATTTGCATCCGATCAAAGTGCTTTCGTAGCCTATCGTTTTCAGCGTCTTTCTTTTGAAGAACTTCTGCATAAATTTCATAAGTCAATGTCAGTGGCATCCAAAAACCTTGATCACTATTGAAAAAGCCTTCTTTTCTATTCAGCTCACTGGAGAATTCCTCCAGAAGGGCTTCAGTGATGGCAAAAGAAAGGCTGAAAGATCCTAAGCTCATACCTGTATGGCCTGTACTTTCACTGGCACGCAAAGATTTGTAGGTTTCGTAATCAACTTTTTCTACTTGCATGGCGTCATAGGCTTCATCGGCGATAATTAAGCCATATTTTTCGAGTCCTCTTTTCTGCCACTCCTCTTTTGAAAGAGGGGGCAAATTTCTCATAAGGATGTCCACATGATGTAGTGGGGAGTAGGTGGCCTTGACTGAAGGGATGAAGATCTGGTCTCCCCAAAATACGGATAAACGTCCCTTGCGACAGTCTGCATAGATTCCCGTTTGCCGGATTACAGCCTCAAGGATAGTAATGGGTGAGGCATGTCCGTTTATATCTATAACCTCGGGGAGTTTTACACTTGACTTATTGTTGCATTCGCTTCCAGATAAAGGGGCTAAGCGTGTGCCCTTACCAGCGGTGTGATACATCCCGATGGCAGCGCCCTCTCTTTGTAATTCACGGAGATCGACCCCATGAATTTTATGGGCTTTTTCTTCTGCTCTCTGATAAGCATAAAGAGTACCTAATCCGTTTCCAGCTCCTACGGGCCAATCTTCACTTGTAGTAATAACAAGAGCCGATTTCTTTCCTACGGAAGAGATACTTTCTTGGAGGCGTTTTTCCCAGTATTTTTCTTGTTCCTGGTCTCCGGTGACTACGATGATAACGTCCATACCGGGCTTTTGGGGAGAAAGATCTCGCATCAATTGTATGTTTTCTCGAACTATCTCTTGTGATTCTTCAGGCAAGTCCATCTTAGTCATTTTCTCCCAACCCATGTGTTATGCTTTTATCAATGGGATAGAATATCAAGACGAGAATTTGCTGTATACCGAGCAATCTTGACAGCCTGCTCTTTTGGGTATACTCTAGGATTTTTTCAATTATATTGAGGGAGAAGTAAGCATGACTGCGAAGGAAGAGTCAATAGTAACATCTCAGGAAAGAGCCTATCGTGCACACCCTTGGCATGGGGTTTCTGTCGGAGAAGAAGCACCGGAAATCATAAACTGCTACATCGAGATCGTCACGACAGATACCATTAAGTATGAACTTGATAAAGAGTCAGGTATTCTTAAGGTGGACCGACCTCAGCAATATTCAAGTTACTGTCCGGCACTGTACGGTTTGATACCTCGTACCTACTGTGCTGATAGGGTAGGGGATTTTTGCGCTAAGAAAAGCAGTATGACTCGCATAAAAGGTGACGAGGATCCTTTGGATATTATGGTCTTAGCCGAAAAAGCAATAGTCCGCGGTGACATACTCCTTAGAGCGAGACCTATCGGAGGATTGAGGGTCATCGATGATGGCTGTGCAGATGACAAAATTATAGCGGTTATGCAGGGCGACGATGTATATCGTCAATATCGGGATATATCAGATTGCCCGGAACATCTTATTGACCGTCTATGGCATTACTTTTTGACCTACAAAGATCACCCCGGGAAGCCAAACCCACGAAAAATTCAAATCGTTGATGCGTACGGTAGAGAAGAGGCTCATGAAGTTATTAAGCTTGCCATGCAGGATTATGATGAACATATAGCTCATAGTGGAAAGTGAAACTTGGAGAACTGTAAATGCTATTTGAGAGATTCGATGCAAAAGGAATAGCCCAACATTCCTATGCAGTAGGTTGTCACAAAGTAGGGAAATTGCTAATCGTTGACCCTTGCAGAGATGTGGATCATTATCTCAATTTTGCAAAAGAAAACAAAATGCAGATAAGCCATATCCTGGAAACACATATCCCTGCGGATTATGTCTCCGGAGCCAAAGATCTTGCTATGAAAACAGGAGCAGAGCTTTGTCTTTCCGCATATGATTCAGGCGAAACCTTTGAAGTTTCTTTTCCTCATACGCAAATTTATGAAGGCGATAAACTAGAAATTGGGCAAATAGTTCTGGAGGCCGTACATACTCCCGGGATTTCTCCGGAGCATATTTCCTACCTTGTTTATGATTGCCTACGGTCCAAGGAATTGCCTGCCTTGATGTTGACAGGAGACTTTCTCCTCGTAGGGTCGGTAGGTCGAACCGATGTCAACCGTGATGACGACAAACGAAGCGCTGCAGAAAAACTTTTTCATAGCCTGCGCGAAAAGTTGAAATCTCTTCCTGATAGCTTAGAAATTTATCCGTCCCATAGCGGAGGGTCTCTTTGCGCGAAGGGAATAAGCAAAAAGCCAAGTTCAACACTTGGGTATGAGCGGGCAGTAAATCCCTATCTTGATGAAAGTCTCACTGAAAGAGAATTTGTAGATAAAATTCTCCGATCTTTCTCTCCACTACCTCAATATTACCAGAGAATGAAGTTACAAAACTCTGAGGGTGCGCCGGCTCTCCATGCTCTGCCAGGACTGAAGGCAATAGATGTTGAGCGCTTTCACTGGCTTGTAAATTCTGGTCATATCGTTATAGATATTCGAGATGAGTCCGCCTTTGCTGCTGGACATATTCCTGGATCCTTTGGAATTGGTGCAAGCAGCGTTGTTGGAAATTGGGCAGGCTGGGTTCTACCGTATGAGACTTCTATCCTTCTCGTTACAGAGGATCCAGATAAAGTTCGAGATGCGGTGAGATCATTGGTTAGGGTAGGATTTGACCAAATAGAAGGCTACCTTAATGGAGGAATCGAGGCATGGGAGCAGGGCGAATATGAAATAAAGGCTTTGCCATGGATTAATCCCGAAGAATTGAACAAAAGTCCTCAGAATAAAGTTCTCGATGTTAGAGGAGCTGAAGAGTGGGAGACAGGGCACATCAAGGGGTCTCTTAACTTTCCTGGCGGGCAAATTGGAGAGCATCTGGATGATTTGGGCGACCGTAAATTGGAGATTACTGTGGTGTGCGGGGGAGGATATAGGGCAACAGTTGCAGCAAGTGTACTTCAAAGGGAGGGTTTTACTAACGTATCCCTTCTGTCTGGAGGCATGAAAGGGTGGAAAAAGCTGGGCCTTCCCATAGATACCGAAGTCTCTGCAGTGGTCGGTAGTTCACAGGAGGTTGTTAGAACCTAGTACAGCGGTAATTTCACGTGGACTGTTAGTGATAAGGCCATCAACGCCCATCTCCTGAAGTAAGAGGGCTTGGGATGCGTCATCTACAGTCCATGTCCACACAGATATACCTTTTGAGTGAATCTCGTTTATCAGGTTGGGTGTAGCCATAGTATATTTTAGGGCTATAACTTTTGGACTTAGTAAAAGATGATTTTCTAGTTCTGTAGCTGTTTCTGCAATTCCGATGGTGTTGGCCTCAGGAAGATGTTTTTTTAGCTTTTCTACTACAGTACAGGAAAAGCTTCCAAGTATGATTGTCTCTAAAGAAACACCACTACTTTTAATGGTATTGGCAACTGCGCTGACGAGATCTTCCTCTTCACTAACCCCTTTCACCTTCAGTTCAATCATAAGACCTGTTTTGGGCCGTTCTAAAGATAGAACCTCTTGGAGTGTTGGTATTTGTTCGCCGGTGTATTCCTTGGAAAACCATGACCCGACTTCGAGTTCTTTTATTTCTTTGAGATTGAAGCGGGAGAGGGCTCGGAAGCTTCTCATGTTGGTAGTTCTAAATAAGTTTTTATCATGAAAAACCATTGGAACCTGGTCTTTAGAGAGCCGGACATCCATCTCTAGAAAATCCACTCCAAAGTCTACAGCTTTGCGAAAAGCAGAAAGGGTATTTTCGGGAGCTTCATTAGCTCCTCCTCGGTGTGCAATTATTTTTGGATTCATGAGCATGGGATTTCCTTCATCAGCAGTAGCAGTAAAACATAAAATACAAGTCCATAGGGTTAAAATGAACCTATAATCTTTATTGCTGATTAAAACCATGGTACGGCCTCTGGTTCAGAAAAGTAAGTCATTGCAAATGGAGATTTATTATTAAAGAAAAAAGTATAGTTTTTGAAAAATGACACATACTTAAATAAGTTTAAGAGATGCTTTTTTGGTTTTATCAGGGGCGTTGTTGCATAAAGCATGCGTCTACAAGAAGCTTATTATTAACACTTTACCGCCAAGATTACAGCGGGCACAAAGAAAATAAAAAATCACAGATCAGTTGATAGCATATTCTGAGAGACTTTATACATTTTTCTATCTCTCTGTGTTCTCGGTGCTCTCTGTGCTTAAATAAATGATTGTAAACGTATTAAGTTATGCAACAACGCCTTTATCAGGTGGAAAAAAAAGATCCAAATACGGATTCTTGAACTTGTTTGTGAATAGGTGAGTAGTGTTTTGTAGGTTTGAATGATTTAGGGTCTTAGATCCCGATGGTCATTCTTCAATCATGAGGAGTATACTTGTTATTAAGGCTATTATAACTAGACAAATACTGTGAAATTGTTTAAAAAGTATTGTCAATAATAACAAGTTAACGAGTACAAAACAATGATCACAACACCTGATAGTAGTCAGAAAAATAGAAAAAATTCTGATATCAATACAGAGTCCGCTGTTCCCGAGTATCACTCACATGAAGAGTTTCAAAATCGAAGCCGGAAATTAAAAGAGATTCGCGAGCTTGGAGTAGAACCCTACCCAGCTAAGTTTTCCCCACAGCATAAGGCATCCTTTCTAAAAGAAAAACATGATGAAACAGAGATCGGCCATAGCGAAGACGCAGCTGCGGGTACTACAGACTTCGTCTGTCTGGCAGGACGCCTTGTTCTCTTTAGAGCAATGGGGAAAAATGCTTTCGGGCAGATACAGGACGATACTGGCAGAATTCAGGTGATGTTCAACAGGGACATAACGAAAGTTGAGGGATATGACCAAGAGAATACGCCACTTACGCAGCCCCCGTCACACATTAAATTTATTGAGAAAAAAATTGATATCGGAGATATCATAGGAGTCGAGGGGCACCTTTTCCATACCAACAAAGGTGAACTTACAATATTTGTAAAAAAACTCACTATACTTTGTAAAACTCTTCTCCCTCTTCCTGATAAGCACGCGGGCCTTGCCGATAAAGAAGTACGTTACCGTAAGCGGTGGCTGGATCTGATCGGAAACCCGGAAGTAAAGGAAACCTTTGTAGCCCGCAGTCGTATAATGAAATTTGTCAGGCGCTATTGCGAAGATCAGTCCTTTATGGAAGTTGAAACCCCGGTACTCCAAAATATTTACGGTGGAGCAGCTGCCAGGCCATTTACAACAGAGTTTCATGCTCTTGATCAGCAAGAAGTTTTCCTTAGGATATCTCTGGAAATTAAGCTGAAGAAATTGTTGGTGGGCGGCCTATCTCGGGTATTCGAAATTGGAAAAGTTTTCCGAAATGAGGGTATCGACAGAAATCATAACCCCGAATTTTCCCTTTTGGAAGCCTATGCTGCCTACTGGGATTATAATGATATGATGGTCTTTGTGGAAAATCTTTTTGAAAAACTGGCTCTCGAATTATTCGGTACGACTGAAGTTCCTTATGGAAAGGAAGGAGCTGAGGGTTACAGAACGATTAACATGAAAGCCCCATGGCCTCGCTTGACGATGAAAGATAGTATCCGCAAGTTTACTGGAATTGACGTGGATATACTTAGTGATGACGAAATTCGAGAAAAGCTTAAAGAAACAGGTCGGATTGATGAGAAAAAGATAGCGTCTGCTCCGAGAGGCATCTTGATGTTTAATCTCTTCGAAGAAAGAGTTGAGCACTTCCTCCAGGATCCTCATCATATTACCGATCACCCTATTGAGACCACACCTCTCTGTAAAGGCCATCGTGATCCAATAGAGAGAGAAAATGGAATAGTAGAACGGTTTGAGAGCTTTATCATGGGGCAGGAGATCTGTAATGCCTACTCCGAATTAAATGATCCTGAAGTTCAAAGAGAGCTTCTCGTCAAGCAATCCGATCAAAAGGATGCAGGTGATGTAGAAGCGAATCCTCTGGATGAAGAGTTTATTGAAGCTATCTGCCAAGGTATGCCCCCAGCCGGAGGTATAGGTATTGGTATGGATCGTCTCATTATGCTTTTTACCAATTCATCATCTATTCGTGATGTCTTGTATTTTCCCTTCATGAAAAATCAAGATTCTCCCCAAAATACCTAGATTCTTACTGGAGTGCAGCTCTTCTGCGCTCCAGTCTTAGGTGGTGTATTTAAATTACGAAACGCTGCTTTTGGACCCTTATTCCACATTTTGAACCGTACCGAACTCACCTACTTGTCTAAGTATGGAGAGTTGTGAGCGATCCTCAATGTTAAAAAATGCCATCAAAATCAGACATTCCCTGATTTTAATACACGACCAAGCCTTAGGAGCTTATATCAAAACGACCTCAATAACATCTTAATACAAAGAAACAGGTTGTTAATATAAAGTTAAGTTGAATTATAATTATTATTAATATGTAATAAATGTATGATTAATATTTTTAAAAAGGTGTTTTAGATTGCCTCTACTATAAGCAGTATTAATAAGTTGCAAATACTAAGTGGAAACAATACTAACGACTGTGCTTTTGATAGTGGATTAATGCTGAAAAGTAACAATTTTGATGTTTATGATAATAGTGAAAAACCTTCTGCTGTAGCTACATTTATTTTTAAGAGAATTACTATAGATGCTGAAGAAAATACCACGGGTTTTTTCAGTCAAGAAGATCAAGAATTTTGGCCTCCCCGAAAAATCAATGAATAGCCGAGTAGATATTGGGTGTAAACCTTTCGATTATGATAGCTTAGCTTCATTGTTAACTCCAAATGCTGAAGAATATGTAAATTGTATGCGCTTTGGAGGAGACTTCCACGAAACAAGTCACGAGCTAGTTAAAAAGATACGTAAAGATAATCCGACTTTGTTCCAAAGTCTGGACGCTTTGGCCCAAAAAGAGAGTAAAAAATGGGAGACTGTTCAGCAAAAAGGATGGAATGAGCTTAAGAAAAAATTAGACACAAAAATGCAATCACAAAAATTCGACAGTGGAAAAAATTATGAGGACTTTAGAGCAGAGCTTGTTCATGCAATTGAAGAAATATGTGTAGGCACACTAAAAACGATGGGTATTTTTGATCCTGGAGGACACCTGGCTTCTGGAACAGCAGGGTGGGATTCCGATATAGACACAGTATTTAAAGCGAATCCGGATCTTTCTGAAAAACTACAGGTCTTTGAAAAACTTCTTTTCGATATGCTGGTCTATACAACATTCAATGACTTGCCTGGTGTGGTCTTCGACACTGAGAGCTATCTGGATCATACAGGATCAGCTTTCGAAACGATCGATAAGGTGACTTCTCCAGAGGGGAAGAAAAATTTGAGCTACATCGAAATGAACGCCTATCACTTACAAATGTTACGCCAATGTGGAGGGAATGGAAAAGCCTGGAAAGCTTTTATAGATAACGAATTGGGGGATTTTGGACTGGCAGTCGAAGATAAAGAAATTGATTCGGAGCATCTAAAGGCTGTTGAATCGAGCCTAAATCAGGTGGAAAATTTTCAAAGAGAAATTGACAGATCTGTAGACAAGTTAGCCTAAAAATATAGAGACCGTTTTGACGATCCCAAAAAAGCAAGACGGATGGCTATGATGGAATATAAAACGAGTAGGCTTATTGCATTGTCAGAAGAAATGGATCGCGTAAAAAGTGAAATTGAGGAAGTTGAAGCAATCTACACAAGTGCAAGGGCTGTGGGTCCTGAGGTTCAAAAATGCTTTGAGACAGCCCACCTGAAGCTTGCTTTTCTTGGACTTTTAAGAACTAGCTTTTTCGATGAGGGTTATAATACTCAAGGAGATTTTAATAAAACATGTCTTCGTAAAGGTGGCCAAATTCATAGTTTCATGGTTAACAAACGGAGAACGCGTATTGATTTCCTTAAAGTTGGAGGGCGTAGCCAACGAAGACATTCTATTTTCGAAAAATCACCAATTTCTAAAAAACAAGAAACCAAAGCTAACCCTATGGAAGAGATTTCTTCAATGAGAGAAAACCTGGCGATGTACCAGGGCCATCTTTTGCATAAGTTCATTAAGAATTTACCTGGGAAAAGGTATATCTTTAGAAGCGAACCTAGGATAAATGATAGCGAAGATTTAGTCGGATTAATCAATCAACTCAGAACGGGCAAGGCATATTCTAAGAAAGAAATTAACAAAGCCCTTCAAACCGCTTTTGTCGATACGTCAAAGTATATGGAGAGGTGTCTTGAATCTGCAACGGCCTTGATAAAATATATGAGAAATAATGGGCATCGTGAAGAGGCTATAGCCCTCAGTGGCAGTATGAGAATGACCCCTCCATATACTAAGGGACCCAATAATATCTACCTATTATCTAAAGGGTTGGAGGTATTGAAGCGTGCAAAAATTCTCAATAGAACTAGCTTTAGAGATGAATTGGAAAAACTAGGGCTTAAGATTCTAAATGATATTGGAAAGAAATAAATGGAACAAAGGGTTCCATTTCAAAAGCGAGCTTTATTTAGAACTACGGTTAATGTGCAGACAACGGGAACTGCTTATACAGGACCGATTGATGATTTTAGAACTGACAAAATGATTGTTCAGGATTATATAAACATTGTTTATGACAACGCTTCCTATCTGCATGATAGAATGAAGGAGGAATCCAGTGTTTCACAGAAAGACCTCTATGATGCTTTTAAATACCTAATTCCACTTAAAAACAAGTCTTTGGCCGAAAAAGTAGCCGTAATAACGAAAGCTACCTCAGGCTATTACATTGGAGACAAAAAATCTGATGAAAAAGCAAAGAAACTAATAAGGAAACAACGTTCCGCGACGGTAAGTAATCTAGGTTTTAGTGAGTATAGCTCCATTATAGCCTTTAATAAAAAAATAAGTAATGTTGTAAGGGACTCCGAAAGATTGGTTTTAGAATGTGGAGTAGTCAGCACAGCAAAAGAGACAATTGGAATTAACCTTCCAGAATTATGGAAGGAAACGATGAGCTTTCCTGAATTACGAAAGGAATCTTGTGATGGTCAAACTGACTTACCTTCTTCTACAAAGAATTCATTCGAAGAGGATGTCACCTCATATCCTGAAGTTGGCTGATGATAAACCTCTTATCAAATCAACCTAAGATCTTAAGGGTGAATATAATTGACAGGAAAATATGATTTCTCAAAATTCCTGTCCATCCTGAAAAAAAAACGCTAAGTCTTTGAATTGAAGGAGTCCCTTTGTAAGTAAATAGGGGGTAGCTTCTTATTTTTTTGAGAGGCTTTCTTGCGGTGCAAACTCCAGACTTAAGGCTCCTGTATTACAAGAAGCTATGCAAGGATAGCCGTCGCAGTGGATACAGGGAGAAACTTCTGGGTAGATCAGGGGATGACGAGCCTCCAGATTCTCAATCATAATGACGTTGACAGGGCAGGCGACCATGCATGCATCACAGCCCGTACAGAGCTCTGTGAAAGTGGGGGCGGCACCAGGGGGGCGCTCTCGTTTTTTGGGGTCAGAGGGCTTCTCCTCAGCAAGACTTTCCAGTGCAGAGACAATCTTATTGTTTTCAAGAGCCTCCAGGCCCTTGCCAACACAGAGAGTGAAGGCTTTGCTGAGAAAATCCAGACGCTTCATTAACTTTGCTCTAGTTGTTCAACGAGCTTCACTCCGTGTGGAGTTATGAAAACTTTGCTCTTATTCAACTTTTTGATAAAGTTTGTGGACGTAAGAATCTGAACCGTAGTTTTGACGCCTTTCTCCGATTGGCCTAGAGATTTTGCTATTTCTGCATATTCAAAGGGTTCGTCGAGATTTTTTGCTTCCGTAGCCAATTTGTTCAGGTGGATGAGAAAGCGCTCCTCTTTGGTGTGGCTTTTTGACATTTAGGGTCTCCTTTTAATGAATCTTTTTTAGGTGGGCGCCAGCCGGTGTGTCTTCGATGATATAACCGCGGTCTTTTATGGAATCTCGGAGTTTATCAGCAAGGGCCCAGTTTTTATCTTCTCGTGCTTGTATACGCTGTTTTAAGGCTTCCCTCAGCTCTGCGGGAATTTCTTCTTCCTTTTCTTCAAAGGACAGAATGCCTAGTACTTTGTCGAATTCCTCGAATAATTTGAGGATGTCTTGTGCTTTCTCTCTAGATACGAGTCCCTGGTCACAGAGAGTATTTATTTCTCGGATAAGGTCGAAAATGGCCGCCAGAGCGACAGAGATATTTAAATCGTCGGCTAAGGCTACACGGAAGCCCCAGAGAGTTTTCTCTAGTAGCTTGTCAATAGTGTCATCGTCGGCTTGATTGCCTTGACTATGATGCTGTAAGCGGTAAATAAAGCTTTGCAGGCGGTCGAGTGAATGTCTAGTAGCTTCGAGACCTTCTAAAGTAAAATTTAGTTGGGTTTTGTAATGGGTTTGCAAAAGCATGTAGCGTACTTCTGTACCAGAATAGCCTTTGTCTAAGAGGTCTCGGAGGGTAAAGAAGTTTCCAAGGCTTTTCGACATCTTTTTATTATCGACAATCAGGTGTTCGGAGTGAACCCAAAGATGTGAAAAGGTTTTGTTGGAAGCAGCTTCCGATTGTGCAATTTCGTTCTCGTGGTGGGGAAAAATGTTATCTACACCACCTGCATGGATATCGAGGGTTTCACCCAAAATACTCATGGCCATAGTAGAGCATTCCAGGTGCCAGCCTGGCCGGCCGGGGCCAAAGGGACTTTCCCAAAAGATGTTCCCATCGCGCTCGGTATCGAGGGCTTTCCATAGAACAAAGTCAGCAGCATTTTCTTTGTCGTACTCATCTGTGTTGATTCTATCAGAAGCTCCGCTTTGTAATTCGTCGAGTTTCAGGTGCGACAGACATCCGTAGTTAGAGAATTTTTTTATAGCAAAGTAAACACTGGCGTCACTGCCTTTGTAAGCATAACCTTTTTCTAGAAGGTCCTCAATGAATTCCACCATCTGAGTAATGTATTCCGTCGCTGCAGGGTAATGCTCTACAGGCTCGATATTTAAAGTTTTGAGGTCTGCAAAAAAGGCCTTCTTAAAGGGAGCTGTGAACTCGTCTAAAGAAACACCTTGTTCAAGGGCTCCTTTGATGGTTTTGTCGTCCACGTCTGTTAAGTTCATGGCTTGTTCAATACCCATTCCAAAGAACTTTATAGTCCTGCGTAGGAGATCCTCGAAAATGTAGGTTCTGTAGTTGCCAATATGAGCATAGTTGTACACGGTAGGGCCACAAGTATACATACGAACACAATGGTCCTTCTGAGGCTTCAGAATTTCCTTTTCTCGTGTTTTTGTATTGAAAAGCTTTAGCTCAGGAGCGATAGCAGTGTTAGGCATTTACAAATTCCTTTGTCACAAGATCTTGGAGATTGCGGTAGTCAATTTTCCCCGTCCCGGTTAAGGGAATCGTGTCTAATTGCTTGATATGAGAAAGTCGATACAGGTTACTAAGTCCCTGGTTTTTTAGGGCATCGTTGGCATCACGCAAGGTGAGGAAGGAGCTTGTCAGAAGAATAAGCTGTGGCTTCTCTCCATCTGGCTCTATAGCGCAAACAACAAATGCAGGTCCCTCTTCTGGTCTTGGCCAGTCGCGAATTATTGCTTCATCGATAAGAGCATCTTCAACAGCTCCTAAGCTGATCATCTCAGCACCAATTTTAACAAAGCGCTTGAGGCGGCCGGATAGAGTAAGGTTATTGTCTTCATCCAAAAAACCGAGGTCACCTGAGTTGTACCAGGACTTACCATCGATTTCTATAAATGGAGAATCTCCGTTGTGCTTTAAATAACCGCTGAAAATATTGGGGCCGCTAGCTAAAATTAGGCCTACTTCACCACAAGGAAGAACTTGATGGGTCTCAATATGAATAATACAAAGTTCTACACCAGGTAAAGCGGGGCCGACACCGATCTTTTCTTTTCCTCTGATGTTCATAGTTAATGCTGGAGCGCATTCAGTAATACCATAGCCCTCAATCATCTGAATGCCTGCATCCATATCTGCTACCTTGTCGAACAATTCCTGAGGCGTTTTCTCGGACCCCACAACGATTAGTTTGAGGCTTTCGAGCTGCTTGGGGGTTGCGGTTTTAAGCACGGCTTTGAGGAAAGAGGGAGCGCTGATGTAAAAGGTGATACCCCATCTAGCAATCCCACGGGCAAGTGCAGCGCTGTTTGTAGGATCAGGAGAATAAGCGACTTTCATTCCTGCAAGTAGGGGAAAAAGTCCTGTAACACAGAAGCCCATGGCATGGAAGGGGGGTAATGTGGCAAAGATGACGTCGTCAGTGGCCACCTCAACTGTTTGGAGAACAGCTCTTATGTTACTGATGATATTCTTGTTTGAGAGAGGGACACCCTTAGGCAAGGATTCAGTGCCACTGGTGAAAAGAACTACAGCAGGGTCGTCGCCGTTCTTTTTATCTAACTTAAAGTGTTTTAGAATTTTTTTGACACTTTGTTTGGAGCGATACAGAGCAATCAGCTTATCGAAGAGGGTAATTTCTTCACGGACACTCTCAAGGGTACAAAGTTTATCATTAATGTCCCCTAGGTCAGTATTCTCCAGCTGATCCAGGAAGCGCCAGGAAGTGATAATTCTATTAACTTCTGTTATCTCTAAAACATGCTGAAGGTGTTTACGACCTACTGTCCAGTTGAGCATAACGGGGATCTTGCCTGCCAGAAGGGTAGCAAGGATGACAAGTTGGGCGCCGGCGGAGGCTGGTAAAAGTATCCCGACATGGTCACCCTCTAACTTTTTGATCTTTTCGGCAATTAGAATAGCCCTCATTTTGAGGTCGGCGTAGGTCATCATACCGCTTACATTATCGACACAAGCATAGCTTTTACCCATGCGCTCACAGCAGCGGAGGAAAATTTCCTGTACAGTCTCTCCTTCAGGGATTCCGGTAGGGGGGCGATTTTCAATTTTAGCCCAAGAAGAGTAGTCTTCAGTTTCCTCTTCTTCTTCGTGGTAAATAACTCTCTGTTTGGATGCAATAGCCATAATCATAGCTGTAGTAGTCAAGTCACTGGGGTAGAGTCCCGTGATGCCGTACTGGTCTTCCAAAAAGATCAAAAGCTCTGTGGCATCCAATGAATCCAAGCCAAGATCTGTAGCCAAGTGGGTACCAGGCTTTATTTCTGAAGGGGCTTTGTTAGCTAGATTGGCTATTTCGATTAAGACTTCTTTCTTGATATTTGCAGGAATGCGATCAAGGTCTACGAAGTCTTCTTCTGGAGGAGACTCAGCGGAAGGAGGTAAAACTTCTGACCACATGCTGTAAGAAGTTAGAGAGAGGGGCTCGCCAATAGTATCTCTGGAGGTTCCTGCAGGAGGTTGATTGTAAAAGTCTTCGAGATAATGGTTAACGTTTAAGCGAGAACCCTGGTATGGGAAGTCGGTGGGGTTGGGGAAGTACTCTATTGTGACTTTGCGACGAGGGGTAAAGAAAATCAGGTTCTTGAAGATGTGTTTAGCGCCTTGAAGCAGCATTTTCATGATAGGAGGCGTTTTCCCAGTCAATGCGCGGGAAAAACTACTTCCCCATAGGCCATTAACGCGGACGAGGACAATATTGGTTTCGGGAGCTTCCTGAAGAATCTTGTGAACCCCGGAGGCTCCTCCAATCATCTCAACACCAGTGAGCTTTAAGCGGCCAGAAGGATAAAAAAGAAAGTTGTCGCCGGCTTTTACCTTGGCGATAATTTCGTCAATGACTTCGTCAACGCGGATCTTTTTAAGGTTATTGCTGCATAAATCCAGGTTAGGGATAGGAATGGCGTCAACAGCATCAAGAATAAACTTTATGGCAGGGTTTTGAAAAAGGTATTCAACAGCAGCTGGGCGAAGATTGAACTGAGGTACACCCCAAGCGACAAAACCTCCGTCAAGTTGTTGAGGATGGTTTGGAAGAAAAATAACTCCACCCGGCTTATTCAGCTTATCAGGGGTTAAATTCTCAAGACCTTTAAATGTCACAGAGTAGCGAAGTCTTAGAGCACTCTTGAGGAGGAATAATAAAATTTTCTTTAACATTTTTACCTGCTTGATTCGAATTTTTCATGCACTTAGGAGGGTAATAACTAGAAGCCTAAGAACATAATATTAGTCTAAAGGTAAATAGGATACAATAATTTGGATTAATGATAAATAGAGATTTGACGATACTATATGTGGGAACTATATGGAGTGGAGCTACTAACAGTCAAAATATAGCCTGAACGGACTTTGAAAATTCATGAAATCGAATAAACAG
>JBLFWS010000033.1:0-24837 GCA_047611865.1 Chlamydiales bacterium
CGGTGGTAAAATTTAATCATAAGCCTCTTGTAGACGCATGTTTTATGCAAAAACTCCCCAAAAGACTGATTTATGCGCAAGCACTCCCACAAAGTTCTTCAACTTTAGCTTTCATCGGAATGAGTCCCAGAATATCCATTAAGCGGTCATCTTCAGAAAGACCACAATTGTCTGTGGTTAGCAGTTTTTCTCCTGTATGGATGGAGTTTGCTCCTGCCATAAAGCAGAGACCTTGTTCAGCTATAGAAAAATGAACCCGTCCAGCAGAGAGACGTACCAAAGCATTTGGCATTACGACACGGGCTGTAGCTATCATTCGTACGAATTCCCATACAGGAATTGGCTTCCGGTCTTCAAGAGGAGTTCCTTTTACTGCAATGAGCGCATTTATCGGAACGGATTCGGGGTGTTCGGGCATTGTTGACAGGGTATGGAGGAGATCAATACGGTCATCATGAGTTTCACCCATGCCTAAGATTCCACCGCAACAAACGGACATTCCCGCTTTGCGAATATTTTCCAAAGTTTTCAGCCTATCTTCATACTCACGAGTAGAGATGATCTTTTCGTAGTACTTGGCTCCCGTATCAAGGTTGTGATTGTATGCGTAGGTTCCTGCTTCTTTAAGACGTTTTGCCTGATCTTCGGTGAGCATCCCCATTGTGCAGCAGACTTCCATTCCCAGATCCCTTACAGAAGATACCACATCGAGGACATGGTCAAAATCCTTGCTATCGCGAACTTTCCTCCAGGCAGCACCCATGCAAAAGCGGCTGCTTCCAGCTTCTTTAGCTTTTTGGGCCGCACCCATGACAGTCTCTTTATCAAGAATCTTTTGAGCATTAACACCCGTATGGTAACGAGCTGCTTGTGGGCAATACGCGCAGTCTTCAGGGCATCCACCTGTCTTCACAGATAGAAGAGTACAAAGCTGTACCTCACCAGCTTTGTGATGTTCCTGATGGACAGCATTAGCACGAAACATCAGGGGAAGAAGAGGGGTGTTGTAGATTTCTGCTATTTCACTACGTGTCCAGTCTGTGCGGACAGCTTGACTTGTTCTTTCCATTATCATCATCCAGAATTCAAGTTTTGGAGGAGCTAGGATGCCCTATGGAAATAAAAATTGCAAGGGGAGGTTTATGCTTATAATTAACTCATTTCGTAAAATGCCTGTTTATATTTACGACTTCTTATTAAAATACTTATTATAAGTTATATATTATTAATCTAAACTAAAACCACAAAGGGAATATCAAATATAAACAAAAAAAAAGAAAAAGGAAGAATTAAAATTTCTAGCCTAACAAGTGTACCTCTTACCGCAAAAACTACAATGCCAGTTGATTCCAGACCACTACCCTCTACCACTGGAGAATCCGACGGTAGAACAATCTCATTAAAAGAAGTTCCAAATAAGAAAAACATCGTTTCAAGAGTTGCCTCTACATTCGCGAAAACAGTTTGTACTATTGTCGGAGGTTCCATTTACGGAGCTGGCATGGCTGTTAATGGAGCAATTACAGCCGCCATCTGGCTACCCACTGCAGTTTGTGCTGGAGCCGGGGCTATTGTCGGAGGAATAATTGGTTCCGTACAAGGAAAAGAAGGAGCTAAAAGTGGCGCATTAGGTGGTGCAATGGGAATAGGCGCTATTCCATTTGTAGTCACTGCAATTCCAGCCTCCCTTACAGTATTGCCAAGATTTGTTATTGCGGTCCCCTCATTTATTGGGGCAGGTATATTAAAGGCCGGATTAGGCGATAAAGTTAATTTTGAAACTTTAACAAACGGCATCATGGCATCGATCGCTGACTTTTACTTATATAGTAAAAAATAAAAAATGCACAATTTAACAGGGTGAAAAATCACCCTGTTTCTATTTTTCCAAATCAGAATCTGAAAAAATTACCTATGAGCTTTAAGCTTTTCCTCTTCAATCGCTTTAAAGAGATTTTCTGTCACTTTTGTGGGGTACTCTCCGGAAAAGCAAGCATCACAGAAACTTTGACTATCGTAAAGAGCACGAAAATCATGGATTGAAGGGTAGATTAAGTTGTCTACTCCGATATATTCCTGAATTTCTTGATAGTTCATTTTAGCCGCTATCATCTCACTTTTGCGTGACATGTCTATACCGTAGACACAAGGGTGTTTAATCGGTGGGCAAGAAGAGACGAAGGTAATTTCTTTTGCTCCAGCATCTCGAAGTTGTTGTACAATATATTTCGACGTGGTGCCTCTGACAATGGAGTCATCGACTACAGCGAGGTGCTTACCCTCGATAACTGATTTAATAGGGTTAAGCTTACGCTTAACAATGGTCTCTCGCATTTCTTGGGTAGAGGAGATAAAACTTCTTTTTGCGTTGTTATTCTTAACCAGCCCTCTTTTATATGGAACCCCCAAAGCTTCTGCCAGTCCTTGAGCACAAAAGTATGCAGCTGAGGGTACATCAATGACAATATCGGGCTTGATATTCATTCTTTTGAATTTTTCTGCAATAGCTTTTCCCATCTTTTCCCTCTCCCCTGCTATTAGGCGACCATGAAGTATGGAGTCTTCTTTGGCAAAGTAGATGTATTCAAAGATACAGAAGGCTTGTTTGCGTCGATTACAAATTCTGGAGTGAACTTTTTTATTTTTATCGATAAATATCGCTTCACCGGGTTGCAGGTCGTGTACCACATCATATCCCAGGTGGTCAAAACATGAAGATTCAGATGCAAAGGCGAAAGATACTCCTTTGTCCGTTTCTTTTCTTCCGAGAAGAAGAGGCCTGATGCCATAAGGGTCCATGAAAGCCAGCATCCCTTGATTGGCTATCAAGGCAACTGTTGCATAGGCACCTTCCACCTGTTTCTGTATAGAACGAACACAATCGAAAATATCATCTACGGAAAGTTTATGGAGATCTTTCTTTCCAATTTCGATTGAAAGCATCTCAAGAATCAACTCTACATCGTTTGAGGTATTGATATGACGGTGGTGCTCTTCTGACAAGGATTTTTTAAGCTGTTCGAAGTTCGTTACGTTCCCGTTATGTACCATAGCTATCCCATAGGGATAATGCACCGTAAAGGGTTGTGCGTCGGCAATATCTGCCCTGCCCTGTGTGGAATAACGGATATGCCCAAGCCCTATATTACCTTTAAGAAGTTCAGCATCCTTTTCTGTGAAGACAGTGTTGGCAAGGCCTTCACCTTTTTTAATGTTAAACGTGTGATTCAGCGTAACTATACCCGCCATATCCTGACCACGATGTTGTAAGGTTGTCAGCCCATAGACCAGTTCTCCAAAGACATCTTCACAGCCACTAATACCAAAAACGCCGCACACTATAGACTCCCTACATTCAATCTAGATTTCGAAAAAAGTTTCTCTAAAACGGTACTGTAAATTTGATTTTCCAATTGAAGACCCTTCTGAAGAGTATCTTCCAGGGTTTCCACGCCACGCAAGTCCAAGGCGACTTTTGCGATAACCTCTCCGGTATCTATTCCCTCATCAACAAAATGAACGGTAATCTTTGTTTCTTCCAGACCTTGTTCAAAAGCCCACTGGTATCCATCTACACCTTGATGTTCGACGGTATCCGCTGGATGTATGTTAATGATTTTTTTGGGATAATGAGAAATAAAAGTTCCCGTGAGAATCCGCATAAACCCTGCCAAGACAATATACTCTGCAGAATAAGATGCTAGACAGATAAGCAGGTCTTCTTCAAATTTCTTTCTCGATTTCCCTTTCGATTCAATGTACTCCACAGGGATGCCCAGGCTCTCGGCAATGTCGAGTCCTGGAGCATCTCTCCTGTTTGAAATAACAACCGCCACCTCACAAAGACTTTGGAGGGAGCCAGCCAGAGTATTTCTGGCTATGGCTTCCATATTGCTCCCTCTTCCGGATATAAGGATCGCTATTCTTCTTTTCATACAGACAGCAAACGTCCTCCGATATCCTTTCTGTAAAAAAGTCCATCGAAGTCAATCTTCGCGCATTCTTCATAGATTTTCTGTACCGCTTCTTCCAAGCTTGCACCATGATCTACAAGGTCCAGCACACGACCGCCGTCTGTCAGGAATTTATCGCCTTCCAGCTTCGTGCCCGCATGAAACACCAAAGTCTCCGGTCGGAGATCCTCTAGGCCTTTAATCTCTTTACCTAGCTCATACTTGCCTGGATATCCACCAGATGCTAGTACTACCGTCACAAAATATCCTGGCTGATATTCTATTTCAAAATCTCTCAGTGTTCCATGAAAGCATGCCATGATCAAAGGTACGAGGTCACTTTTCAGTGCTGGGAGTATCACCTGAGCTTCAGGATCTCCAAAGCGCACGTTGTATTCTAATAACTTCGGTCCGGATTTTGTGATCATTACTCCGAAATAAATAATCCCGCAATAAGAAAGCCCTTCTTTTTTCAGTCCGTCAAGAGTGGGTTGGATGATTTTTTGATTAATGTCCTCTTCCAGGCCCGCACTCCAGAAAGGTACCGGGCAATAAGCTCCCATCCCCCCGGTGTTGGGACCTTTGTCCCCATCGAAAGCTCGTTTATGATCCTGCGAAGGACTAAGAAGTTTTACCACTTTGCCGTCTGTGATTCCTACAAGTGAAACCTCTTCTCCCTCGAGTCTCTCTTCTACGATCAATTCTACTTCTTCGCCGTATTGAGATTTAAGAGTTTCAAGAGCCGCATCAACTTCTGTCATTTTATAACAGACGTGTACCCCTTTTCCACCAGCCAAGCCATCATATTTGATAACCACGTCTCCAGCACTCTCTTGAGATGCCTTTCTTGCTTCCGAGATACTTTTGCAGTGCTTATAAACTGCTGTGGCTACGCCGTACTTTTTCATGAAGTCTTTAGACCACACTTTTGAGCTTTCAAGGCGTGCCGCAGCTGAATTGGGTCCGAAGACATAAATCTCTTCATCTTTAAAGCTGTCGACAATTCCGTTTGCCAGAGGAACTTCTGGTCCCACGACTACCAAGTCTATAGTGTTTTCACTACAAAACTTTTTTATCTCGTCGAAATCAGTGATATCTACTCCATAGCTATTCGCAAAACTTGGGTTACCCGGGAGGAGGAAAATCTCTGACTGTTCATTGGAAAGGCCAAGCTTCCATGTAAGGGCATGTTCTCTACCCCCACCGCCTATTACAACTATCCTCATTGTGCTGCGTACTCCTCTGCTTTTTCTCTTAGTCTACGGTCTTCTTTATTCAATTCTGCTTTTACTTCCACGATCTCTTCTTGAAAGCGCTTTTTAAGTCTAGCTAAATTGAGACTTCGCAAAGCCATTTGTGCGGCGGCATCTGCTCCGATACATGTGGCAGCTGGAGCATTTGTCGGCATCATCAATGAAGAATTCAAGTTAATCATCATATCAACCTGATCTTTAAAGGGTGGACAATTGATCACCGGAATCGCAAGGTTTGCTGAGAGAGCTCCCCCCAAACCGTTGGACCTTCCCGCTATGGCAATTACAGCCCCTGGTTCAACGGAGTTATTGTACTCCTCTGCCATAGGGATGATATCCTCACCATTTTTGTGGGCAGATACAACACGAAAATCTATCATCACATCGTATGCTTCGATTTCTTTTTTAATTTTCATGGCGTGATCTAGATCTCTTCTTGAAGCCATCACTATGGAGATGTAGCCATCTTTAATGATGTTCGAACGCTGCAAATTCTCAGACATTCTCCTGTGAATGTCTTCAGATTCTGTTCGTGGGCTTTCTCCCAAAAGTGCTTCATAAACCATGATATACCGACGGGAAGCCTCTTCAACAACCTCCCTTGGCAAAGATGTCACCTTATCGCTGTTTGGCTGACTAAGGATCCACTGACGAACAAATTCCTTATCCAGGGAATATTCCTTAGACGAGTCCTTTTCATAGTGTTCCGCGCACCAGAAGCGTGAAGAGTCTGGAGTGTGTATCTCGTCAATCAGAATAAGTTTTCCATCGAGGAGACCAAACTCATATTTAGTATCTACGAGGATAAGATTCTTTGAAGAACATAGTTCGTAACCGAAAGAAAAAAGTTTTGAGCTTACTGATACCATTTCCTCGTAATGCTCTTTACTTACCAAGCCACTAGCTACAATTTCTTCAGGAGTAATAGCTACGTCAACCACATCTTTTGTTGTGGGAGTAATGATGGGTTCCGGAAAAGGGTCGTTTCTTTGCAATCCATCAGGAAGTGTTACCCCGGAAAAGCACCTATTGCCTTTCGAGTATTCGCGCCATATGGATCCTGTGAGATACTTTCGAACGATCATTTCCACGCGGATTGGCTCAGCTTCTCTTACTAGAGAAATATTCGGGTCTATAACTTCAAGGAGGTGGTTATCAATAATATGCCGTGTCTTATTAAGCCATGCACTTGCCAGCCCATTAAGAACTGCACCTTTATGAGGAATAGTATTTTTCATGATCCTGTCGAAACAGGAAACTCTGTCCGTCACAACGATCAATCTACTCTGATCATCAACACGAAGGCTCTCCCTGACTTTACCACTATGGATTTTCTTCAGTTGAGGAGTCGAAAATTGTTTTATCGTATTCATGTTTTCCTCTTAATGTTTAAAATGTCTTAAGCCTGTCATTACCATAGATATGCCACGTCTGTCGCATTCTGCTACTACTGCATCATCGCGGATGGATCCACCCGGCTGAAGAATAGATTTGATACCATAATCCCCACAAACTTCCACGCTATCCGGGAAAGGGAAAAACGCCTCAGAAACCAATAAAGCTTGTCCCAATTCCTTTTTAATATAGGCTTCGAGATCCTCTGGCTTCCCAATGAACTCTTGTGACAAGTTCTCTCTACATTTTGCTACTGCCAACGACACTGACGTAAGGCGGTTGGGCTGTCCTGCTCCCATCCCCAGCAATTGTAGCGTGCCTCCAGACTGTTGACGTACTACAACAATGGCGTTAGACTTCACCTGACGGACAGACTTGAGTCCGAACTCCATGAGCTCTCTGCTACAAGACTCTGCTTTCGTCTGTGTCACGCAGGTCAAGTCTTTAAATAATTCTTCGTCATTGTCCTGAAGGAGAAGAGAGCCTTTAAAATAGCGAAGTTCTCTAGTTTCCCCTTTCTCTTGCTGCTTAAATTTAACTAGCCGCAGGTTTTTATGTACCCGAAGTTTTTCCAACGCTTTTGGAGTAAATTCTGGTGCTACAATCACCTCGATAAATTTCCTCTGGCTTCTGTCTGGGTTAGATAGTTGGAAAAAGTCTACCGTATCTTCTTTTACTGCTTCATTAAAAGAAATTACCGATCCAAAGGCTGAAACAGGATCTCCTTGCCACGCCAACGCCAACGCCTCTGCCTGATCGTTACTTTCACTCAATCCACAGGGAGTATTATGTTTAATTACGGCACATGCTGATTTCTGAAGATCTCTAAGTGCATCTATCGCACTGTTGATATCCATCAGGTTGTTAAAGGAGAGCTGCTTTCCGTGTAGAACATCCATGTCATAAAGAGAGTTTTCTGCGTTCTTTTCTTTATAAAAAAAGGCTTTTTGGTGAGAGTTCTCTCCATATCGCAAAGGGACTCCCTCGGTAAAGGCTAGCCTTACTGAGTTCATTTCGCTTTCTCTGTCCATCGCTACAGCGATTGCAGCATCGTAGTCAGCCGTATAGTTAAAAGCTTTTCGCATCAGTTGTTTACGCGTCTTTTTACTTAGCTCTCCATTATTACTATCTAGTTCTTCGATAATAGTAGAGTAATCTTTAGGATCTGTTACAACAGCTACATGGGCAAAGTTTTTCGCTGCGGAACGAATCATAGTCGGCCCTCCGATATCGATGTTCTCAATCAAACAATCGAAATCGGCATTCTGCTTGTTAACCTTTTCAAAGGGGTAGCAGTTACAAACCACAAGATCAATAGGTTCTATCCCAAATTTCTCTGCTTCTTCTGCATCTTTTTCTCTGTCGAAAAGTATGGCGGAAGATGTTTGAAAAGATAGAGTTTTGACCCTGCCTCCAAAAACTTCTGGATTCTTTGTTACTGTACTAATATCCCGTACTTGAACGCCCCCTTCCTTTAGAACACGCAGGGTACCTCCTGTAGAGATTATGTCACATCCAAGCCTTTGCAAAGTTTCTGCAAAAAGCACAATATCTGTTTTATCGCTTACACTAATGAGGGCTCTTTTGACCATTCGACTTTCCGTTTTTTAAGAAACTGAACCATATTCATAAAAAGCTGCAACCCTTCTCCATCCTGAGGATATTCCGGATTATTATGCAGTATCTGCCCCCATGCGGGGTGGTTATATATCGAGAGAAAGGCTTCTGGGTGAGGCATCATCCCAATTACTTGACCAGTCGTATTGCAAAGTCCTGCGCAATTCATAAAGGATCCGTTTGGATTCTGGGGATACTCATCTGTAGAGACGCCTCCCTTATCGCAGTACTCCATACAGATCAAACCCTTTTGGATAATTTCTCTGGCTACTTCAGGATCCTTTACGACGAGTTTTCCTTCAGCATGTCTTATTGGCAAGTCAATAACTCGACTTCTTCCCAAGATTTTATTGGCTGGTCCGTCTTTTATTTTACAACGAACCCATCGATCTTCAAACTTACCCGAATCATTTCCAAAGAGAGAAATCTCTTGTTCGAATTGTAAGTCGAGTCCAGGAAGAAGCCCCAGAGACACCAGAGTTTGGAAACCATTGCATATCCCGAGGATGTATTTCCCCTTATCCAAGTATTCGTGTAGTTGATCGAAAAAAAGTTTTCCGGAGGGCAGCTTTCTATAGCGCAATAAATTTGCCAACACTCGGCCAGCACCTAAATCATCTCCGAAGGAAAAGCCTCCGGGAAAGGCGATGATATCGTAATCAAAGATCGACTTTTCTTCTGAAAAGATATCTTTAAGATGTACTATTTCGGCTTCAGCTCCTGAAAGAGTAAATGCTGCTTGCGTTTCCTCTTCGCAGTTGATTCCAAAACCAGTTAGTACAAGGGCACGAACATTTTCCATTATATCCTTAGGCCTCCTCGCCAAGCTTCCAATATGCGGTCAACCTCAAGGTCCACCCATTCTTTCCCATTTTGAGTGATGAGCATCCGTGGCTCTTCTGTCACTCTCCCTAAATACTGATAGTGCCCCTGCATCAATTCTTCAAACACTCCACATAGTTCCGGCTTTACGGATACAACGAAACGTGAATGAGACTCTGAAAACAGTTGTATGCGAGCGTCTTCCTCTCCCAAAGCTACATTTGCTCCGAGATCTCCACCAAAGGCCGATTCTGCCAAAGCCACACTCAAGCCACCATCTGATAGGTCGTGACAAGATGACAAGAGCCTCTTTTGATGGGCTGTATGCACCTTCCTGTAGAGAGCAATGGCCTCCTCTTTCCGAACAACGGGAACATTTGCTCCAAGCAGGCCAAAGAGATGATAAAACTCCGAGCCTCCCAGTTCGTCATACGTCTTTCCAAGAAGGTATATCGCATCTCCTGCAGCTTTGAATTCTGTTGTTGTCGCTGTACGGATGTCGTCAATTTGTGAAACCATAGAATAAAGGATGGTCGGAGGGATGGATACTTTCACCTTTCCGTCTCGAAAATCATTCTTCATGCTATCTTTTCCCGAAGTCATAGGAACGTTATATGCCGTTGCCATATCGTAGAGACCGTCACACATCCGGACGAGCTGTGCCAATTTGTATTTGCCATCAGGATTCGTTTCTGGATCATATACAGAATCAGGTACGCAGAAGTTATCGTTAACTGACCAAAAAGGGCTACTAGCGGCATCGAGATCTGGTAGATCACCTCCAACAGATATAACCTGACGCACAGCTTCATCAAAGGCTCCTGTGGACATATGATAGGCATCGATATCACCGTAACGTGGGATAATTCCGTTAGAAACGATCAGTCCTTTCCATGAGTCGAAATCCAGTCTCATGACAGCTGCATCTTGAGGAGCATTGCCATTTTTTCCCATTAGGGGCTTAACCACTGTTTTCCCTTTCACTTCATGGTCGTAACGTCGGATCACCGACTCCTTTGAGCAAATGTTGTAAGAAGCCATCAATTGCAGCAAGAGGCCGTTATAGTCATCCTTAGGAGGAAGTACCGGTTCTTTCAAATCAGGCCGCTTCCACTCTGCCACTAGATGTTTCCGTGGTACACCATTATGAAGAAAATCTAAATCGAGATGCGCCACCATCTTGTCGTGATAGAGGACATCCAGGGATCCTTTAGATGTGAAAATACCTACTTCTGACAATTCTACAGCAAAACCCTGTGCTAGCATATGAAGCTCTTGTAGATCTTCTTTTTTTACTACCAGAGTCATCCGCTCTTGTGATTCGGAAATAAAGATTTCCCAAGGCTGTAGCCCAGAATATTTTAGAGGTACCTTTTCCAGGTAAACTTCTGCCCCATTAGAAAACTCAGCCATCTCTCCAATAGATGAGGAGAGTCCTCCTGCACCGTTATCTGTGCAAGTCTTTACCAGTCCTGTTTCACAGGCTACAGTCAAAAAATCAGCTAGGAGTTTCTGCGTCATTGGACTACCGATCTGAACAACAGTCTGTGGAGTGTCCGCATCAACATAGGAAGAGGATAAAGTAGCCCCATGAATGCCATCTTTCCCTACACGCCCCCCAGCCATTACAATAATATCACCACTGTCTACCGGTTTATGCCAGGATTCTTTGCCATCCATGTATTTAGGCATGATAGAACCCGTGCCACAAAACACTAGAGGCTTTCCACAGTATCGTTCATCAAAAACAATCGACCCGTTAACTGTGGGAACACCGGATTTATTTCCGCCATCCATGATCCCCTCTACCACCCCTTTTAAAACTCTAGAGGGAGGGAGCTGTCCTTTCATCAACTTTTTACTGTAGGTCGGTTCCGCAAAACAAAGAACGTTTGTATTAAACAGAAGCTTGGCTCCACCGATTCCAGTACCTAGTGCGTCGCGATTATTCCCGAGTATCCCGGTTATTGCACCGCCGTATGGATCTAGTGCCGAAGGGGTATTATGTGTTTCCACCTTCCAAATAAAAAGCCGGCTATTGTCTATTTTCACAACGCCGGCATTATCCGCAAAGACCTTCACTAGCCAGTGGTGGCCAGATTTTTTTAGTCGTGACTCAATTATCCGAGTAGATTCTTTAATCTTGCTGTCGAAAAGTGAAGACACTGTCCGGATTTGCCCCGTATCAAGGTCTCGATATTCGATTATAGCACTCATTTCTTTGTGCTTGCAGTGCTCCGACCAAGTCTGGGCAAGTATCTCTATCTCACAATCTGTAGGTTCTTTAGGTAGACCTAAGGATTCCCTTTTCTTTTTGCTATCATCAGAACCAAAGTATGCCTGAATTGCCTTCATCTCTACGAGATTGAGGCAAAGGTGTCTTTTTTTGGAAATCAAGAGAAGTTCTTCGTCGGAAACCTGAATATTCACAGAATCCGTGTGAGCTCTCCCCTCAGTTTGGCCAATGGGAACCGTGTGCACTTCCCCATTCCAGCTTCCATATTCAAAATGATGAATAAGAGGGTTACCGATACTTAAAGCAATACGATCAAGATCCTTGTCTTCCAATGCATTTTCTATGAAAAAGATCTCTTGGGTAAATACACTTTGTTCCTCCATTTCAAAAGGATCATCCATAAAGTCGCTAAGAGCTCTTTGTGCGGATAATCCTTCATCATCAGTAACTCCTGGTCTTTTTGCTATAAGAATATAAGACTTAAAGAGTGGGTTATGAAACCACTTGTTTACATAGGCATCGTGTGTCACGGGATCTTTTAAAGCTTTGTGTGCAAAGCTTTCTACGACGCCTTGATTAGGAGGGTTTATAATCTGAAAGATTTTCCCTGATTTAATACTGCCAGTATTCAGACCTAAAAACTTTTTCGACTTTTCTGCAACAATATTTGCAGCTCCGTCAACCATGTTATCTTTAGGTAACAGCTGGATATGAGAATGTTCTTGAGTGCTCGTCACAACCCCTCTTAAAATAATGCCTTGTTAATGTACTTCATAAATAAGAGTCGTGGGTTTAACACTCTTACTATGCAAAACGATCGTCTCATCTGCTGTCACAACACCGGCAACTCGACCTTGGTATTGATTCATGCGAATGATATCTAAAGCTCTCTCTTCATCTCCACTTTCTACGATCACTAACATGGCGTTACCCATATTCCACAATTCGTAAACTTGTTCTTCGTCAATATTTCCAAGCTCCTGAAGCTCCGTCATAAACGAATGAGGTTCGAATAGATTGTTAAGCTCTGCTCCTACTTTATTTTTCCGCAACATACGAGAAAGATTTCCTGCGATCCCGCCTCCTGTCACGTGCACTGTGCCATGAATATCCACATCTTCTGCATGTAGCTTCATGATGGCTGGTGAGCATATAAGCGACGGGATAAGAAGGATTTGCCCCCAAGGAATTCCTGAGTGACTAATCTCTTCATGCCACTTGTCTCCGAAGGCTGCCTCTAGAATCTTCCGGGCCATGGTAAAGCCGTTGCTCCGAAAGCCGAGGCTTTTGATAGCTATTATGCTATCTCCTGGCTTTATGGTAGAACCGTCGATAGGATTCTTATTCTTTGCTAATGCGCCAATACCTGTTGCGCACCAGTTAAAGTGCATCCCCGACCCGTAACCAGAAATACGGCTACCTAATTCGGCGATTTCTCCACCTGTTACGGCTATTGAAGCTACATTAGAAGCTTCATAAAGACCTTCCATCAAGGAATCTACCACCTTTTCATCAAGGTAGTCTACATCTAGAATATTGGAAAAGTTCACCGGCTCTGCACCAATGCATGCCAAGTCGTCCACAACCATGGAGACAAGATCGAATCCCAAGGAGTTATATATGCCTGTTCTTTCAGCGACTTCTATTTTAGTTCCTATACCATCAGAAGCGATAGCAAGACGTAAGTCACCATAATCGAGAACATTGGCATATGAGCCCTTGAGTCTTGTGTCCGGCATTCCGATACGGTGCCGGCGATTCGGGAAGGTTTTCTGGGCCCATTCAAATGCTATTTTCGAGCATTTGTCACCCAGATGAATATCTACCCCAGACTCTTTCACATCAAGCATCAAAAGGTACGCTTTTTCGGAGGTTTCGATTACTTTTGGAATGAAGAGAGAGTGTATAAATCAGCAGGTTTTTTTACAGCAATTTAAATCGTCGATTTAAATATTTTTTTTCTTTTCAGAAATAGGTGAGAAGGCTTTTACCCCCATCACAACATTGATATTTAAAGAGTTGCAACCCTACAGCTTCGCCAATCACTACTTAATACATAGGATTAATTCACATACCAACGTAAGCCTTTCTTAAGCTCTACTCTTTTTTAAAAAAAACTTTTACAATAGGCCTTTTTTTATTTTAACATTCTTGTAATATAGACTATTAAATGCTTTGTTCTATTGGAGGAATAATTTGTCCGCTAAAATTCTACACAAGCTCTTAAAAAAACCAAAAATCGCCGCTCTGATTGAACACCTCTCACAAAACCCTAATGAACCTCTAGCCATTTCTGATCAAAATGGACAACTACTCCTTGGTCGAACTGGCAAAGTCCCCGGAATCCGATATCCTGTTAAGTTTTCTGATACCACAATAGGTTGGGTTGAAGGAGAAAATGGCGTTGATCATATAGCAGGCATTTTGTCTCACCTGGTAGAGATGGAAGGCGAAAAGAAGTCTCTCGTCAGAGAAGTCCTTTCCGGATACAAGGAACTCAATCTTTTTTACTCCATTTCTCAAAAAATGAATGAATGCTTGGATTTCAAAGATGTTGCTAATTTAGCTTTAAAAGAAGCCTGTAAACTCATCAAATCAGAGAAAGCTTCCGTATTGCTTTTTAACGAATCAAGCGCTTCTTTTGATAAACTCGCCTACGTTGGAAAAGCCTCTCTCAAAAAAGTCAATCTTCAAGCAGGCATAGGCATCGGTGGTGACATCTTTGTAAAAGGGGAACCCGAACTCATCAACGATGTAGAAAAAGATCCCCGCTACGTCCCAGGAAAAAGCAAGCATTCCGCATTGATTTGCGTACCCTTAAAAGTCGATGGGAAAACTATTGGCCTGATAAATATCAGCGCATTGCCAGATAAAACTTTCGATGCTCAGGATTTGAAACTGGCTATTGCTGTTGCCACCCATGCCTGTTCATGTATGGAAATTGTCACCCTTCATGAACGTCGCCTTGAACAGGACCGACTAAAAAGTCACCTTGAAAGATATGTCTCCTCCCATGTAGTCGACGGTATCATGGAATCTCAAGATCATGACCCCCTTAAACCAGCAAGACGTGATGTTTCAGTACTCTTCTCTGATATTCGCAACTTCACCCAGATGTGCGAATCCTTACCCGCAGATGAGATGGCTAAGTACCTTAATACTTACTTTTCCAGCATGGTAGATGTAATCTTTGAACAAGGGGGTACTTTAGACAAATTTGTTGGAGACGAAATATTAACCTTTTTCAACGCCCCTAAAAAAAGCAAAGAACACGAAAGAAAGACCGTGGAAACGGCTATCCTTATGCAACAGAAAATTCACAGTATTTCTGATCCCTGGATACGTGAGAATTTTCGTATAGGTATGGGCATCAATAGTGGCATGACTATTGTGGGGAATATTGGATCACCCAAACATTGTGATTACACCGTCATTGGGGACACTGTAAATATCGGAGCCAGACTCCAAGCCATGGCAAAGGGTGGACAAATTCTTGTTAGCAGCTCAATTTACGAAGCAACAAAAGAATATTTTTGTTACCATCGCATTGGTACTTTTCCTTTAAAAGGAAAAAAAGAACACATCGAAGTTTTCGAAGTCGAATACAAACGGGACTAACGACAATGAATAAGAAAATTCTAATTGTTGATGACGAACTACATTTAAGAAGCCTCTTGAAACAAACCCTTGAGGAACTAGAAGACGAAGGAGTCGAGTTAGTGACTGCTTCTGACGGGCAAGACGCCCTCGATAAGATTCAAAATGAAAAGCCTCAACTTGTTTTTCTTGACCTCATGCTACCAAAAATTAATGGCTATGAAGTCTGTGAAACCATAAAGCACAAGCTCAAGCTTCCTGGGATCTACATTGTCATGCTCACAGCTAAAGGCCAACAGTTGGATAAGGAAAAAGGTATCGAAGTCGGTGCTGACCTTTACATAACCAAACCTTTTGATCCCGATTCAATCATTGAAAAAGCCCGAGAAGTTCTCGGTATGTAGGCTCAAATGGGGTCTTTGCGCCTTTGCCATTTCGAAAATTTAAATCGAAATATTGAGGCGCATGCTTACATTCACAATCTCTCCTTATGATCAAAGCTCTATTTTCCAATATTGTATTTGATGACTTTGGCAGGAATTCGAAAAAAGAAGACTGTACCTTCATCTAATTTACTTTCCACCCAGATTTTGCCATTGTGATTTTGCACGATCTGTTTACTGATGTATAAACCTAGACCTGAGCCTTTAGGTTTGTTTTCAAGGATATCTCCGACCTGCTTAAATTTATCAAAGACCAACTGTACATTGTCCTCTGAAATCCCCACTCCAGTGTCAATAATACTGATTTCTATCTCGTTCCTAACTCTCACAGCTCTGCAAGTAACGCTACCTTTTTCCGTAAATTTTTCGGCATTAGATATCAGATTAATTAGCACTTGTATCAATTTATCTCTGTCACCAAAAACCTGCGGTAGATTCCTGTCGACTTCTTTTTTAATCTCCACATCCCTGTATTCAAAAAGAGAAGATGTCGCGCACATGGCCTGGTCGATAAGTCTTTCCACATCATAGAAATCCATGTCCCAATCACTTTGCACAGATTCCAATTTAGCAATATCGAGGACATCATTAATGAGTTTACTCAAACGTTCGCCCTCCTCCAAAACGATATCAATATTTTCCATCGTCTGGCCGTACCATTTCATCACCTGCTTTTCCTCTGTAGGAAGATAGGGAGAGATCTTAAATTCCAGTCTCTTCTTTACTAAGGATGTAAAGCCCAATATTGAAGCTAGTGGCGTTCGGAGTTCATGAGAAACTGTTGATATGAAACTATCCTTCATATTGAGTAATTCTTTTTCTTTCGTGATGTCCCTAATAACGACGACGAATGCACTGTAGGTTCCAATCTTTCTACTTTCCATTTTTTTGGGATACAGAAAGGAACAAACTGCTTGGCCAGTCTTGCCGTTATTCAAGATAATTTCAGAGGAACTCATACGACTAGTGCACTGAAAGCTTGTCAACATGAGACTATTTATTTCTTCTCCAAAGGCATCACTACAGTACTTTCCTATAAGGTTCGATGTAAGATAATGGTGCCCAAACATATTCGATAATGCGGGATTACATTTAACTACCTTCCCATCCAGGTCGAGAACGAGTATACCATCCCCCATTTTGTGCAGGAGTATAGTCATTTCCTCATCATTTTCCCTTAGGCGCCTCATTTGTGACTTTATGGCCTTATTTCTAGCATGAAGACTTTGCGTAAGAGTGTTATAGGCATTCGCCAGGTGAGCAAATTCATCCCCTGTATCGATTTCAATAATATAATCCTCTTGGTCTGCCTCAAATTCTTCAATTCCGTCAGTGAGCTTTTTGAGGGATTGTGTGATCAACCTACTAATGTAAATCGACATAAGAGTGAATAAACCGAGTATCATCAATATAAGAGCTAAGAATGTAATCTGATTACTTTCAATAGCTCCAACTGCACTTTGACTGATATTTATCTGTTCCTTACTAATGATTTTATTGATCTCAAAAATCTGTGTATTAGTGATATCGTGACATACCCGTAAAAGCTCATTTAGCTTAGCTCTTTTAGCAGGCCCTTCAGTCTCCTTCATCTCCCTGACAAAGTTCTTTACTAATGAGATGCTATTTTTGAGCTTGTTTAGCAGCTTTGTTGCTTCTGGTTTGTTCAGATTTTTTTCGATCTTTAAGACTAAGGCATCAGCTGAAATTATCGGAAGCAACTCCATTGCTTCTTTTCCTTTGATCTCGTCAAGAGCAATAGTTAAGGAATTTTCCCAGGATTTTTCACTGATAGCTTTTAGCTCTGCAATTTCCTTTTCAAGTAATTGATGACGGACAAGCATGGAATCCAAAGATCCACTCACTTTCCGTAGATTCTGGTAAGAATAGATACCTACAATAAGTAGAAGGGTTACGACACACACTCCTCCAATATTTCTCATTTTCCGCCAGCTCACCATGACCCCTATGGGCTAATAGTATTATTACTAATTAGTTATCGGAATAGAGAGGAATAGTTTCACTATTATATTTCTTTACACTCCCCAAACAAAGCTAAAGTGCTTGAAATAAATGATTTAGGTGCTATCCAGAGGCAATAAATTATTTCCTATCTAGAAAAAAATAAAATAAGCCCAGTTGATATGTAAAATATTGAATACGTGCTCATTAGAGAACTGCTTAACTTCCAGCTATCGTACATTATAATTGGGTGTTTCAGATTTTATCAGTGGAAAGATAAAAGGAAAAAGGCGAAAGTGTATGCTCTAAATTCAAAAAAATGAGGTGTAAGCCATGACTAAAAATTACCAATCCCCCCTTGGCATCCGCTATGCCAGCGAGGAAATGAGCGCTCTTTTTTCTTCTCAAAACAAGCATGCTACCTGGAGGCGTATGTGGATTGCTCTGGCACAAGCTGAAATGGAGCTAGGACTGCCTATAACAGAGGAACAAATTGCTGAACTCACCGAGAACGTTGACAATATAGACTTTGACAAAGCCAATGAGTATGAAAAGCAGCTCAAACATGATGTGATGGCCCATATCCATGCATATGGAGATCAGTGCCCCAAAGCCCGTCCTATCATCCATCTGGGAGCGACCTCTTGCCTGATTACCGACAATAGCGACGTTATTATCCTCCGTGATGCTTTACACATCCTCCAAAAAAAACTTGTCACTGTAATAAAAAAGCTCTCAGATACAGCCAAAAAATATCAGAACCTTCCTTGCTTGAGCTTTACACACTTTCAGACAGCCCAACCCACAACAGTGGGAAAAAGAATGTGTCTTTGGCTTCAGGATTTTCTGTTGGATTTAGAAGATCTTGAATTTCGCCTTAAAAAACTGCGCCTCTTAGGAATAAAAGGAGCTACGGGCACTCAGGCCTCCTTTTTAAATTTATTCGAAGGAGACCATGAAAAGGTTCGAAAACTTGAGGCTATAATTTGCCAACGCCTGGGTTTTGAAAAGCCCTTCCCTGTTACTGGACAGACTTATTCCAGAAAGCAAGACGTACAAATTCTTCAAGTCCTCTCCGGCATTGCCACGACTGCTCACAAAATGGCAACAGACCTTCGCCTTCTGGCTCACATGAAAGAAATCGAAGAGCCTTTTTCCGAAAAGCAAATTGGTTCTTCTGCTATGCCCTACAAGCGCAACCCCATGCAAAGTGAACGCATCTGCTCTATTGCCCGCTTTGTCATCTCCCTATCAGAAAACCCCACCTACACCGCTGCCACACAATGGTTCGAGAGAACACTCGACGATTCTGCCAACAGGCGCTTGTGCATTCCCGAATCCTTCCTCGCTGTAGATTCTATTCTCCGCCTTCTCATAAATATTTCCGGAGATATGGTCGTATACCCCAAAGTAATTGAGAAAAATTTAAAAAATGAGATGCCCTTTCTTGCCACGGAAAACATCCTCATGGAAAGTGTCAGAAAAGGTGCCGATCGCCAGAACATACACGAATTAATTCGTCAGCACAGCATAACCGTTGGCAAAAGAATAAAAGAAGAAGGCCTCGATAACGATCTTATAGCCCGAATTGCCGAAGATAAAAACATCCCGCTAAGTGAAGAAGAGCTGGATAATTGTCTGGAAGCTCGCCGCTACATTGGTAGAGCACCTGAGCAGGTAGAAGAATTCATGCTTAATGAAATTGCCGACGTAATGGAAAGATACAGGGAAGTCGATATAGAAAAAGAAGCACTCGTGACGATCAACAATTAACTACTTACATATAAGTGATTTACATGGGAGATAGAAATATACAGCTACTTAAAATTTCGTTCTGCTTTAATGTTCTTTTGACCTCCCTTAGTCTTTGTGCAGCAGATATCGTAAGTAGCGATGAAAACTATATCGGTTCAATCAAAATCTATAATACGGGTATTAAAGAAGATCCTGTTTCCGGAGGAAAGATCGGAAAGGGTGTACAGTCGCTAAATTCGAGCTACTGGATTAAAGATTTGGGGTGCTTTATAGCAAAAAACCTCCCCATACTAAAACATCACCTCCACTATGCTTACAAAGCAGCTCAGGAGGAAAAAGGCATCGATTCCACCTATTTCTGCAACCAGGCCAATCAACTGTTTTGCAAAGCCGAAAACGAAGGCTTACAAAGTAAAAAAGCTCGCGATTGTTTTATGATGGCATCATGGCTCGCTATGGCTGCAGCTGAAGTAGATGACTACAATTACAGCAAATACAGTAAAGAGGAAAGAGAGGTAAACAAGGAAGCCTTCTACCAATGTTATTTTAGTGCCGTCGACTACCCCGAAAACGAATTCCCTGCTGAAAAAATGATGGGGATATTCTTTGCCCCTCCTTCACGCATTGATATGATTCCACATGTAGCTCTTGAGAGGCTAGGACTGCACAATGAACTCTGTGCCATAAAATTCGCAGACCCCACACATTGGAAACGCGAGGGGTTTCCCATCAGCAAAAGAATCTCAAGTTTGAAACGACATTTTGATGCTGTCCATGCAAAAAAAAGCGACGAAGATCATGTAGCTCACCTCATCTGGAATTTTATGGCCATATACCATGTTCTCACGGTTCATCCAGAACTCAATGATCTGACAAATTACGAAGTCTTAAGGACCCTGCCAAAGGTATAGTGAAAGTAGACTACAAGATTCCGAAATAAACTTTAAAGCTACGCTACGTTTTCAAGCAAATGTTCCAAACGCTTGGTTTCTTCCTTCAGGTGAAGAAATTTCCGCAAGGTCAGTGGAGTGTAAGTTATCCCATTCCAAAGAATGTCATGCCCTCTCGCTCCCATAGCCCCCATCATTATTTTCAATAGGAAAGGAGTGTTCAGAGTCGTAGACATACAAACTCGGTAAAAACGATTCCTTGTAAGGCTCTTAAAGGTATGCTGTGAAGGTAGAAATATACCCGCGGCAGAAGCCACTCTTACCACAAAGACCGTGCAGCTCTCCTCAAGGGCCTGAAAGGTCGGAGGAGCATCGCCCTTACTTTCCGCAACAGCATTTAGCCGTTCTTTTTTGATCACTGCCATTGCCTTATAAGCATCTTCTTTCGATATCCTGTCTTCAAAAGAAGAAATCCCACGTTCTGGCATGGTTACATTTGAATCAAAATAATGAAGTTCCGTAGCAAAGCGTTTAAGGGGTTGATTAAACTCGAAAGGATAAGCGAATTTCCCAAAAGGATAACGAGCAACCTTTACTTTACCTTCTGGCACACCACTTTGATTTTCTACTGGTAGGCTCATAACAAGAAAGGAGTGAGTCCCTTTTATCTGGGCACCATCTACTGTATGTGTTGTTACGTGACGAATTCGGCATCCCTCATCATTCTCATCTTCAAGGTCAAGGGTAGCCGTTTCATAAAGTGGGAGTCCCTCCCACCATTTTTCCGCTTCGAAATTCACTCCTTGCCACTCCCCATTAGGCAAACGAGTTTCCCACGTACGCGGATTCCATGGTATTAAGCCATTTTCCGGGGAGAAGGAGTAGCCATTTTCACAATTCTCTCGACTTTTCGGTGAGACCATCGGCCAGTTGTCTCCTTTTTCGTTTAAGCCCAGTGTCCACCATCCCATTAGGTTTTTGAATGTTCCATCATCATAACCTGGAAGGGTACGGACGGCTCTTTTTCTTCCCTCAAAAAGTATCTCCGGAAATCCTGACGCCCCCACTTCTATGCGTTCTGAAGTAATTGTCAGACTTTTGCTTAGGCTTTCTGCCTTTTTCAAAAAAAAGGATTCCTGTGGAAAGCGGAGAAAAACATCCAAGGGAAGTTGTGCCGTAATCACCTGTTTTTTAAACAGAGTTTGGATATTTTTATCATCGAGCAATAGCGAAGCATATTCGGGGAACTCCTGAAAGATTTTGTCTGCACAGGCTTGTGCTCTTAAAGCGACTTCCGCTAAATCTTTTTCTAGAATACTTTCTTGGGGTCCCAGGATATTTTCTACTTCAGCCTTTACTGTTCTATACCTCGCAACCGTTTGCTCTAGTACTACCCTGTCATTATTATCTCTTGGTAGACCATCTATAATGGTTTCAATATTATACAATTCTCTTTCGTCAAGATCCGGCCTCAAAGTGGGTCTTAGAGTATCCTTAAACCATACTTGACATCTCTTTTCCAGTTCACTCTTGGTAGAGGGATCAAGAGAAGTACTTTCTGAGGGAGTAAAAACACCCTTCAAGCTCTGTAGGTGAAGTCTCATGCTTGATTGCTTGAAAAGAAAGCGCTGGTAACTCTTTTTATCCTGAGCTCTTAAGCAAATGCAAGAGCGCCCCTTAGTTTTTTCCAGAAATTCATCTGATTCGCAAAAGAGTTTTTTAATATCCTCTTCCTGACTTGCTGTTATACTTAAAGTCTCAGTCCCTGGACGTAACACCTCTAAGTCTCCAAGTTTTTTTAGAAACACATTCGTCGCTTTCTGGTCTGCTGCAGTCGAGAAATAGCTAGAAACAGTATTACTTACCCGGCTGATAGCCGAGGATATCATCGCAGTTCCTGGAAAAGCATAAGATGAGGAATCATTGGTTTGAACTGTCATAGCATCTCTCCTTAGACTCTTTTATGTAAGCTGTGCAGAATCGTAACTTTTAAAAAAATATTTTACAATAGACGTGGTGAGAGCGATGAAATTCATTCATCGCCCCCAAATGAAACCTGGATTAACAGGAAATCGGCCAATCTGAATCGAGCACGATTGTCTGATCCCGAGCAGGACCTACAGAAATCAAAGCAACAGGAACCTCGCAAAGTTCAGCAATCTTCTGAACATACAAGCGAGCATTTTCCGGAAGGTCTTCATAGTTTTTAACGTTTTCTGTTGAAGTCATCCACCCATCTATTTCTTCATAAACCGGTGTCACGTCATCAAGGCTTGTAGCCATTCCTGGAACGTACTTATAAGTTTCCCCACGATAAAGATATTCGGTACAGATCTTTATTTTGGGTAGGGTATCTAAAATATCGAGTTTCATCAAAGCAAGGGAATCCGCTCCATTCATCTTCAAAGAAGACCTGGTTAAAACTCCATCAAACCAACCCACTCTTCTTACTCTTCCGGTAGTCGTTCCTACTTCCCTTCCTTTTTTTACATCGAAGAACATCTGATCTTCAGGAAGTTCTGTAGGCATAGGGCCTCTTCCGACTCTAGTAATATAAGCTTTTACAACAGCCAGGGTATGCTTGATACGAGTAGGTCCAACTCCTGAACCTGTACAAATCCCTCCAGACAATGTGCAGGAAGATGTCACATAAGGGACAGTTCCGTATGTATTGTCGAGTAATGCACCTTGTGCCCCCTCAAACAAAACAGCTTTACCATTAGAGATATCGTCATTGATTTGCCACTCGACATCACCTGAAACAAAGGACCTAAGTTCTTCAGCGTAGGCACGGTATTCCGCATGGATTTCTTCAAAATCCATAGGCTCTTCACCGTACAGTTTTGTATGCCTTTCGTTGATAAGCTTAAGGTGTCTTGACAAGAGATCTCTGAAATGATCAGCATCCATAAGGTCGTTAATGCGAATACCTACCCGGTGGGCCTTATCTGCGTAACACGGACCGATCCCCCGTTTCGTCGTTCCAACGATATCCTTCCCCTTCCTATCTTCTATTAGAACGTCTTCGTGTCTATGATAAGGCATAATCACATTCGCATAAGGCGAGATCCATAACCTCCCACGAACTGTAATACCTCTTTTTTCTAGACCATGAATCTCCTCGAGTAAGACTCCGGGGTCAACCACGACTCCACCACCGAGGTAACATTGGCAATGCCCCTGTAAGATTCCCGACGGAACAAGGTGAAGCTTGTATTCTTCATCCCCTATGATCACTGTATGGCCTGCGTTGTTTCCCCCTTGAGAGCGGACAATCGTGTCAGCACCCTTGGCAAGAAAATCAATAACTTTTCCTTTTCCTTCATCACCCCACTGTGCACCAATTACGATCATACTTACGCAATTTTGAGAATGGGACTGCTTTGGGTGAGCCGCTGTCATCAGAGGCATATTCATAAATCTCTCCTGAATATGAGATTGAAAATCGTTGGTATTTGTTAAAAAACTTCTCGAACACCGCTTGAGGATACTATTCGATCATCAGATTCCTAACCAGAAAAAACCCTGACAAAAGGCAGCAAATATTGCAGCGTATTCCCAAAACCATTAGAGTATCCCTAACCTTAAAATCCCCTTATCTTTTAGAGCATTAAACCAGCTCTTCGTAAACCTCAGGAGGTCTTACATGAAAAATACGGTAATTACTCCCGGCGAAACCGCTCATACCCAAAAAAATGAATTCAATGAGCTTTCCGCTATATCCGATGGCCTCTCTGGCGAAGAGCTTTTCACCAGAGGTGTCAGCTACAGCTATGATGATTTTATCATTCTTCCCGGGCATATTGATTTTACTGTCGACGATGTATCCATAGAAACAAATTTTTCTCGAAATATTCGCTTAAAGACCCCTTTTGTCAGTTCTCCTATGGACACCGTAACAGAAACCCAGATGGCTATCTCCATGGCTCTTATGGGAGGAATAGGAATCCTTCACTATAATAACTCCATTGAAGAGCAAGTGAAGATGGTCCGCACCGTTAAACGCTTTAAAAATGGTTTTATCCTCAATCCGATCGTCCTCTCCCCTTCACATTGCCTAAGAGATTTAGATGAAGTAAAAAGAAAGCACGGTTTTTCCGGCATCCCCATCACCGAGGACGGCCATCTCGGAAGTAAGCTCGTGGGAATCATAACGAAAACAGATGTGGACTTCGAAGAAAACCGTGACCTGCCCGTTTCCAACTTCATGACTACTAAAATCTCCGTCGCCTCCCAGTCTACCACACTAACAGAGGCCTACAAGTTGTTGAAAAGCAGCAAGAAATCTCTCCTCCCCATTGTCAATGATGCCCATGAGCTTGTGGCTCTCATCTCACGAAAAGACTTAAAGACCAACAAAGGCTTTCCCCTCGCCTCATTGAATCCCAACACCCGCCAACTCCTTGTAGGAGCAGCCGTAGGGACCAGAGAAATTGACAAAGAGCGTGTAGATGCCTTAGTTGAAGCAGGTGTTGACGCCATTGTTATAGACTCTTCCCAGGGTGATTCTACCTTCCAATACCAGATGATTGACCATATTAAAAAACACCACCCCACCATTGATGTTATCGGTGGCAATGTCGTCTCTGTTTCTCAGGCCTTGCATCTCATCGAAGCTGGAGTTGACGGTTTACGAGTAGGCATGGGTGTGGGTTCCATTTGTATCACTCAAGAAGTTATGGCTGTGGGTAGAGCTCAGGCTACCGCCGTCTATCAGGTTGCCAAATATGCCCGCCAGCGAGGAATCCCTGTCATCGCTGACGGTGGCTTACGCAATCCAGGAAATCTCAACAAAGCCCTCTCTTTAGGAGCAAACACTGTAATGATGGGGTCTATGTTAGCCGGAACTGTCGAGACGCCTGGTGAATATTATTACAGTGATGGCCAAAGAGTGAAACGCTATAGAGGGATGGG
>JBLFWS010000034.1:0-24601 GCA_047611865.1 Chlamydiales bacterium
TTCGTTGGAATCCGGACAAACTGCAAGGTGGAGCTTTCTCCAAGTGCGCCGTTTACTATATCCATGCTGCCGAACCTTCCATTCACCTTCCCCATATACTTTCAAACCAGTTGAGTCAATCACTAAAGAAGTTCATCGTCACTTGGGACCGGGTTTACTTGAATCAACTTACGAAGCCTGCCTCAGTTATGAGCTAAGACTTAGAGGGCTAAAGGTGGAACAGCAAAAGTCTATGCCTATCATTTACAAAGATGTAATGCTTGAGTGTGGTTATCGTTTGGATTTGATCGTAGAGAACCAAGTAATTGTGGAAATAAAGTCCGTGAATGAATTTGCTCCCGTTCATGAAGCTCAAATGCTTTCCTACCTTAAGCCACGCGGTGGAGGAAGAGGTCTTCTTATAAACTTCAATGTAAAGTTGTTGAAGAATGGTATTCGCCGGATGAAAATTTAGCCTCTCTCTGTGTTCTCGGTGAACTCGGTGGTTGATTAATGCAACAACGCCATGCCAGACGGGGAAAATGCATGGCAGAAATACAAGTTTGAGCCCGAGTGTGGTATAAAACGTATAATGTCATCTACTTGCCTTAGCATGCGGAGATTTATGCGCTTCAACAGTCAACAAAATCTTCGGCCCAAAAATTAAATTCTTGAACTTGTTTCGGTATAAGCTCGACCGAATTTATTCTTTGTCCACGGCTATCAATACTTTCGGTGGAAAATAAATTCATCGAGAGTGGAGTTTTTTTATTTGACTTTTCTTAAATATTTGCTACGTTGGGTGCAAATTTAACTCGATTTGGGTCCCCAATCATGTTGCGAAAAATTCTGGATTACAAACTGTCCTTTTTTGAGAAAGGAAAGCCCTTACATCCCTTGCGCCCATTTATTTCTGCTGCAGATGCATTTTTTTATGAAGTTCCTGAAAACACTCATAAGGGACCTCATATCCGCGATGCAGTAGACTTAAAGCGATGGATGATAATGGTCATATTCGCATTGATTCCATGCATACTTATGGCTATATGGAATACCGGATTGCAAAAATTTGTCTATGCGGGCAATGACTTTTCCTTGATGAATGAATACCTAGCGGCTTCAACATCTTTTGATGGTTACCTCGGCTTTGCGGCCAAGGACAATCGATTTCTGGAGATTCTAAAGCTCGGATCTATGGCCTTCTTTCCAGTAATGATTATTTCCTACGCAGTAGGGGGATTTTGGGAAGGTGTATTTGCCTGTGTCAGAAAACATGAAATAGCAGAGGGCTTTTTGGTTACAGGGATGCTATATCCCTTGATTTTGCCTTCAACAATACCCTACTGGATGGTTGCTGTTGGTGTTTCTGTAGGAGTCATTTTGTCCAAAGAGCTATTCGGTGGGACAGGAATGAATATTATGAACCCAGCATTAGTGTGCAGGGCTTTTTTATTTTTCAGTTTTCCTAACAAGATGTCTGGAGATGTATGGGTTGGAACAAATCCAACTCTTGTGTCGCAGAGTGTTTCTAAAATGAATTTAGATGCTGCAGAGTCTGGATATGATGGTTTTGCGCAAGCTACTCACTTAGCGGTATTCAATATTTCTGAAGAAGTTAAGCGTGTTCATGTTGATGCCATAGCTTCAAACAATGTCGGTGCTGATGTAGGAACTTTTGGAATAGTGCAAAGGCATTTTGATAGGTGGAACTCTCTCGGAGGTCATGATGCAACACTTGGACAGCTTACTTCCGAGCAAACAAGGAATTTCGTGACTTCTCCTATAGCGGAGGGCGGACTTGCTTTAGCTCCTGAAAATTACCAGGCCGCTTATGAATTTTCTTCGCTTAACTATGGAATAGGGCACAATAGCGATGCTACATTATTTTTTGGAGACATGCTGGGGTCCATGGGAGAAACTTCCGTGCTAGCCTGTCTTCTTGGAGCTTTTCTCTTGATATATTTTGGGGTAGGTTCCTGGAGAAGTATGCTGGCAGTAACGTTAGGAGCCCTTGGTACAGCATTCTTATACCAGTTCGGAGCAGAAAATCTAGGATTTGATGGCGGAGCGTGGAATCCAGCTAAATACGCATTGCCTGCCTATAAGCACCTCCTGATGGGGGGGCTGGCTTTTGGACTGGTATTTATGGCGACCGATCCGGTTTCTTCTCCTTCGATGAACTCGGCAAAATGGATTTATGGGCTGATCGTAGGCGCTATTGTAATTGTCATTCGAACAATTAACCCGGCATATCCCGAAGGGACTATGTTGGCAATCTTGTTGGGGAATGTTTTTGCTCCCCTAATAGATCACTACTGTATTCGAAATTACAGGAGAGTACGTCGTGTCAGAGCAACCTAAAACAGTTAGCAATACACAAACACTTACCTTTATGGTGGTTCTGTGTACTACTTGTGCCATGATACTAGCTGTTCTGGCAACTTCTTTAAGAGAGAGGCAGGAAAAGGCTGAGGAGTTAAACCGCAGTCAGGAAATGCTTATTGCAGCTCACGTATTTAGTCCCGAAGGAGTTTTTTATGTTCTGGATGATAATGGGGAGTATGTTTCTGCAAAAGTACAAAGAGAAGGCGTTTTAGTCCCTTCACAGGAAAAGACTTACGCAAGTTCTGACGAAATTTTTGATATTTACCAGCTGCGTACCAATGCGTTTCTTGTTAATTCAAATGGTGAAAGACTAACATTCGACGAAGCAGGGATTGATAAGGGTGACTACATCTCTCAAAACATGAAAAGTGGGTATGCAAATCTTCCGTTGAAACTTGTTTATGAAGTATCACCGAATGGTATTCCTGCAGGTAAGATGCAAGAGGGTAAGATTGATGCAGAGGCTTATATTATCCCTGTAAAAGGTTTTGGGCTATGGGATGCTATATACGGTTATATCGCCTTTAAGTCCGATGGTGACACCGTTATTGGAACTGCATGGTATGATCATAAAGAAACCCCTGGCCTTGGGGCTAATATTGCCAATCCTGTGTGGCAAGGGCAATTTCCAGGCAAAGCATTGTTTCTAGATGGTGCTGGTTCCAAAGATGTGGCGCCTCTTGGAATTACTGTCGTACGAGGTAAGGCAAATGAAGTTTTTGCCGGATCTCTTAGCAAGGAAAAAAGTGCCGTGGATGGAATGGCAGGAGCCACACTGACTGGCAATGGGGTAACCAAAGCCTTCAAAGATTCTTTAGGGCCTTACAGGGAATTTCTGATGATCCTAAACGATTCTTATTTGACTAAGAAACAACCTTAAGTGGGAGCCAGGCTAGCAATGGCAACGAAGGTAACTCTCAAGCAATATTTTACTGAACCCTTGTGGAAGAATAATCAGGTCCTTGCGGCGATCTTGGGTATTTGCTCAGCCTTGGGTATTACGACGAGTCTTAAGGTAGCGATGACCATGGGAATAGCTGTAACACTTGTTACAGGACTGTCTTCATTCATTGTTTCATTGATTCGTAACGTAACGCCTGACAGCGTAAGAATGATTACTCAGCTGGCTGTTATATCGACATTTGTAACCATCGTCGACCAGTTCTTGAAGGCTTATTTGTTTGGTCTCTGGAAGGAGTTGACGGTTTTTGTGGGTTTGATAATAACGAACTGCTTAGTGATGGGTCGTGCAGAGGCTATGGCAAAGTCTGTGCGTCCTATACCGGCTCTTTTAGATGGGCTCGGATCGGGGTTGGGATATTTTGTTGTGATCCTGATTGTCGCTTTTTTCAGAGAGCTTTTTGGATTCGGTACATTATTTGATATGCAGGTAATACCTGAAGCATGGTATGCAACAGCAGAAAATCCCGACGGTTATCAGAACATTGGTCTGATGGTTGTTCCACCAGCAGCCTTTTTTATTCTTGCCGGGTTGATCTGGGTGTATAATACAGTAAGTGGACAAGACGTAGAAGCCCAATAAGGAGAGCTTTAGCATGTGGATGGGAGACTACCAAGCAATTAATCTTTTAGGTTTATTAATCCAGTCGGCACTGATAGAGAATTTTCTCCTCTCTTTGTTTTTAGGCATGTGTACCTACTTGGCTTGTTCCAAAAGGGTCGCTACTGCAAATGGCTTGGGAACAGCTGTGGTTTTTGTTTTGACCATGGCAGGGGTTTTGAATTGGTGTGTGCGACAGTTTATTACAGCACCTGGTGCTTTGGGATGGCTCAGCTTTACTGGCCTGGACCTTTCCGGTGTTGATCTAAGCTTTCTTCAATTTATACAGTTTATTTCCGTAATAGCTGCTTTTGTACAGGTTTTGGAAATCGTGATCGAAAAATTTTCTCCAGCCTTGTACAACTCTCTAGGGTCTTACCTACCTTTGATTACGGTTAACTGTGCCATACTTGGAGCTTGTCTTTGGGCTGCAACGAGAGACTATCCTTTCGTACCCAACTTGGTTTATGTATTTGGAGCAGGTCTAGGTTGGTGGATCGCAATTGCTTTCATCGCTGCGATTCGAGAAAAGCTGACCTATTCAAATGTGATACCAGGGTTACATGGTATGGGAATCACTTTTGTTATGAGCGGCTTGATGTCAATGGCATTTTTGGGATTTACAGGAATTAAACTTTCCGAGCCTACGGGTGGAGAGGTAAATACGATAGAGATTGAAGTCGTAAAAATGATTCAAGCTACAAAAGATGATGCGGCTACATTTAGTGGTTAAGCGTTGATTTCAGTAGCTTCTGAATAAGAAATGCAAAAGCGCAAAGAAGCAAAAGTAATATTATGCTTCTTTGCGCTTTTGCGTTTTGCTTTCTTTGGTTTTGCGATATTTATGCAACAACGCCATTTGGAAAAGACAATACTTCATCCACATTGAGATTCATCTGGCGTTGTTGCATAAAACATGCGTCTACAAGAGGCTTATGATTAAAATTTAACCACCGAGATCACAGAGGGCACAGAGAAAATAAAAAATCACGGATCAGTTGATAGCATATTCTGAGAGACTTTATGCATTTTTCTATCTCTCTGTGTTCTCGGTGCTCTCAGTGGTTAAATAAATGATTGTAAACGTATTAAATTATGCAAAAACGCCGATTCACCTTAGAAAGATACTTTTCTGTGACAGGGCCAATGGGGGTTATCTTAATACCTTCGGGAACTTTGGGGAATATTTGTAAAAAAGCATCAACTGTTGATGGGCTTGTGAAGATGATTTCTTTGAACTCTTTAAGGTCCGGAATTTTCTCTGCCTTAACGGGTAAGGTGTCATAAAGGGAGCATTCTTTAAATCTAATTTTTTCTTTAAGGAAAAAGTCTGAGATAAGGGGGCGAGAGAGGCTTGAGTGGGGCCAAAAACAAAACGCACTGCTGAGGTCTATCTGGGACAATGCTTGAACGACTCCCTCGGCAGTTTCACTTATTGCAGTGATGTTTGGGGAAAATCCCAACTTGACAAGTAGGCTAGCTGTTGCTTTACCTACAGCAATAATAATACAATTTTTACTGATGTCTCCACAATTTAACTCTTTGTGAGTTTCGAAGAAGATGCGAGCAGCATTTCTACTGGTAAAAACCATATGCGTGTATAGGGGAACATCCTTAAAGCTATCGAGAACTTCAAGGGAGTTTCCTGAGCGTGCTACAATGTGGATCACGGGAAAGTGATGGATATCCCCCTGAGCTTTGTAACGACTAGGATCAAGACCGAGGTAAAGTATCTTTTTTTCGTGCATCAAGACAAGAAAACATTTTTTCCATTTCGAGGTCATCATTTCGAATTACAATTGCCAGTTGGCCTTGTAATTCCGTTGTTTCTCCAGGGAGTTTTACTCTATTGAGGCCTGTTAGTCCCAAGCGTATTAAAGCCGCCTCAGCAACAACAATACCATCTGCTTTACCCTCATTAAGAAGGGCCAGGCGCTGTATGATGTCCCCGCGTAAGTCTTTGAATTTAAGCTTAGGATATAAGGATTTAACGGCTTCTTCGCGTCGTAAGGAGGAGGTGGCAATTATAAAGTTTTCTGGCAGGTTGGAAAAGCTTTCTCCTTCACGAAGTACTAGGCTATCCGCGGGGTCCAAGCCCTTAGTGATAGCTGCGATGCTCAGCCCCCCGGCCAGCTCTTCTGGCAGGTCTTTGGCAGAATGAATGCTGATTCGACATTTGCCATTGAGCTGTAATTGATCGATTTCCTGCGTGAAAAAATCGGTTTTAGCAAGGCCTCGAAGAGAAGTCTTTTGGTCCAGGTCACCCGTTGTTTGCAAGTAAGTTGAATTGAACTTTACCATAGGGTAGTGGACGTGAAGCTCGTTGAGGATTTCTTTAACTTGCGCGCGAGAAAGATTCGATGCTCGTGCTGCGACAGGGATTTCGATGTCCATTTCTGCTTTATTCTTTAATAAGGCCATTTATTGCCATTGCCTCCTCTACAGAACCTACACCTTGTAGTTCAATATTTTTTGTAATTACTTCAGGTAAACCCTGAACGTTCCTTGTTGGAATAAGACAGCGCTTAAAGCCCATATTAATGGCTTCTTTAATTCGGGTTTCAATTCGTGAAACACTGCGGATTTCTCCACCAAGTCCCACTTCACCGACAACGACTGATTCAGGGTCAATAATTTTGTTACAGTAAGACGAAGCAACTGCGAGTAATATACCCAAGTCGATGGAAGGTTCAAGAATTTTTATGCCCCCAGCAAGTGAAACGAAAACATCGCAGCGAAACATTTGGAAGCCTACTCTTTTTTCCAAGACTGCCAGAAGTAAAGCAAGGCGGTTTTGGTCGAGTCCTGTAGACCTACGGGATGGAGTGCTGAAAGCAGTATCCGTAACAAGAGCCTGAACTTCTACTAAAATAGGGCGCGTTCCTTCAATTGTGGGAATAATAACGGAGCCGGTATTGTTTTTTAAACGCTCCTCCAGAAAGATTTCAGAGGGATTAGCCACCTCAGAAAGCCCATTAGCATTCATTTGGAATACAGCAATTTCATCGGTAGGTCCGAAACGGTTTTTTACTACACGCATCATTCTAAAATTATGTTGTTTGTCGCCTTCGAAATATAAAACAGTGTCTACGAGATGTTCAAGGATTCTTGGGCCTGCAATTTCTCCGGATTTTGTTACGTGTCCGATAAGGAAAATCGTGATCCCTCCGCCTTTAGCGATGTGCATAAATTCGGTGGCTGTTTCTCTTACCTGGGAGACAGAGCCTGGAGCAGAGGAAATTTCGTTTTTGTAGACAATCTGGATGGAGTCGACAATGACAACGTCAGGGTTAATCTTGTCGATATGTGACTTGATTAAGGAGAAGTTGGTCTCATTAAGAAGATAGAGATTGTCATGGCTAATATCCAAGCGCTTCGCTCGCATGGAAGTTTGGGCTACAGACTCCTCCCCACAGATGTAGAGAACTGTCAATCCTTGCTTCGAAAAAGCACTGGAAACTTGCAGTAGTAATGTAGATTTCCCAATTCCAGGGTCTCCACCTACAAGAGACAGTGAACCTGGTACGACTCCACCACCAACGAGTCTGTCAAATTCACCAATGTGGGTGTGAATGCGGGGTGTTTCACAAAGGTTTACTTCGTTAAGCCGTACAGGTTTGGAAGTTTGCCTTTCTTTAGTGGCTTCAAATCGAGTGTTTTGGGGAGCTTCCACTTCTTCAGCGAGAGTATTCCATTCATTACACTGAGGGCATTGGCCAGACCATTTGATCTGTTTGTGTCCACAATCATTGCAATACCAAACGGTCTTTGTTTTAGCCATGGTCTAGTCTTAACTTTTTTGTTGATTGACTTTAGAGAGGGCGTTGAAAGCAGCACTTTGCTGAGCCTCCTTTTTTGAGGCTCCTTCACCAACTCCAGCGATTTCGTCGTTGATAGAAACGGAAATTTCGAAAACTTTACTGTGGTCGGGTCCTGTTTCTGTAAGAACTTTATAGCAGGGAGTTTCCTGGAAGCGTTTTTGAGCATAGTCTTGTAGCTCGGCTTTCCAGTTTCTGAGAGGTTCTTCGATGATTTTACTTATTTCTTCAGAAAAATTTTCAAAAAGAAAGCTTTTGGCAGCGTAGATCCCGCCATCTATATAGATGGCTCCGATGATAGCTTCGAAGAGGTCAGCAAGAATGGACTCTCTACCGCGGCCGTCATTCATTTTCTCGCCTTTACTTAAAAGCAGATGCTCTTCTACATCAAGTTTATTTATGTAGGAAACACATGAAATGGCTTCTACGAGGCGTGAACGAAGGTGAGATAAATCGCCTTCAGGTTTTTCTGGATAATCTTGAAAAAGGTAGGCTGCTGTGAGCATGCCCAGTACTGAATCTCCGAGGAATTCCAGCCGCTCATTATGAGTTTGAATAACATTCCTGTTTTCATTGACAAAGGAGCGATGTACGAAAGCAAGAGCAAGTAAAGACTTATCTTTAAATTCATAGCCAATGCGAGACTCTATTTCTGAGGCATTATTGATGAGATTTTCTAAGGCGTTCATGGGAGTCATAGTAACAGAAAAAAGGCATTAATCGCCAATGAGCTTTTTTGAAAGTAGACAAATAATGAATGTGGGAGTGCATTTTAAGACCTACTCTTCGACTGCTTTTAAAGGTTTCTTGAAATTTAGTCTGGGTTCCATTAAAATGTTTGAGCCGGTATAAATAAAATACAAAAAAGTTGTTAAATATGCGATTCGCCCTACACAAAGACCATAGAAATTTTTTCCAAAGTAATGGTTGTATTGAATTTGAGGGGCTACTTTCTGAAAAAGAACTCTCAGAACTTAATCCAGCCATAGATTCCGTATTGGTCAAGCGATTGGGGACTACTGTTGAAAAATTGGAAAGATTTCCTTTTGAACAGACATATTTATCCGGTAGAGATGTATCGCGAGAAAACGAGTTGATTAAACAAAGCGTATGTAAAAGTCGTTTGGCTGAAATTGCTTCACAGCTTTCAGGGATAAAGCCCCTTAGGCTAGCATATGATCAAACTCTTTTCTCCGGGTATAGAGATTCTTTGAAGGATCCGTCGAAAGACACTCCCTTCGGCCGCATGGTAGGGGAAGATTCATTTATCTTAAGTGATGTTAGTGGATTCCAGGGAGAGTTATGTGGCTTGATGCTTTGCCTTTCCGACCCGATAGTTGAATCTAAAGAAGAAAATACTGAGCTGGAGAAGAGTATTTTTTCTAATTCAGCAGGTAGTGGTGTTTTTTTCAATCAGGAAGCTTTAGTTTCTTATGCTCCTATATTACAAATACCCTACCAACGTTATTTGTTGATTGTGTATGCGGAAAAACGATTATTTTATGCTCTTAGGGAAGGGGATCCAAATACTCATGAGCTTAAAAAATCCGGTTATGGATTTGGAGATAAGCTTCACGGCAGTGATCACCCTATTGTCTATCCATAGTATTTTATAACGGCCCTTTTATATCGAAACAAATTCAAGAATTGGTTCCGGCATACTTCGCTAGACTAATTCTCAAGTCTATTTTTTGTTTTTTTTGTTTTCTATCTTATTTTCATGATATTCATCAATGAGTTTGTCGTTACATAAATAACCACTGACCTCACTTCCGCTGTGGTGAATTGTGGAGTAAGGCCGATAAATGTCGTGAAAAGAATGGCATATTGGAGGCGTTGTTGCATAAAACATGCGTCTACAAGAGGCTTATGATTAACATTTTACCACCGATATCACAGAGGGCACAGAGAAAATAAAAAATCACAGATCAGTTGATAGCATATTCTGAGAGACTTTATGCAATTTTCTATCTCTCTGTGCTCTCGGTGCTCTCTGTGTTTAAATAAATGATTGTAAACGTATTAAGTTATGCAACAACGGCCATATTGGATCTTAATCTGGGGCTGAAGCTATTGTGTCGTAATCACAGGTTGAATTTAACCCATATTACCGATTATCTTTTGGTTTATATAGCATAAATATTTCTCCCGGATGTTCTATGGCCTTTCTAAGAATTTTCTTATTAACCTTGTCCTTTGTTTTTTTTATCGAAGTTTCTGCATATGAAATTCCAGCACTGACTCTACGATATCCTTCAGGAAAAGCTTCGTTGCAAACTTTTACGACTTTAGTAGAAATGGAAACGGATTTACCGGGTTTCCTTTTGAGTGAAACAATTAAGCAAAAGGTTGTAGCTGAAGTGAGACTACTTGCAGATGGAGATAAAGAGGAGGGGGCTCTACCGAATCAGGTGGAAGTAGTTTTGAAAAGTTTGTCTGCTGAGATCCAAGGAAATGGAGTGAAAACTATTTTAGATACTGAGGGGAATAGTACTTCTTTGGAATTTGCGCAGTTAAAAGAGATACTTGATCGGCCTATTTTTTTTCGTTTAAGCCCGAATTTTTCTCTTGAGGAGAGTCCAGATCTAGCTTTGGTTCAAAAGGATTTCCCCCTTGCAGGAGAGTTTATTAATCACGAGATGTTTTCTGATATGTTTCAATACCTGTTTATTTTGGGTGGGCAGGAGCTTCGCCCGGGGATTAAATTGCCTCGGAAAAACGATATCGAAATTGACATTAACAGAGCGGATAGACGAGAAGTTCAAGCTACCTTCTTAGGGAATATAAGGAAAAAGGAAGGGGGGGGCTTGGATGAAAATGTGGGGTTATTTCAAGGAATTTTATCTGGAACGGGTTCTTGGCAAAGCGATAATGCATTGCTGTATCGGGTAAAGGTCCATCAGTCTTTGTCTGGTCTTTTAAAGAATGAGGGTGAATCTGTTCCAGTAAAAATGAAAATCACTCATTGGATAGACTCAAAACCCTTGTAGTAAGGCGCTTGAATTAGTTTGTGTCGTCAATTCGGCTGATGCGATTTACGATATCTCCCGAGAATTCTATATGGATGGAGAGGTAGGGGTAATTTAAAGACTCTAAAGGATAGAGGTCTTTTGGCTTTGGTGACTCTACCCAGTAATCCCAGATAGCTTTTTCTCCTACTGTGGACATTTTGCTCGGTGAACCAATGGCTATGTATACCATGTTTTTCGTATATCCTTTCTCAACTTGGCCCTTTTTGATTTTTTCCTGGATATCTTTGGGGAATGCCAAGAAAAGCTCTTGATATTGCTCAATTCTTGCCTCTTGCTTATGACCAGAAGAGACTTGAGAATTAATAGAGAATAAAATAACGAGGAACAATAAAAGGGTCTTTTTCATGCCATTCTCCTTTCAATTAATGTTATTATAGCATTATTAATAAAATGATGTAAGTAGTAAAAAACAAAACGTAAAGCTTTCTTTAAGATCATATGAAATACTTCTATGAGTGCATGTATATCTGTTCTCGAAGAATTTCCTCTGTAAAATTTAGTGGATTTGATATCCTTTTCTATTTTTAGAGGAGATCATTTTTTTATGTGGGAAATTCTAGATACCGGAATGGCTAGTGCGGAAGTCAATATGAGATTGGATGGCGAGCTGTTAAGTAAAGTATCTACTCGTAAAAATCCTGTTCTAAGGCTCTATTCTTGGCACGGGGATAGTGCTACGCATGGCTACTTTATTGAACCAGAAAAATTTTTAAATTCCGAGGCCATAAAAGAAAGGGGTCTTAACCTTGCAAGAAGGCCAACAGGAGGAGGGATTATCTTTCACCTCTGTGACCTGGCATTTTCTGTGATTGTTCCTTCTACGGATTCACGGTTTTCGCAAAACACTTTGGCTAATTATGCATTTATTAATAGTTTTGTAGCGACTGTGGTGAAAAAGTTTTTAGGAAAAGAGACCAAGATGGATATTTTGCCATTCGATTCCAAGGAATTAGATAAATCTTCTACACATTTTTGCATGGCAAGACCTACAAAGTACGATGTTATGGTTGATGGTAAAAAAGTTGGTGGCGCAGCCCAAAGAAAAACACGAGATGGTTTTTTGCATCAAGGTACGATTTCAATTGGTATGATGCCACAAGATTTCCTGGATGACATATTGTTGCCAGGAAGTAGAGTTAGTGAATCGATAGAACAAAATAGTTTTTCCCTTATAGGTAGTGACTGGACTCCAATGCAGCTATTTAAGGTACGAAAAGAAGTACGTAGGCTCTTGGTGCAAAGTTTTCTTGACGAGGAGATCTAAGGAACACTTAAGAAATAACGTGTTTTTTTTGAGCGTTTCAGCACTTAATCTGCGGCGTTGCAAATTCTTGCTGTGATGTAAACCTAAGCTGCTGAAACACCCCAAAGCGTCTAAGTTATTTTTTAACGGTTCCCAACAGTCCCTAAATCCATTCATTTGTATTATTTATGAAGGGCTTGCTTCCAAACATTTGAGTTAAATCCCGAAAATTTGCTAGCATCCCCTTTTCTAGTTTCTGGATTTTATTGAGGATTAACGATTAATGTTAGGCTTTTTTAGGAAGTATCAGAAGATATTTTTCTTTTTTGTAACAGGAATAATTTTTGTTACGTTCATTTTTTTCGGCACCTTCCAAACCACTCCGCGTGATATAAGAAGTGACAAAACGGTCTTTAAGGCTGTAGACGGTAGCAATATAAGCCGTGGAGAAGTACAGGCTATGACAGTTTTTCTGTCTACTGATGCAAGCGACCAAGAGTCTTGGGGAGTTATTTGGGGTCCAAATTTCCTTAATGATGGGGTAATTGCAAAGGATATGCTCCAGTCCGGTTTGGCACAAATGCTTGCTAAAACATATATGGGAAATCTAAAAGAAGGTTTAGAGGTTCGTCAGAAGAAGGAAAAGGGCTATGTGCCCTATGAGCATCCTCAAGCGAATTTTCTTAGTAGTAGAAGCGTGTGGGCTTATTTTGCCCCTTCCTTAAATGATACCTATGATGAGCTACTACAGTCTTCTTCCAGATCGGATACAGAAAAGTTTGATCTTCGGGTCAGATTATTTCTCGAAGAAAAGAAATTTCCCTCAGGTTTGTTAAGGCACGTATTGCGTTTGCAAGAGCAGCAGTATGGTTGGGTGAATCCTGATCCTTATCTTGGGAGTCAGGACCTTTCACTTTTTGGATACAAAACAGTTGAGGATTGGTTTGGCAGACGTTTTATGGAACTCGTTAGCCAGTTTATCATCAATGCTTCAGCAATCGCTGAACAACGAGGATACGAAGTAAGTAAGGAAGAAGCTCTTGCTGACTTGATAGGCAACGGAGCTATCAGCTTTGAAAAAAATAGGGACCGGGCCGGTATAGGAGTTACTAATAACTCGGATTACTTTAATGAGCAATTGCGTCGCCTCGGAATCGACAAGGCAGGAGCTGTAGCTGTATGGCGTAAGGTGATGCTATTTCGTCGCCTTTTTAACGATATCGGTAATGCAGTCTTTGTAGATGCTTTTTCTTATGAGAAATTTCAAGGTTATGCAAAAGAAAAAGTATTGGTCGACCTATACCAACTTCCCTCACCTTTGCGTATATCTGAATACCGAGACCTTCAGAAATTGGAAACGTACCTGGATATCGTATCTTCAAAGAAACGGACAGGGAAAATGGCTCTTGGACTCCCTGGGGATTTTCTTAGACCTGATGAGGTAGAGAGAGACTATCCAGAGCTTATCGCGAGGAGGTTTCTCCTTAGGGTAGCGCATGTAAATAAGTCTTCTTTGGAAATCCGAGTTGGACTAAAGGAAACCTGGAATTGGCAAATGCAAGATGAGAACTGGGGATTATTGGGAAAGTATTTCCCGGAATTGACAGTTTCTAAAGCCAAACTTCGTGAAGAGCGGTTTGCTGTGTTGGAAAATCTTGATGCCAACACCCGAATTAAGGTTGATGCGTTTGCTAGAGAGACAATTGTCAATACACACCCTGAGTGGCTGAATGAAAGTCTTGAATTGGCAAAAGATAGAAATATTGAAGTCAATATCAGTTCGAGAGGTGGACTCCTTCCTTTCGAAGGCTTGCAGGAAAGAAAAAGCTTTATTGAATTATTGGACGTTGCTTCAAGAGTTGAAGGAGAGAAAAATATTCCCCAAGCTTTGGAAGCCGCAGAAGAGCTTTTACATTTTACAGCTAACAACAAGGATTACTATCGTATCGTCGTATTGGATCGTGATTCAGCCAAGAGAGTGTTGACCTTTGCTGAGGCAAAAGAAAACTTTGTCTTAGATGGTATTTTGGATGTAAGGCTCGAAGAACATTATAAGAAGATGCAGCGTAGAAGTTTGCCCAAAGTGTTTTTGACTGAAAAGTCTGCCGCTAGACCTTTTAATGAAGTAAAAGGCTTGGTTGCCGACGATATGTTTGGAGAGACTTTGCAAGCTATCTATAATGATTACCTTTCAGTGGTGACAGACGAGGCGCAGACATCACAGGCATCAGGGAATTTCTGCGCTCCAAAAAGGCTTTTTTACTTTGTTCGCTTATTGAGAGACTTAATGGAGGATGACCCAAAAAATGAAGATAAATTCCTTCAGGCAGCTGCTGTAAAGGTCGAGGAAGGCAGATTGCCGCCATTGCCAAGCCTTTCCAACCAATGGAAGCTCGAAAGAGTTGAACAGGAAGTAGCAAGAAAGTCTCAAGAAGGTGTGGCTAGTGAAATGGCTTTTTCTCTGGAAAAGGATGTTTGGTCAAGGGTCTTCGCTCCAGCACATGGTGATATTCACTATTTCCAGGTTCGAGATCGCATTTTTGATGAAGGATCTGTTTTGGACAAAGTTGATGTTGGTCAAAAAGTACTTTCTAATGAGGCTCGCAGGTTTTTGATGGAGGATGTCTTGGAAACGATAACAAGCCTAGGGGCGATTTCTTTGGATGTACCTGCAGTAAGAGACTCCGATGATCTTGAAGCAGAAGTAGAGTAAACGTAAAAACTTATCTGCTTAAATGGAAAGTCCAAGGGTTGTCAACCCGGGGTTCGAGTTAATCCCGGGTTGAATAAAACAAACAATCCCTTTAAAACTTTCTATCGGATGTCGAAGAATTAAACGACTTCAAAATTTTAAATACCACAAAGGGGGCGGCGTTCTATTTTACCTGTTAGTATTGCGAGCCTCCTGTTTTAATAGGGAATATGCTTGCAACTTTGAGTGGTAAAGTCTCCACGCCGATAAGAAAATGAAAACGGGACTTCATGAAAATCATGTTGCGCTGGGAGCAAAAATTGTAGATTTTTCCGGTTGGAAAATGCCGCTGCAATATAGCAAAGGAATTAAGCAGGAACATATGGCTGTTCGAAAAGGTGTGGGCATCTTTGATGTTTCACATATGGGCCGTGTTCTCGTTCATGGAAAAGGAGCAGAAGCCCTCCTTGACTATGTATCTACCAACAAGATCTTAGGCAAAAAGGATCGTGTAGCTACATATACTGTCTGGGCTTCAGAACATGGTGGCGTTGTTGATGATGTAATTATCTACCGTCGAAATGCAGGGGATTTTTTTATAATCGTCAATGCAGGAAACCGCACAAAAGATTTAGATCACCTCATCAATGAAGCAAAATCGTTTGATGTCGAAATTACCGATCGCTATGAAGAAGATGGAATTCTTGCGATTCAAGGACCCAACTCCAGAGATCTTTTAATAGAACTTTTTCCGGAAGCAAAAGACCTTAAATATATGCGTTTCCTGGACATAGAGTATAAGGGAGAGAACATCGTACTTTCTCGTACAGGCTACACAGGGAATCTGGGATACGAATTTTATGCCTCGAATGCTTTGATTCGAAGCCTTTGGGAAGAACTTATGGTCAAGGGTGAAAAGTATGGAATTGAGCCTATAGGATTAGCTGCACGGGATACTTTACGACTTGAAATGGGTTATGCACTATATAGCCATGAACTAAGTGACCGCATTGCACCTACCGAGAGCGTTTCAGCTTGGACTGTAAAACTGGATAAAGAAAACTTTCTTGGGAAAGGGGCTCTCGAGCGTTTGGAGAAGAGCCCTGCTAAACGATCACAGTATGGCATCGTTATGCAAGAGAAAGGGATTGCTAGAGAGAGTTATGATGTTCTTAAAGCTGACAAAGTTATTGGTACAGTGACTTCAGGAACGTTTTCCCCATGCCTAGATCAGGGAATTGGGATCATTCTGGTAGAGGGCAGGCTTGAAGAAGGCGATGAAGTGGACATAAAAATTAGAAGACACCTGGTAAAGGCAAAAGTAACAGGGCTGCCTTTTATAGACCCTAAAGCTTATCAAAATAAATAGTTCATGAGGTGTAAAATGAAGTTTACAGAATCCCACGAGTGGGTGGAAGTTAAGGATGAGATTGGTACTATTGGCATAACGGACCATGCTCAAGGTGAGTTGGGGGAAATCGTGTATGTGGAATTACCTGAGGTTGGACGAACCATTCTTTTGGGTGAAGAAGTGGTTGTGCTTGAATCGACGAAAGCAGCAGCAGATGTCTACATGCCTATTTCAGGTGAAATCGTTGAAGTAAACACCGCATTGGCAGACGCTTCTGAAATGATTAACAACTCTCCTGAAAAGGATGGTTGGATTTTTAAAGTCAAATTATCTCATCCTGAAGAATTTGATAGGTTGATGGATAGAGAGACCTACAAAAACTTCGTTTCTTAAGGGACTTAAAATGGATTTTATTTCCAATAGTGAGACACAGGTCTCTGAGATGCTCGATACTTTGGGTATAAAAGATGTCATGGAATTATTTCAGGGCATTCCGAATTCTTTACTTTGCCTTGCCCCTGATCAGGATGACGGAATGTCTGAGTATGAAGGCCTGAAGCTAATGGAAGGAATTGGGAAGCAAAATACTTTTCTCGATTATTCCAGTTATATTGGAGGAGGAGCTTACGAGCACCATGTTCCAGCTATAGTTCCTATGGTGTGTGCTAAGTCAGAGTTTCTTACAGCCTATACTCCTTATCAGGCAGAAGCATCTCAAGGGATGCTTCAAGCTATTTTTGAGTTTCAATCGGCCGTTTGTGCTCTTACCGGAATGGAGGTTGCTAATGCATCAGTTTACGATGGGGCCTCGGCTTGTAGTGAAGCTGCATTGATGGCTCTTCGCCATTTTAGAAAGAAACGTACTAAAATTTTTCTCGCAGGTTCTCTACATCCTCATTATTACCAAGTGGTGCAGCAGTATCTCGCTCACCAAGATGTAGAAATTGTCAGAATCCCTTTTTCAAAAGATGGCTCATTAGATAAGAAATGGTGTGAAGCTAATGTCGATACCAGTACCGCTGCAATAATTGTACAATCACCAAATTTTTTCGGTGTTATGGAGGATGTAAAGCCTATTGCTGAATTGGCTAAAGCCAATGGAGCACTTACCGTTTTGTGTGCAAACCCGATGTCTTATGGTTTGTTTGCTTCTGCGGGAGAGTTAGGAGTTGATATTGCTGTGGGCGACATGCAATCTTTTGGGGTGCCCTTACAGTTTGGTGGCCCTTACGCCGGATACATGGCTTGCAGTAACAGCTTAGTTCGGCAGCTTCCAGCTCGTATCGTAGGTCAGACTACTGATACGGATAAGAAAATAGGATACGTGCTAACTCTTCAGGCCAGAGAGCAACACATTAGAAGGGAAAAGGCAACATCGAATATATGTACGAGCCAAACTCTCGTGTCTTTGGCGAGTCTAATTGCTATTCTTTGGTATGGGAAAAAGGGTGTTCAGGATTTAGCACTGACCAACTACCAACGAGCATCATTCCTAAAAGAAAGATTAGAGGCTATTCCAGGAATTTCAAGCTTGGGCTCTGCTCCTTTCTTTAACGAATTTACTGTGAAAGTCAATAAACCTATGAATGAGGTTTTAGCAGCTTTTAAAGAACAGGGTATTGTGGCAGGTCTTCCGCTTGGAAAGTATTACCCTGAAATGCAAGATCATTTGCTGATTGCTGTTACTGAAACTAAAAGTAAAGAACAACTCGAAAAATACCTATCTTTGGCTGGTGAGATTTTGTCATGACAATATTTGAGCAATCACAAAAAGGGCAGAAGGCTTACAGCCTTCCCAAAAGCGACCCGGAGTTTGAGAAATATACTCCGCCTGAATCCTTTCTAAGGAAGGGGAAAATCGCATTGCCAGAGATCTCTGAAATTGACCTTACGCGTCATTTTAGTAACCTGGCCCGTAAAAATATGGGGATTGATACTCACTTTTATCCTTTGGGCAGCTGTACAATGAAGCTGAATCCGCGAGTGAATGAAGTTTGTGCCAATATGCCAGATTTTATCCGCACACATCCAATGGCTGATGATTCTCTAGTGCAAGGGAACTTGCGCGTGGCTTATGAGTTAATCGAGGACTTATGTAAAGTTTCGGGTATGAGTGGTGGGTCTGTACTACCTAATGCTGGGGCTCAGGGTGAGTTTATGGGTATCCTTATGATTAAGGCATACCATAAAAAGAATGGTGATACTCAGCGTACACAAATGTTGATACCAGATAGTGCTCATGGAACGAATCCGGCCACTGCAGCAATGGCTGGTTTCGAAACAGTTTCGGTACCTACTGATGACCGCGGTGATATTGATCTTGATGCTTTGAAAAAATTGGTCAGTGAGAAAACGGCTGGCTTGATGCTGACAAACCCAAATACTTTGGGACTATTCAGTCCGAATATTCAGGAAATAGCAAAAACTGTTCATGACTGTGGGGCCCTGCTTTTTTACGATGGCGCTAACTTGAATGCTATTTTGAATGTCATACGACCCGGCGAAATGGGCTTTGATGTAATGCACATCAATTTGCATAAAACTTTTTCTACTCCCCATGGAGGAGGAGGGCCAGGCTCTGGTCCAGTTCTTTGTAATGACAGACTGAAACCATTTTTGCCTCTTCCGCGGGTTGATTTAGAGGGAGAAAAATATAAGATACAATGGGAAAGTCCAGATTCTGTAGGAGCCGTAGCTTCTTTTCATGGGAATTTTGGAATTTATCTAAGGGCTTATCTCTATATTAAGCTGCATGGTCACTTTGGCTTGAGAAGGATTGCTGAAAATGCAGTTCTTAACGCGAATTATCTTAAGAAAAAGTTAGAGCCACTTTTTACTGTTCCTTATAAACAGAATTGTATGCATGAGTTTGTTATTCAAGCTGATGGGTATCTTTCAGTAGGAGTGAGAGCTTTGGACGTTGCCAAGCGCTTACTAGATTATGGTGTCCATGCCCCAACGATTTATTTTCCTTTGATTGTTAAAGAGTGCATGCTTATTGAGCCCACAGAAAGCGAATCTAAAAAGACCTTGGATCAGTTTATTGTTATAATTGAGGAAATAGTCAAAGAGATTCAAATAGACCCTGAAATACTTAGAAAAGCGCCCCATTCAATGTCAGTGAAAAGACTTGATGAAGTTCAGGCTGTGAAGAAGCCTGTTTTGAAAGTTGAGTGTTGCATGTAAAGCAATGAGTGTGAAAAATAAATTATGAATAAGGCCTTTTAAAACACCAGGGCGAGGTTTTGAAAGTTTATACCAAGAATCGATTCAAATTTATGATTTGTAGCTTAAGAGTTTTTGGCCTGTTGAAGTGTGGAGATCCCATAACCATAGGATGTTATTGAGATTTTGAACACGAACTCGGCTAAGAAAAAATCAGCTCACAAATCACAGGTTTGATACGAGATTGGTATATGTCGTACTTGGCTACAAAATTTGAATTTGCGAGTAGTGATTTTATACTCAAATTAATTCGTATTGAAAATATGCGCTTTAAAAGACAGTAAAAGCTCTTTCGTAAAGTTAAACGTTGTGGTCGAGTCCGGTACTACACGAAGCATTTGAATGTGAGTGCTGTGAATTTTATTACCCTCTCGCTTTTTACTGTGAGGTTCTGTGGTTAAGAATTATGCTTTTGCCAAGAAAGAGCAGCATTATCGCTATACCTTGACTAGTTTCGTCAATTCTCTGGAAAGCTCTAAGTCAGATCTTTCTGTTAAAGAAGGAGAGCGACAAAGAAGCGCTGACGACCTTGAAACGATTCTAAAAAAAGTGATGACATCTCTTCTCAACCCAGAAGGAGGTCTTCCTTCTGAGCAGTATAAAAAGTTTCATTCATATTTGCGTCAAGCTCTTAATTGTGAGGAGTATCGGCAGGCCTTAGCTTTGAAACATATTGATGCGAGCTTGTCTGCAAATATTGATTTGCTTCATCACCTATGTCTGTACTTTTTTACTGGGATAAATATTCACGAATTCTGCGCACAGTTGGTAAAAGATATGCAAGAAGGGAATTTGCTGGAGAATGCAGTTCCTTTGCAGAACCCTGCAGATTTGGAGAGAGATCTTAAGCAAAGTTTTACCGATGTAAAAAGAATTGTCGATAGTCAAAAAACCTATGACCCTTCGTACTGGTGGTATTATGTGAAGGATCAAATAAACCTGGGTTTTGATCCATTTGCACAAGGTAATCTTCCTAACGTTTTATTTAAAACTCGCTACAGGCTTGAAAATGGAAAAGAAAAGGATGTGCTTAATATAAGGTGTGGAACGCCCACTTATGAAGATCTTTTTTCTATCGTATGTGGCGAGGCAGAAGTCAACCCAGAGTTTAGAGGGTATCTTGAAGCTTGTAGAAGGTTTGGGAAAAAACACCTGTATGTGAATTTACAAAATAGAAACCCTAGGTTTCTTTGGAAGAACGAGGCTCCTAGATGTAAGGCTATTGAGAATTTACAAGGGGATTTTCAGGATGTTTTGACAGTGATAGGCCTGTCAAAAGATTCTCCTTTTTATATGCAAAATGATGGGTATATAGAACAAAATGAAGTGGATAAATTTAAGTCTGAATTTTTTAAACAAATGTTTGAGGTGAAAGTTTCTTGGTTTTACTTCCCTGATTCATTATTGAATGATGGGGAAATAGATTTTAGGGAGGAGGTCGCAAATCTAATAGAAGATGTTCATAGTACCCTTTTTGAAGGGAATGAGATGCTGGATCGTCAGGAGCGGCTTGATTTTATTGAAATTGTCTATGTCTTGATCATCGAATTAATTATTTTTAAATCGGGTTCTGATTTTTATAATACCTCTTGCAAAGATTGTATCGATAGGGCCGGGGGGATGAACAGCCTTTTAGCTTTGTCTCAAAATTTACGCCAAATGGAAGGTGATGGAGGGATTGATTATAAAGATTTGGCGGCGATAACTTTTGCTCCAGCGGTACTTGTGCGGCAAAGAGAAATTAAATTTGATAGATTGGAACGTTTGATTTCTTCAGCAAAGAAGATGATTGAGACAAAAGAGTCTTCTTTATTTCGAGAGAGTAAATGGACTAATGGTTGGAAAGTAAAGAATGTTTTCGTCTACTGATTTTCGTTTCCATATGTTAACCTTTGAAAAAGATCGCTCGCAAAGTTAAAGTTTGTGACCGAGTCCAATATATTTACATTTGTGCAGGTTTTTGTCGAAAGTTCGTGTGAACAGGTATAGATGTACTACAACTGTGCACAGATTTGGAATTTCTGGCGTGAAATGATCATGTAAGAAAATAAAGTTTGTAGCTGATACTAGTTCACAAGATCGCAAAGTGTGCAATTTTAATAGGAGAATCTTAAATGGTTAGTCAGCATGACTCCAAAGAACAAATTGTAGTGTTTAATCTAGCAGAACTTCCTTATGATTATGATGCTCTTGAGCCTTATATTAGTGCCGAAATTATGCGTTTACACCATTCAAAACACCATCAAACATACGTAAATAACCTAAATTTAGCATTCGAAAAATTCCAGGAAGCTGCAGTATCCAATGATGTTTCAGGAATGATAGAGGTTCAGGGGGCCATTAAATTTAATGGTGGGGGTCATATTAATCATGAAATATTTTGGTCAAATTTAGCAGCAAAAAACCAGGGCGGGGGTAATCCTCCAGAAGGAGAATTTCTTCAGGAGATCGAAAAAGAGTGGGGATCTTTTGATATATTTAAAGATATTTTTTCAAAAGTGACTGTAGGTGTCCAGGGGGCAGGTTGGGGATGGCTTGGTTTTAATAAAACATCTGGAAGACTTGAAATTACGACTTGTCCAAATCAAGATCCTTTGATAACGAAGGGACTGATTCCTCTTTTGGGAATTGATGTTTGGGAGCATGCCTATTATTTACAGTACAAAAATGCACGACTCGAATATATCAAGGCCATATGGGAAGTTGTAAACTGGAAAAATGTCGAAGATCGCTTCAAAAAAGCTAGAGTTTGAATTTTAAGGGGTGGATATAGAGTTTTTGTTAAAAAACAGTCTTGATTAAGCTCTGTTCATCCCCCTTTCTAGTTTACAAGAGCGATGGATGCTTGGATCGTCAGTATAGGGGCGCCTAGCATCCTTACCTATACATAAGTATTCATCCTTTGCCATCTCTTGCCGTCTGAGAGAATTCCTCTTGTTTTTTTTACCATTTTAAATTAATATAGTTCTCTTATTGACTTTTTGCGAGCTGTGTCAAATATGGGTCTATTTTCCCGAGATAAGCCTAAAATTAAGGTACAAACAACCAAAAAAGACGGGTTTAGTGGATGGCTTAAGTGTACCCACTGCGGAGAACTTACCCATCTTAATGAGTTGGAGAAAAGCCTTAATTGTTGCCCTCAGTGTGACTACCATTACAGATTATCGGCGAAAAAGCGTATAGAAACCCTGGCAGACCCCGATACATTCAAAGAATTATTTACCAACTTTAAGTCTACCAACCCCTTAAATTTTGTTGATTCAGAAGCCTATACAGATCGATTAGAGAGAGCTAAAGAGAAATCAGGCATTGACGAAGGTGTTATTGTTGGGACCTGTATGTTGAAATCAAAACGTATAGCCTTGGGTGTACTTGATTTTAACTTCATGGGTGGGTCGATGGGGATTGTAGTTGGAGAAAGGCTGGCATCAATTATCGAGTATGCCATTGACCACTCTCTACCAGTTATTATCATTTCCGCTTCCGGAGGGGCTCGTATGCAAGAGTCTACTTTGTCTCTTATGCAAATGGCTAAGGTCTCTGCAGCACTGGCTCGCTTACACGAAGCTGGGCTTCCATACATCTCTGTCCTGACTAATCCAACTACCGGTGGTGTGACAGCTTCCTTTGCTTCTCTCGGCGATGTGATCATAGCAGAGCCTAATGCTCTTATAGGGTTTACTGGGCCGCGTGTGATTGAGCAAACCATTGGTCAGAAGCTTCCACCAGGAGCCCAAAAGCCAGATTTTCTTGTGGAACATGGGATGCTAGATGGCATTGTTAACCGACGAGAACTCAAAAATCAGCTTGCCGAATTCATCGATTTTTTTACATGTCCTGAGTATCGTATGGGTGCACTATATGTTTCAGCTCAAGCGAGAGAGGGAATCAATGGATTGCCTGACAAGCTTCGCGAACTGATGAGCATGTCCCTTTCTGAAGAATAAACCCCTATAATGGCAGCAAATAATGAAAAATGAAGTAGAAATCCTCACTTTAACTGAAGATGAAAAGAACCGTCCAAATTATGCTTCACCAGGTGCTGCAGGAGCTGACGTACGAGCCTCTATTGAAAAAGAGATCGTCATAGAAGCAGGCTCCTCTGTTCTAGTGCCTACTGGACTTCGCTTTGCAATTCCTGAGGGTTTTGAAATACAAGTTCGTCCTCGTAGTGGCTTAGCCTTTAAACATCAAATTACCGTGTTGAATACCCCCGGGACAATTGATTCCGATTATAGGGGAGAACTGAAGGTTATTTTGATTAATCATGGTTCTAAGCCTTTTTCTATAGAACCAGGTATGCGCATAGCTCAGATCATTGTAGCTGCAGTTGTACAGGCTCGTTTTGTGGTATGTGAAGATCTTGCAGAAACATCGCGGGGAAGTGGCGGATTTGGCCACACCGGCTTGAAATAATATTTGCCAATCCACGGTGAAATAATGGTAATGATAGCAAAATATCTTAGTAAAGATGCGGTTAAGTTTCTTGAAGTAGAAGGACGTGACGAGACTATTCAGGCTTTAGTAAGTTCTCTCGGAAATGTTGGGAAAATTCAAGACGAAGAAGAGTTTTTTCACGCGATTTTAGATCGGGAGAAAATTGTTTCGACAGGCATCGGTATGGGAGTTGCCATTCCACATGCCAAGTTGTCTTCTTACGAAGATTTCTTTATCGCAATAGGAATTTTACGGAATGGAGTGGACTGGAATGCGCTTGATGGAGCACCAGTTCGAATAGTTTTTCTGGTTGGGGGACCGGATGATAAGCAGACGCAGTATTTGCAAATACTGTCTAGCTTAACAATTGCCGTGAAGGATGAAAAGCGTCGTAAAAAGATGCTTATGCTGAATTCACCAGAGGACGTGGTTCAACTTTTTGAAGAACTATAGATTTTCCTATTGCAGGAGATTCGCGTAAAGGAGGATGGTAATGGACCTGAAAATTAAAGATGTAGCTGATTTGCTAAATGTCTCAGAAACAACAATTCGTCGATGGGTTGTTGATGGAAAAATGCCTGCATATCGCTTGAATCACCAGTATCGCTTTAGCCGGACTGAGATTGAAAGTTGGGTGATGAGCCGTAAACTTGGAAAAGAAGATGATCAGGCCCCTTTTGGGGAAGAGGTTGCTTTTGAAGATTTGACGGTACAGGATAGGTCTAGTAAGGGGGGCACTAAGCAATTTAGCCTCTACAGAGCGATTCATAAGGGTGGAATTTACCATCAAGTTCAAGGGACTACGAAAGAAGAAGTCATTCGTAACACGATGCTACAAGTAGCTACGCGTTTGGATTTAGATGCTGATGTCTTGACGG
>JBLFWS010000035.1:0-23961 GCA_047611865.1 Chlamydiales bacterium
TCTTTTGTGATAATGCTGGCTACTATCGCAATAAAGCAGTTACGGCGTACCTTGAAAACTCTAGGATAAAACTTCACTTTATCCCTCCTTACAGTCCAAATTTGAATCCAATTGAGAGGCTCTGGAAATGGATGAAGGAGACTGTCATTTACAACAATTATTATGAGGAGTTTGACGATTTTCGAACGGCAATTCATGGTTTCTTTACGACTCTCAACGGTTTGGATCCAGGAAGTGAATTAGGGTTATCTTTTAGAAGCCGTATTCGAGACAAATTCAGGGCTATTGGAGCTCCGGTCTAAACGCTATCAAGCCGATTCTTCAATCACGATGGGTATAAGCCCCTTGACTTAAAAGGCGCAATTAAAGAACAGGGCTACTTGGAGACAGAGCCACTACCGTGGCTATTAGGAGTTATCCATAGCCGGCTTATTCATGGGATAATTTCATTTCTTTGTTGGATAGGGGGGTATAGGTGATTTTTTCTTAAGGCCACGGTAGTGGTCTTCCCTCTTGATATCCCCGTGCTTTAGATCGGGGATAGGAAAAAAAGATTCTGTGCCACGGTAGTGGCACCTCTCCAATATAAGCAAAGAGCAAAACGTTTATCAATTTTGATACCCTGCATTTTTAGAAGATCGGGCATGACTCAGTTACATAAGCACAAATTCCTTCGCTTCTCTTAAGTCATCCGAAATTTTGGTCAGACAGCCTATAGGCTTAGGAAAAAGTGTTACCTTGAATTGAACCATGCCTGAATTTGTCAGCTATTAACCTGTGGTAATTATTTTGATTTTTTAACGCAAAGGCGCAGAGTCGCGGCGACGCAGAGAGAAAATAAAAAATGTATCTTGGCGTCTCCTTTGTCTCTGTTGCCTTTGCGTTTTTTTATCAGGATGGAAGGATGAGCAGGATAAACATGACATTGAGAAAATATTTTTTCATCCGTCAATCCAGTTTATAATTTAGATATTGATTGGATCAGTGCGGCTGTTGCTTCGAAGTTTGGAGATAAGAGCTTTTGTTTTGGATTTGTCTCCAAAAAAAAACCTCCCCCTTGCGGGGGAGGAAAAGGAGGAAAAGAGGGAATTCTTCGACTTAAACTATAATTTTGGCTTCGATGGCTCTTTATAGTTTGTTTTTACTTTCTTCATTGTCGCTTAAACTTATTATAACAATTCCTTTAATTAATTAAAAGTACTTAATATAATCTTTAACAATAGTCCTTTTTAAGGCTTTATTTTGATTTTAGAAGTAAAAGCAGTGTGTTATTGAACAGTTTTGTAATTGTTTATACCGGAACCAATTCTTGAAGTCGATTCGGTATAACTAATGACCATGCGTAGGGAATAATATTTTAATTGCTTAGCTTGAGTTCAATAAATTCATTGAGCTTCTCTAAGCTGTCGAGATTGTGGGCCCGGAAGTCTTGAATAGAGCTTAGTCCCACCTCCATTATATCTTCGTGGCAGTATTCCCAATTTTGGAGCATTTCCGGTCCCCCAGCGATTTCTTCCAGAGCACTCCGTACATTTTCATAGAGTTTCCAAACAGAGGCGCTGTCCCAGGCATTCGTACCGTTCATGGCTAGGGCTTTTAGGGCACTTCCCTCACTATCTTCTTTTCGGACGGATGCGGGTTTGAGCCTTTGAAGCTCAAGAAGGATTCCTGTCAGACCATTCCCATTATCGAGTTTATAGGTTTGCTCTGCCAACTTAACCGACAACTTTCGGTGTTGCCAGCGGAGTCGTGCATAATTGGCGTGGAGAGGGCTATCGTCGGGTAATAACGTTCTGAGTTTTAGAGGGGCTTGAAGGTATTCTCGCCAGCTTCTTAAAACTGAGCGGAGTTGTAGGATCTGCTCTCTAATAGAGCTGGCCAGGTTTCGGATTTCAAGAAAATGGTCATGATCTCTTTCATCCACATTTAATAAGGAGAGCTTATCTACTTGTTCCTGGGCCTTCATAATCTCTATATCCAAGGAGGAGTACTCTTGTTCCATTTCGATCAGGGTATCTTCAATGTCATTCTGTTCGAATTCGAAAAGTTCCATAGATTCCTTGATTTTACTTTCAGGGAGGCAGTGAATCAAATTTCTTACCCGACTTTGGTCCTGCAATGAAATAACAGTTTCTGAGATCTATCGTGTAGACATCTTTCTGGCAATTACATGTAGCTGTGTACTGTTCATTAGGCTGCAAAGGCCGAGAAGTTTTTCTTTGTTTTCTTCAAAAAGAAAGCCTACAGCAATTGTTAGTGGCGGAATCTCATCAAGAAAAAGCAGGAGGTTGTCATCGCTTATGCTAAATTTGATGGCAAGCATCTCTCGTTGCGGCTCGCTCATGGCGTCAACAGCTGCATCTATATGCCAAAGGTTTAAGGCTTTAGAAAAAGATTCTAGCTGAATAACATCTTGAATTAAGGGGGTGATAGCTTCTACTTGAGCCTGATTTAAAGCAGGTACCATTCCCATAATGTGGTCGAAATTCATAGTGGGTAGCCTGCCTAAAAGACTGCTCCATAACATCTCGTCTCGAGAGTACGCCGCAAGTGCAAGGATATATGGGGAGAAATTATCGGTTCGCTCAAGGTAGTTGTTAATGGATGCATAGTGTGGAGATAATAGATTCGTTCTAACTTTCTTGGGTAGGGTCCGGACGGCTGAGGAGACGTATTCGGAATTAATCAAAGGAAGCAGGTTCTTTAGAGATCCGACGCTTAAGTCTCTAAAAACTACTCGATATTGCTTTTCTTCAAGGAAATCCAAGAGTCGATAAACTCTTTGGGGGGCCATAGAGGCGACGTATTCTCTAAGATGTTCATCTTTTATATGATGGATAGCAAAAGAATATTTGTCCCCATTGAGGTCTTCTAAAGCTGAAACAACTTGTGCCTGTGAGGCTTGGCAGAGAAAAGCATGTAGACTATTGGAGGAAAAAAAACTCACATTAGCTGTGATCCACTTTTGCGCATCTTCATTGGTGTTTTCATATTCTAAGGCGACTCCGATGTGTGCCGGTGAGAGCTTGTCGAAATTCCGCTGTCTTTTCGATTTGGATAACTGAGAGATGAGATCTTCAGCTTCTTCTAGGATGGCTTCTTCTTGTCTAGCAGTAAGAGCATGCAGAAGTATGGGGATTTTGGAGTTATGTAGGCTATTACTGGCGAGAATAACTTGTTGATGACTCATCTCGGGAGTAGAGTATTTTAAGAGTCTATTGGAGAGATAGCCTACTAACTTATGGAAGGTTTTTCTAACCTCTCGCAGAGAAAAATCCTTAAGTTTGTGAATGAGGATGTCAAGTTCACGATGATGTCAAGTTCACGATGATGAATGTTTAAGAGGCTTTCTTTAAATTTAATGTGGGAAGAGTCGGATAGATCACAGATTTGCTTAGTGGCCATGCGAGGAAGAAAAGAGGGGAGGTCGTCTTCGGGTAGACAGAGAATTTGCTCCAAAGAAAATTGGCGAATTTGTTTGCTGGAAAAGCAAGCGGATTGGAGGGGGGAGAGGCTAGATAATTGTTTTTTGTTGAGATAAGAAATTTGCTCTAGAGTCAACCAGGCGACACGGTCCTGAGGGAATGCCAGGTTTAGGTCTTTAATTTTTTCAAAAGATTCTAAGTCAATAAGCTGTAGTTCTTGTCGGGTCATTATCGAAAAGGAGTTTTCAGTAGAGTGTGGTGGAGAAGAATCAGGATGCTCATCTCTTGGTAAAATGCTTGTGATTGAGTGAATAGCATTATCTACAAGATTAAGTAGTGCCTGACCTGAAATTTGGGAAGAAGGGGTGGGATGGGGACTTGACGTGGAAACGGGGGGGCATAGGCTTCTAAATTATCAGGTGAAAATATTTCTGATTGAGATGAATTAACAGCTGTTACGGGTGATGTAGGGGGAAAAGACATAGGCCTTCCTCGATAAAATATTATGCTAGTGGCTGGTCTACAGGAATTAATAGACAGGAGCAAGGATTATTTTAAGATTTACAGTAGAGGAGGGGCTTGTAGCGTAATTCACTATGTCTCAGCGTCAGCATAACAACGGCATAGAAGGTTTGGGCAAGATCTATACCGAAACCAATTCTTGAGGTCGTTTCGGTATAGCAGGCACTATTTGTTGATACTATCAAAGACTTTTGCAAGATGAGCGATTTCTTTGAAAAGGACGTGGTATTTTTGTTGACTTAATTTTTTGATCTCATCACAGCATTCCAATAGGAATGAGATCCTTTCAATGATAGGTTCTTCTTCATTTGACATACGGATATTAGAAGCTTGCTTATCTAGTTCCAGAGCAAGGTGTGTAAGAGTAGACTTTGCAGCAAGTATCTGTTGCTGGTTCATCCACTCCACCGCATTGAGAATGTCTACCGTAAGGAGAGGGTGGGTCACGCCGGCAACGATTTGATATAGTTTCATTTTCCCATTGGCTATAGCAGTTGTGACACCCATCGGACGGTGTGCATAAGGACCGAGAAGAATTTTTCTTTGGCGGGGATTGAGTTGAATGACTGCTGCAGCAAGTTGTTGAGGAGACAAAATTTTGAGTATTTGTATCAATAGGTCCTGCTTGGCCTCTTCTTGAGGTTTAGGATCTTCGACAATAGCTTTAACAAGAGTTTGTATTTGAGTTAATGCCATATTTGGAATTATCTTGTTCAATTTTTCAAAAGAGAGCTGGCTGGATATAAGCTTAGTTGTAGTTTCCTCACTTAGATGTTTTGTAATAAGTGCTAGTTGATCTAAATCCATATTTTGGATGACCTTCCAAATTTGTAATTCGGACAAAAGAGGAAGTAGCTTGCGCATAAGAAAGTTCGGAATAGCTTTAACAACCGCGGTGTGTTTCTCTTGATGATCTTTAAGGAGGATAAGCGCCATATGAAGTTTTTTTGCTGGTAAAAGGGCTGTATCTTCAGCGGGGGATTGGGCAACTTTACAAAGACTATCTAAAAGATTTTCTCGAAATAGTGGATTAGAAGACTGGTTAATCAAGGGTAAAATTTCTTCTAATTTTTGACTAGCCATTTCAGGAAGGACAGCCTTAATGTGTTCTTGATTTAATGGAATAAGAGTACCAGACTCTGTCATAAAAGTGACTTCGGGAAGAGTTCTTTTATCCAGTAAAGAGATAGCTTCTTTCAAATACTTTAATGGGATTTCTGCAAGTATTTTTTTTCTAATGAACCAGTGAGAAAGTATATTTGGAACAAAGCTATTGATTGTTGATCGCAGCCTTTCTGAAAAAGGTCCAGTTTTTAAGGCTTCTTTGGAGATGATTTTATGGGGGGTTGTTAAAAGGGCTTTTTTCCCAATATTGATATGATCTAATTCAATTTTAGTTACTTCGCACTCTTCTGTTGCCTGTGACAGCTTTCTTTTTTCAGGCTCGTTAAACCCGTCTACCATACTGCTTCCCCAAGTCCCTGAAATTTACTTCCCTACCTACGTAGAATCATAGCTAAATACAACCTACTTGTCAAGCAAATCATTTAATAATGAGCGGGGTGATTTTAGGATTCTTATTTTTGAATGTAGATACATACAGGGAGAGATAGTGCTGTTGATTTTGCTGAAAAACGTTTACAATTAAACTGGCGGTATAGCATGCTTGAAGATAAATTGAGGTTATCAAAAAGATAAAAGACATATGATAGTGCAGCCCAAGGGCCTACGCGCTTGAAAACCTTTAGGAGGAATTAAATGTCCATTGAAAATGCTCAGGAAAACCTGCAGGAATTCGGAAAAGAACTAGGACTTGAAGGGTTGGAGTTTGACGAAAACAACACCTGTATTCTCGGTATCGATGATGAGTTTTCCATGCACCTTACTTACGAACCGAATTCAGATAGATTGTATATTTACTCCCCACTTCTTGATGGGCTTCCAAAAGAGAAAAAGTTAAAGCTTAAGCTTTACGAAAAGCTTCTTGAAGGGTCCATGCTTGGTGGACAAATGGCTGGCGGCGGCGTCGGAGTCGCTGTAAATGAAGAGCTTATCCTTATGCACTGCACAATTGATATGTCACATGCTGCTACAGCTGCACTCCGAGCATTCGCTCCTCTTTACGTTGAAACTGTAGAGAAATGGCGCGCAATTTGTACTGATATTTCTGAAGGTCGTGAGCCAAATGTTGAAGAGCCTAAGAGCGCTTCAGGAACACCATCTGCTGATATTTCAAAAGGTGGCGAAGGCTTCATCAAGATCTAGTGATATTATCTTGTTTTGCGCGAGCTGCATAGCTCGCGCGAAGATTTTTTTCTTACTGCTCAACTTATCTTGAGCTACGACCTGTTTATTTCCTTTTATTTTTATTTTTTAGATTCTACTACTTCAGATTCACACGATCGTTTGTGTCTATTTTTTCGCCAACGTTACTTGGGGAATTTACAAAATTCGATAAAACTTTGAAAGTCTGAAAGCTAAAGAAACCTGCAAAACCATAGGATTAAAATTTTAAGTTGACGGAGAGTCATCTCTGTGAGACTATGCGGCAAGAGGTCGAATTAACCAAGAGAGTGTCATGACATCAAGAATTAATGCAGACACAGCCAGGTTGTTCAATCAGTATAAATCGACAGTTATTAAAATTCAAAAAACTGTGGAACAGTTATCTACTGGTCGACGAATTGTAGACGCTGGTGATGGAGTTTCAAGTTTTGAAAGATCCGAAAAGCTAAGCATTGACAGGGCTTCGGGATTAGTTAAGATGCAGGCAATACAATCACGTCTTAGTTGGTATGGCTCAAGCAATACCTACTTGACTGAGATACGTGAAAGCGTTACCAAGATGTCAGAGCTAAGCATGCATGCGCTTAGTGGGGCGACATCTGTTGAAGATCTAAATATTCTTGATGGTGAATTCCAGTCACTGAAAGCTAGGATAGCACAGGTTGTTGATGGAGAGGGAGGGGAGAGGCTTCCTCATGGAACCTTTGGCGATGTTCCTTTCTTTTTGGGCTTTTCTCCAGGTGTAGTTTTAAACACCTTACAGGAGGGGGACGGACTGACTGATAAAGCTGTTAACATGTATACCGGTTTTAATCATGAAGGTTTTCCCACCCTGCCATTTCTGACCTCTAGTGATTTGGACACCACGGGCATCCCCAAAACAACACCAAAATATACCGGAACAGCATCAGCTGGTAGTACCACGACGATCACTTTGCCAGAAACGGCATCTTCTATTGACGATGTCTATCAGAATCTAGTGATAAGTATTACTGGGGGGGCGGGAAGCGGACAAACAGCGACAATTGCAAGTTATGATGGAGTGACTCGGGTGGCTACTTTAACAGCTGCAGTGGGCACAGCTTTGGATAATACGTCTCAGTTCAGTATAGATTCTAATCTTCCCAACTATACTCTAATGGACATTGGTGGCCTGAAAAGTGTTCGTTTTGCAAGCCATGTTTGGGGTGCTGACAATAATCGTATGGATCACCTGGATTCCAGCACACCGACTTTTAAGGCACAGACTGCTATAGAGAGGGAATTTCGTACAGCAAATGGTATTGCCGATACTGATCTTGACCCCAGGACACATGAAGAGAAGATTGCTCGTAGAAAATTGAATATTTTTGATCCAGAGTTTGGAAATGTTAAATCGAAAGAAAATGCCAAGCGCATGTTTGAGCAGCTGGGTAATGCGATTGATCAGATAAGTATATTTATCACTAGAGAAGACTCCAAAGCAGAGTCTCTGAATCAGCAGTATGACTTTTTTGTGGAGATCCGAGGTAGGCAGGATGTGGCGATACAAAACTTTAGTGGGGTGGATTTTCCGAAGGCAGCAGCTACTATGGAGCAGTTGAAGGTGGCTCACGGAATGATTTTCGAGTTAGCTTCAAGGCTTAGTGAAAATGCTGGCCTTATTAATGACTTAGTGTCGAATAAAGGGAAGCGTTAATGAATAAGCGAAGTATGAAACCATTTCTGGTATTTTTCATTTTGTTTTTCTTTGTGATTCCAGCTTTAGTCATGTCTGCAGAGGAATTGAATAAAAGCAGAATCCTTAAGGTTGTCAATGATTTAGCTCGGCAGCATGATCGACTCAGTGACGAAATAGAAAAGCTCAAAAGGCTTTTGGGTGCTCACTCTGAGCTGGATGGCCTAAAGGTTCTTGAGGCAAGAGCTGGCATGCCTGAAAGGTTGAGGATACGGCTGGAAGATGGAATCAAGGCTTTTAATGAAGGGGATTTTATTCAGGCAAAAGAAGATTTTTATCTCGCCTGGGAAAACGATTCAGATAGTTATATTACCAACTTTAACTTAGGGCTAGCTTATTATCGACTTGACCAGATCCCTCTAGCGAAAAGAATGTTTAAGGTTGCACTTGAAGGAAATTCCAAAATGCCTGAATCGGATAAAATTAAAGATTATCTTGCGGGGGGCGTGTCAGAGAGAATATCTACTGAGAAGCTTAGTAAAGAGGAACAGGTACTTCATACGGAATTGGTGAATCTTAAGAATGAAGCTGATAGCTATATCAAAGCAAGTAACCTAACATCTTCAGCAAAGATGAAAGCTTCTGTTGCAACGATGAAAAATATGTTGTTGAAAGCCGAATCTAGTAAGAAGCTTGTGGAAGAATTCTATTTACCCGTAGCGGAGGTTTTCTCGGCATATGAAATGTTTGATGAGGCTTTTGCGGTATTTGAGAAATACGAAAAAAGTATGTCAGGAAAAGTACTCCCGGCAGATTATCATGCAAAGAAACTTTATGCAGAGGAAAAGCTTTCCGAGCAACGAAAAGTCCTGGAGGGTTATAAAAATAACGAGCCAGATCTTGCTATCAGGCAAACTCTTACCAGAGATCTTCATGAGCTAGGTATATTTAAGGCGCAGCTAGAAGAGTTTGTAACAGAGGCGGGGACGGGGGACGAGGACTTTGATAAGATTTGTCAGCGTCTCCGTGAATATCGTTGGGGAAATAAATCAGGAAGGCATGTAATTGTTGTGAATCGCTTTCAGGAGCTTTTGTACAGCTCTCTCCCGGGGACTTTGCCTTTGTATCGTTACAAAGACGAAAAGGGTAGGGCTTTTTTAAAGGATATTACAATGATTCCTAAAGATCTGAATGGGGAGGATGCCAAGTTTTTCCCTGTTGATCTCAATGTAAATGGGAAGATTATTCCTTACGTTGTTATGTACGCCTATGCTCCCAAGCACGGAGCCTTTATTATTGTAAGGCTCCCAAGGGCTGACTTGAGCTGAAGATCATTTTTGAAGTCGCATCGTATATTTATCTGATTCTTACACCTTGGTAACCATAAACGACACCGAAGTCACCAGCTTTTACTACATGAGCTCTTGTCAGAGCTTCTGGTTTTCCCGCATCGCGGTAAATACGGAGTTGAAGGTATTGGCCTTCACTTTCCAACTGAACACTTGGTTCAAAAGGAAGTTCATGCTCGTTTCCAAGTAGATATTCGCGGTATGCTGTAACTTGTGGGTCTGTGGCGATTTCTGCGCTTGCTTCTCTACCGATATCCATTGTGAGATCCCTTTTGTGATGCTCAATATCTTTTTTCTTGCCGTGTATTTCACCGAAATGGCTTATGGTCGCAGGGACTGTCATGCCCATCGGCGGGTTTCCACTGTTGGCAATTTGTTTGAGGACATGGAGCCTTCTGTTATCGTAGGAGGTGATACTTCCATCAGGCATGGTATACAAGCTGAGGTGTCCTTTGCTTGAGTCCCATCCTTTATCTCGTAGGGATGTTTCTAGGTCTTTGAGTGTAAGTTCTCCACCAGTGAGGCTTCCGGCGATAGTCGCGTGGGAGAAGTTGACATTTTTGAAAAAATCCAAAGCATATTCTTGTATATCTATGGCAACGTGTGCGGCTTTACGGGTGGAAGTTGTGCTTGCGGAGGTTTTTATTGCCTTCGCTTTAGTTTTTAGATTTTTTGTAAATTCTCTAAACGAGGTTGTTTTTTCAGGCCTGCGTCCACCTCTGCAAAGTTTTTTAAAACCTTGAGTTATATGATCAATATCTTCCTTGCTCGTTAAGGGAGATGCTACGATTTCATCGAGTTCTCCCCATTTTTCGGTTTCAATTAGTAAATTTAATCTGTTTTCTTGTGGAAAGAGTTGTCTAGCAATAAATTCAGCTGAGGGTGAGGGGGATGCACTCGCTTCTTCAAATAGTTGCTTGACAGTGTGTGTGCTTTTTCTAGTTGTTGTTTCTAAGGAGGCTGCGACGAGCTCGCTTGAAGCATGGGGTGTTGGGAGGCATCCTTCTGCATCATCGTACAGTCCTTTTACAGTTGGGGCTGAACGGTAGTGTGCCATTGGCTGATATAGAATGAGTGCCGTGCATGTTGATAAAGACATTGTTATCCTCCTGTTATGTTAGTTATAATTATAATTATAACGTATTAATAATAACATTAAGTAAAGGGTGTAATAAGTTAGTTTAAAAAAAATAACTTGATCTTTTATTAAGATTTAGTTAAAATAGTGACATTAATTATTTAATAATAAGGGAATTCTGATGGTTAAATTTGTTATTTCATCGATTAACGTATGTGAATCGTTGCCCTCGAGCTTTCAAGGGGATTCTGTGGAGATGTTTACTCAGGATTCTCACGAGAGTCGAGTTCAGCAATTATTTGAAAAAAATATTCCCGCATACCTTATTGGAATAACTGAGATGACCGGTGTTGAAGGCGAAACCCTTTATAGTATCTACGACGGGCCCAGTATTCACAGTTTTCACGACATGAGTCCCTTATTGCCTGATCCTGAAAAGCAGGTGGAAATCAAAAATATTCATTATTTTGCTCTGGACACTTTCGATCTTGGAAGTAAAAAGGATGGGGTAGTAGAAAAGAGGCCTTCAAAAAGCAAAAAATTCATTCATATTTCTGGAGATGAGCTTCGTATTTTACCCGCAATTTCAGTAGCTCAAGATTATGGTAATCCCTATATTTCAAAAGATGATCAGGCTCAGGCTGCTTTTGTTGTAGCTAATGACTGTTACGAAAGGTCTATCGCGGCGGCCCCAGATAAGAGTAGATCTTTGCCCCTTATGGGAAAAGCTATGAAATGGGCGTGGTCTTCTGGAGAGCATGGCTTACCCCAGGGAAGACAGCTTTGCGAAAATATTAGCAATGCCTTCTGGAGGCAACAGGTTAGCAATGCCGCGAAAAAACAGGACAAAGAGGAATTACTAGAAGATATTAAGCAGTTTCTAAAGGAAAATCCTGGAGTGGGGATCAATGAAATACAGCATGAAACCGAATCTTCTAAACGCGAAATTATTTCAGTGCTACAGAAAATGGAGCATAACGGTGAAATAATACCGGCGAGAGGCCCAAAGGGTAAGGTTTTTTCTCTGGTAGAAATAATGCCTGTCGAAGAAGCGATTCTCTCTCTTTCTCCTGAAAATGAAGTAGAGGAGAGGATTATTGATGCTCCCTCATGGAGAGAGGGTGTAGAGTATGGCAAACCTCGCCAAGGGCATCCTGAAGGCAAGGTGATTTATCATATTCAGGAAATTTTCCAGAATATCGAAGAAAAATACGTAAGCTCTCCTTTTCGATCAAAACTTCGGCTTCTCGCTATGGTTCATGACTCTTTTAAGCATCAGGTTTCTAAAGATGTACCTAAAAGAGGGGCAAATCACCATGGGGCGTACGCGCGTAAATTTACAGAGAGCTTTACTGATGATGAAGGACTTCTTGAAATTACTCGTCGTCACGATGATGCTTATAACATCTGGCGAAAAGGGAAGAATAGTGGAGACTGGGAAGCTTCGGAAAATGAAGTCAGGCAGTTAATTTTGGATTTGGGTGATAATGTAGCCCTCTATCATGCATTTTTTGAATGCGATTGCAAAACGGGCAATAAAACGCATGCTCCTTTTGAGTGGTTTTCAGAGATAATACGCTCCTCCGAAATGTAAGCCCCCTCTATAGTCTTTCTGCCCGGACCCGTTAAGGGGGGGGGGGGGTGTATTATTAGGATGAGGGGAATTAGATCTTTTTGACTTTTCCATTTTTAGGCCTTTGTGCACGCTTTAAGTTCTTATTTTATTAGGAATGGAAAAGATAAAGCCATGGATATTCTTCAATTCGCTGGACTCCATGGCGCAGATCCCGAGATACGTTCAAATCTAAATTATGGAATGAAATGTCCGATAAATCTTGATAAGCTATGAGCTTAAAGAGGTAGTCGCAATCTTCAAAAAAAAGTTTCGTCAGGAGGCGTTGAAATAAAGAACAATTGTTGATATCTTAGGGATATGGAAGTCGAAGAATCAGTAAGAAAAGTCCTCGGAACACTTCCTAACCTTCACGGGCGAAAGGAAGAGGATCTGAAATTTCTGATAATGTTCTCTTCAGGAGCAGATAGCACCGCTTTGCTGCTCTTTCTACTAAAAAATACCTGTTATAACATTCACGTTCACCATGTAGAATTTAGGACGGCGCATAAGCGTTACTGCGCCGAAAGTGAAGCTACAAAAAAGATTCTTGCTCTGTGTAGAGAGGAGTATCGAGATTTTGAGGAAAGTTATTCCGTTTATAATGAAGGGGAGGAAAATGGTTTCGTATATCAAATCTGTGATGAACCCATATGGGCTTTTATTGGAGCTCGTATGTGGTATAAGATCGGAGGTTATGATGTACTGTGTTTGGGGTTTATCTCCGACGACAATTATTGTTGCGGAGATGATTATAGTGTAATGTCACCAAAATTAGTATTGAATGCTTTGTTTTATAAGAATGATTCTAACAGAGATAGGACAGCACCGGATCTAGCCTATCCTTTAGCCCATAGCTCAAAAAATGAAGTTGTAAATAGTCTACCTCAGAAATTCAAAGAGCTTTCCTGGTCTTGTCGTCAGCCGGATTTTAATGATTCAGGAGAGTACAAGTGTTGTGATGCTTGTGGGGCTTGTTTACAGATTATCAAAGCGCAATTTGAAAATGAGGAAAAAGAACTTATAGCCTCACTAAGAGAATGGAGGGATCCGGGTATCTCTACTGGTGTAGATATCACAAGATTAATAATCTATACTCTCTACTACATGAAGATACCGCATTCTCAATACATCTTGGAAAAGTATTCTGGCTTCCTGGGAAAAGATTCTTTTAGACTTCTCTTTTTTGTGCATATCCGCTTTGCAACTGAGTGTAATGATATGTTGGATATCTGTTTTTCCGAAGGGAAGATAACAGTAGAAGAGTTGAACTCTTTTATCGTTAATGAGGTAAGCAGCCGAAATCAAGATGCATATGGAGATGAATTCTTTTCTCGCATCACGTTTTTTATGAGAAAATACGGCAAGTATATTACTCCAGAAAGTGGAAATAGCTTACTTCTTTCTTTACAGAGAAAGGGACATTCGTTTGTTGACTTACAGCATTTTTTTGTAGATGAGGTAGGTATTGATGTAGGTTTAGTTTTTGAAGCAATGATGTCTTCTTGTGATGAGGAGGTTTTGGAAGAGCGGTCTGTCGATTTTCTAGAGCGATTCTCTGGTAGCATTAGCGATGAAAGCCTGGAGAAATCTATAGGGACATTAATAAACAGGGGAGAGCATCTCAGAGTTAATAAGCGTACGATCTATAATAAAATAATAGAAAAAGGATTTCGTCCCACTAAAGATTACCCCCTCTTTTAGATCTAAGTGCCTCACCCTCATAAACATCGGCTACGTATCAGTGGCCTATTTTTATTAGTAATTTTGAATGGTCTCTCAGTTTGAAGAGTGATATCATCAAATGCTTGCAGAAATGCGGTATGGTTCAATTCAAGGTAACACTTTTTCCTAAGCCTATAGGCTGTCTGACCAAAACCTCGGATGACTTAAGAGAAGCGAAGGAATTTGTGCTTATGTAACTGAGTCATGCCCGGTCTTCTAAAAATGCAGGGTATCAAAATTGACAAACGTTTTGTTCTTTGCTTATATTGGAGAGGTGCCACTACCGTGGCATAGAATCTTTTTTTCCTAGCCCCGATCTAAAGCACGGGGCTGTCAAGAGGGAAGACCACTACCGTGGCCTTAAGAAGAAATCACCTATACACCTCTCTCCAACAAAGAAATAAAATTATCCCATTATTAGCTAATTTGAATAAGCCGTCTATGGATAACTCCTAATAGCCACGGTAGTGGCTCTGTCTCCAAATAGCCCTGTGCTTTAGCTCAGGGGATGAACGGTACACATTTCGTGCCACGGTAGTGGCACCTCTCCAATACTTCAAGAACAGGTAGCTTAAGCATAGCTTTACTTTTCTCGATTTAGCCTTCGCAATTTTGGCAATTAGACATATTCTAACGGCATGATCCCACAACCCTTTTTGTTACCTAAAAAAGCCTCTTTCTGAACCATGCCAGAAATTCGAACTAAAGGAGGAGCTCGCTTTAGAAAGGGTTTTTTTAAAAAATAATTTTTTCTTTAGCAAGGAAAAACCTCTTTCATAGAATCAAGTAAGAGATTTCTTAAGCGGGGGAATTAGGTCTTTTAACTTTTCCATTTTTAGGCTATTGTGGTAGCTCTAAGCTCTTATTTTTATTAGGAATGGAAAAGATAAAGGAAAGATCATGAATATAGTTGAAATCGCCGGACGCCTTGGCGCAGATCCCGAGACACGTTACACTCCCAGTAACCAAAAAGTTACCTCTCTACGCGTAGCAGCACGCACTTTCAAGAGTGGGAAAGAAGACACCATATGGTGGCGCGTTACATGCTGGGGAGACCGCTTTGACAAGATGCTGAGCTACCTCAAGAAAGGCAGCGCTGTAATCATTATCGGTGAGTTGCAGAAGCCCGATGTTTGGAAAGACCGAGATGGGAATTCTCAGGTTTCTATGGAACTCACAGCTGAGATGATTAAGTTCAGTCCATTTGGCAAGGGTGACCAGGAAGACTCCAATCAAGAAGGTTCCAATCAGGAAAGTGGAGGCGTAGGCTTCCAGAAAGGACAGCAAAACTCTTCCGGACAGAACAATCTTGGCGACTCAGGCTCCTTTGGTGGGTCCGGATCTTCAGTGGAGATGTCTTCAACACCTGTGGATTCCAGCGATGATGGGCTGCCTTTCTAAATAAGGGAATAAAAAGATGGATTTTTCTTCAGTAGCAAATGTAGATAAGCGAAAAGCTGCCGACGTTCTTGTTCTGCCCCTATGGCAGGTAAAGGACGGTGCTGAATGCGCGGTAAAGTGCGGTGCCCTAAAGTCTCATGTAACAGGACCTGTTAGTGCTGGTGACTTTAAAGGGAAGGAAGGGGAAGTTGTATTTGTTTACCCTTCTCAAAACAAAGAAAGTCGTATTGCCCTTTTGGGTTTGGGAAAAGAAAAAGATCTTTCCTCAGAAACTCTGCGCCGCTCTTTTGCAAGCTTGGTAAAGTCTTGTCAAAAGAAAGAGGACGTCACATCGTTGAATGTATTTCTTCCGGACACAAAGTATTTGTCAAAGGAAGCAGTCTCTAGAGGTGTATCAGAGGGCTTGTATTTAGCCAACTATTCCTATGACAAGTTAAAAAAGGATTCCCTGAAGAATGGGGGGAAAACTGTTACCTTGAAAAAGGTGGCTTTTATAGGCGCAGACCGTGCTCTCATGCTAAAGATGAACAAGATAGGACTTCTTTGTGAGTCCGTTCATTTTGCCAGAGATTTGGTTAACGGGAATGCTGATGAGGTAAATCCTCAATATCTAGCTTCTCTTGCAAAAGACTTGGGGAAGAAGCTGCCTAAAGTGAAGACTACGGTTTTTGATAAAAAGCGTATTGAAAAAGAGGGCATGGGACTTCTTCTGGCTGTTAATAGAGGTTCTCGGAATGACCCAGCTTTCATTATTATGGAATACAAGGGTGCGCCAAAGTCTAAGGATTGTACGGTTTTGGTTGGTAAAGGGGTCACCTATGATACAGGTGGATTGAACCTTAAGCCAACAGGTTCTATGGAAACGATGAAGTGTGATATGGCTGGTTCAGCAGTGGCCTTTGGCACAATTTATGCGGCTGCTTCCATGGGCCTCAATGTCAATCTGACAGCAGTAGTTGCTGCTACAGAAAATTGCATCGATGCCAAAAGCTACAAGCCTGGCGATGTATACTCCAGTTATTCAGGGAAGACGATCGAAATAGGCAATACCGATGCTGAGGGTCGACTGACACTGGCAGATGCTTTGGCCTATGCGGAAAAGAATTTATCCCCTACTCGTATGATTGACTTTGCTACTCTCACAGGAGCTATCGTAATAGCTCTGGGAGAAGAGACGATCGGCATGATGAGTAATGATGAGGGACTATCCGGTGCGTTTAGCAAGGCAGGAGAGGAGACTTACGAACGAGTTTGTCGCCTTCCTTTGTACAAAGAGTATCGAGATCAGTTGAAGTCTGATATAGCCGATATCAGTAACCTGGGTGGTCGCCCGGCAGGATCTATTACAGCAGGACTTTTTCTTCAGGAATTTGTAGGGAAAACTCCTTGGGTACATTTTGATATAGCTGGAACGGCCTATCTGTCAAAAGCACGTCGCTACAACCCAAAGAATGGCACAGGTTCAGGTGTTCGTCTTATGGTGGAGTACTTGCAGAACTTGACTGTGAAGGGAAAGAAGTAAACAAAGAAGCCTCCATAGGGAGGCTTCGTTAAATTTTTGGGTCGTAAAACCCTTTGCACATTTGCGTATCCTAAGATTCTGATTGGCTTTTTGTTTTGTTCACTTGTTGTTGTAAAAGCTTTCTTATCTTAGGATCCCGGGAATATTCGGGATGGGACGACTTTTCCTTAGAAAGGTAGATGTCTCTTATCTCGCTGATATCAGCGTCTTGTTTTTTCTTTTTCTCTTTTTTATCCTTATCCCCGAAGTCATACTTAGGGCGGCTTTGCCCTCCGTTGCTTGAAAGACTGTTTATTTGATCATTCATAACGGCACCTCCGGTTGTAACTTATATCGGAACTTTCGGTGGAGGACTTAATTAGAAAATGTATAAGAGGAAAAAGATTACCCAAGAAGCTATCATCTGGTATGACACGAGGTTGGTATAAATATAAATTATTAGAAATTGCCTATAGTTAAGAATAAGAAGTAGTTGTACCGAAACTATGTTCAAGGCTTGCGCCTTAGTTCGTATACAGGGGGAAAAATGCCTATTAGCATATTTGACTTATTTTCTGTGGGAATAGGGCCTTCAAGTTCTCATACGGTTGGACCTATGCGAGCAGCTGCGCGCTTTGTTTCTTCTTTGCAAGAGGAAGGAAGCATGCTGGATGTGGAAAGGGTTCAAGTAGAACTTTACGGCTCCTTGGCTCTGACAGGAAAAGGTCATGGAACAGATAAGGCTATACTGCTGGGTTTAGAAGGTGAGTTACCCGAAGCAGTAGATACTCAAGCTGTGGATAAGAGACTAGAGAAAATTAGAATGAAGGAAAGCCTGTTCCTGAATGCTAGCAAAGCGATCCGTTTCATTGAAGAAGTGGATGTGATACTTCGTAAAAAGGAGCTGATGCCTTTACATTCTAATGGTATGCGGTTTACAGCCTTCAAAGAAAGTGGTGAACTCGTACTTTCCAAAGAATACTATTCTATAGGCGGTGGCTTTGTACTGGATGGAGAAGGCAAGAGTAAAGGAAAGGAAAAGGCAGGAAATTCTTTCCCTCCATTTCCTTTTTCTAACTGTAAACAACTCCTAGCAATTTGCCAGGAAAACGAACTGTCCATCAGTGAAGTGATGCTAGAGAATGAAAAAAAATGGCGTACGGAGAAAGAAATTAGAGAAGGCTTGATGGCCATATGGCAGGTAATGAAAACTTGCACGGAAAGGGGGTGCCAGAGCGATGAGACCTACCTTCCGGGAGGTCTAAATGTGAGGCGCAGGGCTCCTGCACTCTACAAAATACTGAATTCGGAGAGTCAAAAAGTGGAAGAAGATCCTTCGTTGTTAATGGATTGGATCAGCCTCTACGCTCTGGCTGTTAATGAAGAAAATGCTGCTGGTGGCAAAGTCGTCACAGCTCCAACAAATGGCGCTGCGGGAATTATCCCTGCTGTCCTCCAATACTATGAACGTTTTATCTCTGGTGCCAATGATGAGGGGATTGTAACTTTTCTTTTGGTTGCGGGAGCTATAGGGATTCTCTACAAAAAAGGAGCTTCCATCTCTGCTGCAGAGGTGGGGTGTCAAGGTGAAGTGGGTGTCGCCTGCTCTATGGCTGCAGGTGGCCTTGCTGCAGTCTTGGGTGGAAGCACAAGCCAAATTGAAAATGCGGCAGAAATTGGAATGGAGCACAACTTGGGCCTAACTTGTGACCCCATCGGAGGGCTTGTGCAAATACCTTGTATTGAGAGGAATACAATGGGATCAATAAAAGCGGTAAACGCTGCACGGCTTGCGATTAGGGGGGATGGTTTGCATAAGGTAAGTCTCGATGATGTCATCAAAACGATGATGCAAACGGGTATGGATATGCAGACGATCTATAAAGAGACCTCCGAAGGGGGATTAGCAGTGAACGTAATTGAATGTTAATTATCAGGTGACTAATGAAAGACAAGTTTGAAACTCGAGAGGCAGTAACTTTTGAGTGTGGTGGCCAAAAAATCTTTGGAGTCATACACAGACCCCTGCTAGAAGGCAAAGCTCCCGTTGTACTTTGTTGTCATGGCTTTGGCGGAACAAAAGTCGGTAGAAATCGCCTGTGGGTTATGTTGGCAGAGGCTCTTTCGAAAGTGGGAGTCATGACTTTGCGATTTGATTTTAGGGGCTGTGGAGACAGCGAAGGCGTCTTTAGTGAAATGACAATGGAGAGTTGTATACAAGATGCACAGGCCGCAATTCATTATTTGGAAAATGATGAGCAAGTAGATAGCGAAAGGATGGGAATAGTGGGCACTTCTCTTGGAGGAGCAATAGCTGTTTTGACTGCCGTGAGGTCAGCTAAGTTTTCCTGCATGGCTTTGTGGGCTGCAGTTGCCAATGCAGGTCAGTGGAAGGGGGAATGGGAAGAATTTAAAACTTTGCAAGAACATTACCAGCCTAATCCTTATCTTCAAGGTGATGAACGGGGTGCGAGTAAGGAATTCATTAAGCAATTTGCTGAGATGCGACCGGATAAAGAACTGGAAAAACTGGGAAATATGCCTTTACTGCACATACACGGTAGTAAAGATGAAGTCGTTCACGAATCTCACCACGCTGAGAGTTATAAAAAGAGCAGAGAGGGGGAGGTAGCTGAATCGGTATTTCTTTCTTTGCCCAATGGCGATCATTGGTTCACTCATGAACAAGATAGGCCAATTCTTTTGCAAGAAACAGCCAAATGGTTTAAAAATACCTTGTGAATCCGTTACTCGTACACCAAATCATTTAGGTCGTGTATTAAAATTAGGTAATGTCTGATTTTGAGAGTATTTTGTTTTGCAAGGCGGAAAAAATTCGGTGAAGATGCCGACAATCTAAATGATTTGGTGTACTAGTGGAGTTCATCTTGGAAAATACAGAAAGCAATATGGGAGAATCATTCATGCCGACATTACTAAGTCCTTTGCAAAAAGCAAGGACAAATTTTCAACTTGCCCTACCTCGACATCTCGAAAATATAGGAACTCTACAGGTCGAAAAAGGGAAACATACGGAGTCTGAGGGAAACTCTGAAAAGCTAAAGGAATTGTTTCCTCATACCTATGGTCAGCCTGTTGTTAGCTTTTCTGAGGGAAATAAGGGAACTCATGCGGTGCAAAGAGTTGGTGTAGTCTTATCAGGAGGGCAGGCACCAGGAGGGCACAATGTGATTGCAGGTCTTTTTGATTCCCTCAAACAGTTAAATTCTAAAAGTACCCTCTTTGGATTTCTCGCAGGACCAAATGGAATTGTGGTAAATGACTATGTGGAAATCACCGAAGAGCTCTTATCTTCTTATCGCAATCAGGGCGGCTTTGATATAATTGGTTCCGGCAGGGATAAAATAGATACTGAAGAACAGCTCGCTAATGCGGAAAAAAATTGTAAAGCACTAGAGCTTGATGGACTTGTGATCATCGGGGGTGATGACTCTAACACCAACGCAGCAATGCTGGCTGAATATTTTAGTAAAGCCAATTGCAAGACCCGGGTAATTGGAGTTCCAAAGACTATTGATGGTGATCTTAAAAATGAGCAGGTTGAGACTTCTTTTGGATTCGACACTGCATGCAAGGTGTATTCAGAGCTTATTGGGAATCTTCTCAGAGACTGCCTATCCTCCAAAAAATATTATCACTTCGTTAAGTTGATGGGGCGTTCAGCATCGCATATTACGCTAGAATGCTCTTTGCAGACTCATCCTAATATCGCTATTATCAGTGAGGAAGTAGCATCGGACAAGAAAACGTTGGCTGAAATCACGAATGAGATAGCAGACGTCATTTGCCTGCGAGCAGAGCAAGGTAAGGGTTATGGTGTCGTTCTTGTACCAGAAGGTCTAGTGGAATTTGTTCCGGAGATTAAATCTCTCATCGGAGCTCTCAACGATATTCTTTCCCCAGAGAAACCTTTGAATGACCTCGTGAAGTCTATGACGACTCATAAGGAGAGAATGGTACTCGTGTGTGGAAACTTGAAGCCCGAGCTAGCCGCGTGTTTTAATTCTTTCCCCCGCTCTATACAGGATCAACTTCTTGAAGATAGAGATCCACATGGCAATGTTCAGGTCTCCCGTATTGAGACAGAACAGCTTTTGATTATGACTGTAGCTAGTGAACTAGAGAGTCGGAAGACTTGTGGGAAATATAAAGGGACATTTTCTACTCAGCATCATTTTTTAGGTTATGAAGCACGGTCTTCTATGCCCTCAAATTTTGACTGCCACTACTGCTACGCCTTAGGTTTTACAGCCACCTTGTTAATAGAGTCAGGTCTGTCAGGTTATATGGCTGTAGTAAAAAAGCTTATTAAGCCAGTTAGTGACTGGGAAGTCGGAGGGGTGCCTCTAACATCAATGATGAATGTAGAGGTTCGTCAGGGCAAAGCAAAGCCTGTAATTCAAAAGGCTCTGGTAGACCTTACTAGCAACGCTTTTCAAACTTTTAAAAAGGTAAGAGAAAAGTGGAGTACAGAAGACCTCTATCGCTACCCCGGCCCCATCCAGTTCTATGGGCAGGAAGACGTAACAAACGGCACAAGCATGACTCTGCAATACGAGCACAGTTCTTAAGTCTTTAAATATGAGACAGTTCGCCAATTGTGTTTGAGGATGTTATGCGAAAATTCTGTCTAAATTGTAGCAAAAACCCTTTGTGGAAATCAGAATTGTCCCAAAGGGTTTTTGAAAAATCTGCTTAAAAAAGGAGAATAATCGTAGTAAAACCGAGGATATTATTAAAATCCCTCAGACAGGAGAAACAACTCTTAAATCGAAGTATCAATTATAGTACCGTTATTTTGTATGAACAGCCATGTATGGATTTCCAAGCAGGCGTTTTACGAAATGGCCTTTTACTACTTCATTCGCTTGAACATCCCTGTGAATAAGTCCACGTGTTTGTTTGTTCTGCAGCTCTTGTGCGGACTTACTTAAACCCCTATTTTTGGAAAATGGCAAGTTTGGAGCTCTAAATCTCATTCCGTCAACATTATCTCTAGAATCGGCAATATTGTCATATTGCGCTATCTTCTGTCTCAGTTGATATTCGGCACTTTCAGGGGCGACATCACTGTTTGCTAAAAAGGCTTCTAATACACCGTTCAATTCTTCAAATTTAGCCTCTCCACGCATAGCAGCCTTATTCATATCCAAACTCTCACGACTTGCCACTATTTGCCCTCGAATATCTTTAAGTTGTTCGTTAAGAGGTCTATCGTCAGTAGGTAATTACTCGCGAGACATCATCTTAAACCTGCCCATCCCCCGGAAATTCATAGCTCTAAACCTGCTCTTTTGAGAGGCTGGTTTTGTTAATCTTTTTTCACGAGTTTCCAGTTTTTTTATTTCGGTAGCCAAGCTAGATATTCCTTTTCTTTCATTTTGAAGTTCACTGAGGTTTTCTTCTATTTTATCAAGGCGCTCAGTACATTTTTTTACAAAAGGATGATTTTCATCATTTCCTGAGAGCATGCTCTTAAATCTAATGTCTAATATTTTTGCTTTATCTGCCTTTAGTTTTCTTTCTCTCACACCAAATACTTTTCCGAAGTGTTGAACGCCTTGTTTGGTAACAAGAGTATTTACTCCTCCTGCTATCAGGTAAACAGCTCCAGGGCCTTGCCCCCCTGGTACAGCCATTAAAACAGCCCCTGTAATGGTAAGGGCTCCTGAAACAGTCACCACTCCGTGAGATTTCCTGTGCAAGCGAAGATCGTCACTATCTTTTCCCATTGAAGAGATAAGCATATCACAAAGCTTGGCTCCCGCTGAGTCTCCTTTCCCCTCCGCCTCAAATCTACGTCGGTTTTTTTCAGGAGCGCTCTTCTCTGCTCGTGCACTCAAAGGTTGACTGTCAAACATACCTGAGCGACTAGTAGGGCTAAGATCCGCCTTAGATTTTGAAACGCCTCTTTTAAAAGGACTTCTTATTCTGGGAGATGTCTGGTTTTTTGGACTTAAGAGGCCAGCCTCTGTTTCTAACCCTTCCCGTTCCCTTTGACTTAACAATACGGTATCCGATGGCGGCGACCTCTTTCTGGAAGTTTATCTTGGAAAGAACCATGAATTGGTAATGAGTGCTTCTGGCCTAGCAAATTTGAGCTTCCCAGGTGAGAGCCAGCAGAAAATCTTCTTACTTTCTTTTTAAATAAATCGGTGATTCTGGATCCTGAAGCAGTCTGTGACGAGGGAGAAGAGTCACCAGGCAACAAACCACCTTTCACTCTGGAAAAGCTCCTTTCGATTAAACTAGTCGAGTCTGCTCTGGTAGAGGCATCACTGTCTTCACCACCATCTTCTCCAATTGTAGCAAAGGGGGTTATCTTAAAAGTATTTTTACTAAGTTTGTTTTTTGTGCCTTCTGCAAAAGGATCAGCCCTTTAGACGAATATGATAATTGAAATTAAGCGTTAAACTTTTAATTGTGAGACAGTTAATTGAATTTATTTTGGGGGGTATGCGACATTTCTGTCCAAATTGTAGTTCAAAGGACTTTCTGAAAAACGGAAGTGCTCTTCATGGGGGGGGGGGAATCCATCTTTGCAAAGATTGTGGAAGCTAATTCGTTCTAGCTCCACAAAGCAAGCGTATCCTATCGTTAACTTGCGATTCTATTAACAAGCTATTCTTAGAAAGACTATCTATTGAGGCAATTTTCGTGTAACTGGAGTTAGTATGAGCTGGCCTCAGGTAACTGAAGGGGCTGAAAAATCTTCAGATCCGTCAGTAAAGTAAATTAGAAATTTGCAGAAGCACGAAGCATTAGAAGGCCGGTACGATAAAGATTTATTTTTTGAAAAAGGTCAGGATTGTCTATGAAATGTATATCTGACAGAGAGTTCATCTCCACTTCGCCTGCTGTCGGAAGTCTAATATCCTCACCAGAGTCTGCTTTACTTTGCCCCATGAACATAAATAAAATGCCATTAAAACCACAGTGAAGTCGTCGATATGTGATAAAATCTTCATATTCCTGATAGGTATATGGTCGCGCCAGGTATGTCTTGAGTAGATTTTCTACTTCCCCAACCTCCATTTTCAAATCGTTTGCGAATTGGGCGAAGTCTAAAAATGGGTGGGCCAAAGCGGTGAACTCCCAATCGATCACTTTCATTAAAAAAATCCATAGGGAATATTGTTAGAAAATAATCTAAGTTGTGTTACCAATTTCACTACACTCCTAAAGCTCGTAGGGCGCCTGAAAGGTGCAAGAGGCTTCAGTCGCCCTGCTGGGCTCTGATTCACTACCACGTTACCACGGGTTCCTTCGCTGCGCTCAAGTCACCCGAGGCTTTGATCGGGTCGTCCTGCCGGACTCATGAAGGCTTTGCCTATTCCACAAAACTCTAAAAAAATGGGACAAGTATTAACCGGAAACTTAGAGA
>JBLFWS010000036.1:0-23642 GCA_047611865.1 Chlamydiales bacterium
CAACATTTCTTGAAGAGGACTCTCACCTCTCTTATCGTATACCATCACAAGCGCACTGTCGCACTTTCAGTGCTCAAATTAATAAATTAATCATTTCCTAGCCCTTCGTTCGCCAAAGGCTCACTTCAGACTAGGCTATTACTGTAACGGAACTTCGTTCCTCATGAAGGCTTCGCCAATGCCACAAAAGATAAAAAAAACGGCCATTTGTAATTTTAATACACGACTTAGGTCGTGTATTAAAAATAGAGAATGCCCACAACCATATACGTTTTTTTTAAAAAAAACCCAAGTCGTGTATAAAAGAAGAGGACCGGCAAGATAAAGTATTCATCCTGCCGGTCCAATCAATCACTTGAAACTATCAAATAAGTATAGCTACCTTATATCAGCTTCCTGGGCTTCAGAGGCTTCCATGGCCATGTTTGCATTTATTCCCACTCGATTTGTACTAGGCAGAACTTCTTCTGCCATAGAGATAAATACATCAGGGAAAAACGCAGACAATATCTTGGACGCGTCATCACCTTTGTCTGCCATTATTTCAGCGCTATAAAGACAAAGACCTACTCCATGTCCCTTGCCATAACCTTCAAAGATCACCATCCCATCTTCCAAAGAGAGGGTAAAATCACTGCTCTGGACATTGTTCTTCCCTAAGATTTTCTGTAAGGAAAGAAAACCTACATCTCTAGAGTGAAAGCCATCATTAAGGCGAAGGGCATAAACCCTTTCAGATTCTCTATCACGGAAAACCTTCAAATCTGAGATGTTCCCCAGTTTTGCTTTCCTTGCCAAGTCTTCTCTGGATATCGTATAGGACCAAGTATTTTCCGCACGACTCATCGCTGAATAGGGTGCCTCCACTCCATTTTGTGGTCCAGGCATACCCTGACGGAATATGGCTTGATAAGAGGCCGTTTTTCCTCCGCTATTCTCAGTCCACCTTGCGGGAAATGGTCCACCATTTACAACATCATTCATAACGAGGTGCTTCGTGGCATCAACAGAAGCGTCCACTCCATTATGTCTGAAAGTAACAGCAAATCCTCTATAATCTGCGTCTTTAGCTGTAATATGCCAAAACTTTCCGAGGTTACGCTCTCTTTGAAAGTGAGCATCTGTTCTTGCTATAATACTGATCGCAGCCATGGCTTCAGGAGTAGAGGGTTCGTCAAGCATGACACCCAAGGTAGACTTTACGTAGTCTTCAATATCCACTTCATTAACGACGCTAATTTTATCGTTACCGATTTGGTATACATAGACAGAACCACGATATTCAATTCCGTTAATCAATATAGTAGTGCTTTCATCATCGGGAACAAAAGCTACCTGAAAAATTCCGGGAAATTCCTCACCCCACTTCAATCCGCCACCTTGAGGCTGAACAAAACGACTCTTCTTAAAAAAGCGTGTCCCCAATCTCTCCCCATTCAATGGGTTGAAGATATTGTAAGCTCCCTTTATCTCTAGCAATGCGCCATCAACTAGCGGATTGATAAGAACTTTTATCTTAGCAGGCTCTGGAACTTCTTCCATTCCGAATGTGGATTTCAATTTTTCCCAAGTCTGGGCATGGAGAGCCGAACCATGGCCCAAAAGCAAACATAGGGTAAAAAGGATTCTAATGATCATTGACACTTCTCCCAATCTTCAACAAAAGTCATCGATTTATTTCTTGGGCAATGGCTTATTCATATGACGATACGCAAGATCTGTCGCCTTGCGTCCTTGCGTTGTACGCTGAATAAACCCCTGAAGAATAAGAAATGGTTCGTACACCTCTTCCAAGGTGGATCCTTCCTCTCCCACGGCTACCGCGAGAGTCTTCAGTCCTACAGGCCCTCCATTATAGTGATCTATCATAACACTCAGAATCTTTTTGTCCATCTCATCAAGACCCTTTTCATCAATAGCTAACATCTTTAGTGCCTGATCGGCCACTGAACCATTAATTTTTCTATCTTTAACGCGCATTTGTGCAAAGTCACGAACCCAACGCAAAAGGTTATTGGCTATACGCGGAGTTCCCCGTGAACGCCGAGCAATTTCTCCTAACCCATCTTTATTGATATCCATGCTCAAGATCTTACTCGATCGAGACAGTATCCTTTCCAGAGTTTCCGCGTCGTAATAATCCAAACGCGAAGTGTTAGCAAAGCGAGAACGAAGCGGGCTTGTCAGTAAACCCATTCGTGTAGTAGCTCCCACAAGAGTAAATTGGTTGAGTTTTACTTGAACGGAGCGTGCGCTCGGCCCACTATCAATAACCAAATCAAGAACGAAATCTTCCATAGCGCTGTAGAGATATTCCTCAACAGTCTTATTCATACGGTGTATTTCGTCGATAAAGAGTAAATCTCCCTCTTGCAAAGAAGTGAGAACTCCTGCCAGGTCGCCCGGTTTGTCAATGATAGGCCCTGTGGTAACGGTGATGTTACTACCCATTGCCTTAGCGAGAATATTGGCAAGTGTCGTTTTGCCTAAACCCGGAGGTCCACAAAACAGACAGTGCCCTAAAGGTTCGTTGCGCTGTGTCGCTGCCCCAATAAGAACTTCAAGGCGTTCGCGCACGTTTTGCTGTCCCTCAAAATCATCTAATGTCTGGGGCCGCAACGGTATCTCAAAGACTGAATCACTTTGACTCAGGGATGTTTCGATGTAACTTTCTGTCATTCGTCTCTCGCAAAATAACGAGAATCAAAAACCAAGGGCCTTCTTTCTTTCCAGTTCTGAAAGAAAAAAAGCCGCGCCTGGTTTATAAGACTCCCAAGGCCTGAAGGAAAACAAATACAATTAAAAACGGAGCGCTGTATTTAAAGCAAAACCAAAAATAATTGTCTAGCCATCCATACCTTTGGAAAAGATCAGAAGCTCCCTTTTTCAGGTGTTCCAAAGCAATCTCTTTTCCCCATCCCCAGCCAATCGTCACAACAGCGACAAAACCACCTATGGGAATTAACACGCTCGTACACAGAAAATCTGCCGCTTCGAGAAAAGTCATACCGAACAAGGTATACTCACTGAGTAAGCCCATAGATAACGCACTGGGAATTCCAAAAAGAAAAGCAAACAAGCCCGTTACACAAACGGCCTTCTTTCTAGCCCACCCCTTTTCATCAGAAAGGTAAGCAATCATGGGTTCCATCGCTGAAATTTCAGATGTCAATGCTGCAAGTACAACGAGTAGGAAAAAGAAAATTGCAGCCAGGTAACCACCAGGAATTTGACCAAACACATAAGGTAGAGTATGGAATATCAGCGCAGGACCAGCGTCTGGCTCCATTCCCGCTGAAAATGCAATCGTAAAAACAGCTACCGCCATCATGAGTGACACAAGAGTGTCTAAGAGTGCAATAGGCAAACATGACTTGGGAATATTTTCATCTTCTGGAAGGTAACTTCCGTACGTGATCATCGTTCCCTGCCCAAGGCTTAAAGTAAAAAACGAATGCCCAAGTGCTGTAATAATGGCAGCTGGTGTCAAAAGAGACCAGTTAGGAGAAAGTAAAAATCGCAATCCCTCGCTGGCATTTGGCAAGCTAAGACCCTTTATCACCAAACCTACGAGAACAACCATTAAAATGGGCATCAGGTATGTGGTTCCCTTTTCGATCCCCTTACGCACTCCACCAGAAAGAACAATCACACAAATGAACATAAATAAAGCATGAAAAGACAGGGTCCACCATGCCGAACCTACCAGTCCAGAAAAATGTCGTGAGGAAGCATCAAGATCCCCGAAATAGGATAAGTTCCCCAATGCCGCTTCAGCGACATAGCCAAGGATCCACCCAGCGACAACACTGTAAAACGAGCTGACAACAAAACCGGTTAAAAGAATCATTCCTCCAGCTATCTTTGACATGGGCCCGCTCCCCACTTGGCTCAAAGCACCATAGGGATTTTTACGAGTTTTTCTTCCTAGCATGATTTCAGCTACCAGGACAGGAAAACCGATTAACAAGAGGCAAATGAGATAGACAGCGATGAAAGCGGCGCCACCATTTTGACCAACGATATAAGGAAATTTCCAAATGTTCGCCAGACCAACAGCAGAGCCCACAGCCGCGAATACAAAGCCTAGTCGCGACTTCCAGGATTCTCTTTCCATGATCTTTGATGTCCTTACAATAAATTGATTGATGAATGAGCTGACTTCTAATAAGAAACCCGACTCACCCAATTATAATACAAATTAAGATGAGAGTATCTTGCCATTTTTTATTATATTTTACAATTCCAAAGCACCTTGATTAGCCACTATTAAAATAATTACTTTGTTTATGGGGCGCAGAGGTGTGGAGTCGCGGGGACACAGAGACAAAATAAAATAAAAAGCACTTTGTCTGCTGCACTAGTTTTTTTTAAAAAAAACCTACCCTTTCAAGCTAGATCATATATATATTAATTTTAAAACTAAATGCATTTATGCAAGTTATTAATTTAATTACCAAGCACATAGTAAATTCTATTGATAACATAGCTACAGATTAGTTATAATATACTTCTTAATAAGGAAATCTAATTTTTACTCCTCGATCTACGCTCCACCACAGTGAGCACGCAATAAGCGTATTACGATAAATCAAACGACAATCAGCCCCTAAAAGAAGCCTAAACAAGTATTTTGCATTTGATATATTTGCAAATATTGTTGTTTCCTATATGTTTTGGAGACTGTAAGAAAGTTTGTTGAAATAAAAACTTTTATATGACTTACCCAGTAGTCTAACTAATATTAAATAGTTTAAAATCTCTTGTATGTGAGGTACGTTATGCCTGAAATAAGTGAAGTCGCACAAACTGCAGCAGCAGCCGTGACAGACTATAAAAACCTTTCCATTGAAGCTCATGCTGAGTCCGTTCTGAGTCCATTAATTAAGTTTACTGAAGACCAGGTTCAACAGCAGCTTGAAGAAACCAATCAGCGTACCAAGCTTCTACAAGAACTTGAGACTCTCTCACAAAACATCAGACTTGCCGGTGGCGACATGGACTGGTCTGCCAATGAAGAAGTCAAAAAGCTTATCGACCTTGCCAGAGAACTGGGTACTACACTTCCTGCTGGATATGTATGGCCAGCTGCCCAAGCTAGTGCTTGTATTGAAGGTATCAAAGGTACAGTTGACAAACTGAACAACCTGAACAACAAAGACGAGTACAGAATCAGAAAAATGGTGGACCACATCAGCAACCTGTACATGCTGCTTAAAACTATAGCAAGTAAAGCAGACGAAACGAAAAAATTTATGTTGCAAAGGTAATCTTTATCCTTGAGTGGAGCCTGTTCCGCTCTTTTGGATGGATTTTCATAAAATATGATGGATTTACGTTTTGTAGAACAGTCGCAGCGAGATGGCTGCGATAAGGATATTTCTTATGGCCCGGATTCCCTTACGGAAAACGGTGTAGATGCTTTGTATTCAATAGCTTACCAGTTCTACCAAAATGCACATTACGAAGATGCCATTTGCACTTTCAGCATGCTTGCCTCTATCGCCCCTTTCGATAAGAAGCACTGGATTGGTCTTGGTGCTGCCAGGCAAGTCCACAAGGATTTCGACGGAGCCCTAAAAGCTTACGCCGCTGCTGCAATCATTGATATCGACGATCCTACCCCCCACCTGCATGCAGCAGAATCTTATCTTGCCTTAAGAAAACCCGAAGAGGCTCTTAAAGCAATAGAGATGGCAGAAGAGCGTGCTAGCCGCGCAAAAGGTGACAATACTCCAATTTTGGAGCGGCTTGCCGTTATGAAGAAAATATGGAATGAGACTGTAGAGGAGAAAGTCTAGTTATGAACCAGATGTACATAGCCCCCGTACAAGCCCATTTACATCCATTATGGCCTGAGTTGTCAGCAATGGAAGGCTTTGAAACAGAAGTTCCTCTGAAGGAGTCCGCCAAAGACCCTGTTCTGGACCTGATACTACCCAAAGGTTACCTTGCTGTTAAAGACACGCAAGCCATTTCAGCGGTAGAACCTGCTCTTTTCCAGGAAGTAGATACCCGCCCCAGACTAGTTCCCCCTATTGAGTTCAATCTAAGTCAAGCTGTTGGCGACTTCTTATTTCTGCAGCAGCAGTTTGTCAGAAGCCGGATTGAAAATAGCCAAGACTTTCTTACTACCGAACAAGAAAAGTACCAAAAGATCCATCAGGAACTTTTAGCAACGTATCTGGAATCTTCGAAAAAACTCGACAACAACAAAACTTGGGATGCCCTTCTAAATGTTGGCGGATACCTTAGTTCTACTGCCACAATTGCAGCCGGAATCTCCTTGGGAGTTGGTGCTGCTGGCGCACTAGTTGTTTCAGCCGGAGCTTTTACTTTGCTTAACCAGCTAGCTGGTGGTTTTTTCAGCAAAGGTGTTTCCCAAATCACTGGTGCCAATGAATCCACTGTAGACGTAGCCTTCAGTCTGGTTTCTTTTGCCCTGGGAGCTGGAAGCGCCCTGGCAGGAAAGACTGTAAGTGCAGGCCTTAATGCTGTAAGAATCGGAGCCTATGCTATGGAAAACGTTTCTCATGCAGGCCAAGAATACAATAAATCCCAAATCACGAATCTTGAAGCGGACTCTGATGTCCTTAACAATCAACTTACGATGATGAGAAGGGATAGTTCAGAAGAACAAGATAAAATTAAAGAATACTTAAGAATGCTCGAAAGACTTGCCTCGCACACATCCCAAATTCAGGATGATAGTGACAAGCTTTCCAAAGCCCTATTAGTAAGGTAAAAGGAGACAACCATGTCAGAATTATCAATAGCCTCTGCTAAGCGGCATATCGAAGACAATAAACTCGCTCAGGTAGCAGAAACCTTCGCTGAAATTGAAAGAACTTTGAAAAGCTGGAGCAGAGAAGCCGAAGAAGGCTCCCGCACATACGAAATCAAGAAAATCAAAGAGAATGAAACTAGCCTTGTCGCAAAAAGACGTCTGGCAAAATACGGTTTTGCTCTAGCAGTATCCTCTTCCATCTTCACAATCGCGGCGCAATGCACACAGACCAGCAAACTTGGCGAAGCTAAATCATTCAGCCAAGTATGTAACATTATTCGCGGTGAAGGAAAAATGGCGGCTGGAACCTCAGCACTTTCCGGTGTCTACAAAGTAGCCTCTGATTACTTTCCTAAATACCAGGATACCATTTCCAGCCAAGCCCAAATGAACTCTGATGAGCTTAGAATTCGCGGAGACAGGATGTACCAATTTAAAGGTGAGTTAAGTCAAGCCTCCGATAAGTCTTTCAGTCTTTTAGAAGAACTCTTGAGAACAAACAAAGAAATTTCCAGAACAATTCTCGGAAGTTAATCCAGCCTTTCTTAGCAAAGGCAAGGTGGCAATTTTCACCTTGCCTTTCAAATTTTCTCGCCCACTTCAAACGGAGAAGTTAAATGACCATAGCATCAGCAGACATGTACGCAAGATCTATCCCCCTTCAAGATAACGCTGAACTATGCCAATTTCTTTCGAATCTGGATATCAATGAAACGGATCAACAAGGCGGAATCAATACAATACGCACCCAATTTGAACAAAATCAAAACAAATGGGCAGAGAAAAAAAATACTAACGAAAGAAAATATATCACTGCTGCTTCTAATGGCGTAGGTGCTATTTTTTCCTTTGCAGCTACTTTTCTCGCTACCCGTCCCGAAATTGCCGCTGCTGGTACACTTTCCGTTATTGCCGTCTTAACCCACGATGTTGCACTAACGGCCCTAGGCTTCCTGGCTTTCGGAGCCCCAGTTGGAGTAATAAGCGCATTTATCATTCACTGGGTAGGTCACACTATTTATGACCACTCGCACCCTCAACCTGAAATGCCAGATGAGATGAAGACAGAAAATGCTGATAAGATCGCTCGTCTCAAGGAGAAAGTTCAGCTCATCGAAACAGAAAAGAGTCGTCTCGAAAGTGGATTACAATTAGGGATTGCAGAAAAACCTCAATTAAATCTAGCAATAAGAAAATTCAAAGGCATCATAGCCCAAAGCTATGGCGATTCCCAAGTCTCCTCAGCATTAGTATAATCACAGCTTCGTTTGCAAGAAAACGTTACTGTCGCCCCAGTTGAATGTTACGGTGAAGATTTTTTCTGTACGGAACAGAGCTTCGGCTGTGTAGTCTGAGAGAGGGAAGCTCACCGTCATGATCTTTGTGCCCTTAGGCAAACTCTTAAACTTCTCAATCAAAGCAACAATTGTTTCCTTTTCCATTGTAGTGCCGTAGAGATAAAGCATCGTGGCACCAGAATAATCCGTTGAAAGTATATCTTCGTTTCTAAACTCCACTCCGTCTACTTTAAACCACGATTTTATGAATCTGGCTTTTTCGATGAATGTGGGAATAATTTCAATACCTACTACTTTACATCCAGTGAAGCAGTTCAACCAAAATGCTGTTTTCCCTCTCCCACAGCCAAGCTCGAATAAAGTATCACTAGAAGAGCATTCTGATTCTTTTGCGATATTTTCCAACGTAGTTAGAGGTGTTTCTCCATAGTCGTAAATATCCTCTTCTCCTTTATCTAAAAGAAAACATTTACTGATATGAAAAGGACCCCTGAAAAAATACAGTAAGAACATCAAAAAGTCGATTTTGAAAAACTGAAAATTGCGATAATAACGCACAAAGACTTTGCAATTCTCTACAAGATTACGAGCTCTTACAAGAGTTCCCACGAAAAAAAGCTCTAGTATCTCTTTGGGTTTAGAAAGGATCTCCGCCATAGGAAATTTGTCCGCCTAACAAAAGTTTAAACTTCATCATAGTTTAAGCCGTAATATTTTCCGTTATTAAAATCCGGTAAACTGGCATTATTCACTGGTTACTAGTGCTCTGTCAAACTTAAGATTGGGGGTTGATTTACCGAAATTTTTACGTCTGGCGAAGCATGGAGATCGAAGTAAACATAGGTATGTTAGTGAGATCTCCATGCTTTGTCAGGCGGAAAAAGATTGGTGAAGACACCCCAAAAATTAAGCTTGATAGAGCACTGATCTAATGCATTAATTTTCCAGGAGCCTAAGATGTCTATAAACTCTTTTAGTAGCTATATTACTCCCCCTGCCTTTGCAAACAATGAAAGCCTAGCCCAAGAATCCGCTACTATGGCAATTGATGCTCCCCCTGAAACTAGAAAGCGACCCTTGGAGCCCTCAATTGAGCCGAAGGATCTACTTGCACCTCCAGCAAAGAGAACACAAGCGAGCAAGCAGCCCCCCCCTAACTTTTTCCAACAGGAAATAAACCCTGTTACAGCAAGAGACATACTCGCTAGCATTTCCCCGACAAAAAAACAGGATTTTCTCCTTTCCTGCCACCCTGACCACCTCACACATTTTATCCCACTCTGTGATTCAGAACTTCTCTACGACGCCATAAACCTCATGTCTCCCCTTCAAAGACAGTCCGCTTTTACCTCACTTCCGCTGGAAGAACAATTTTCCATTATTCCTGATATTCACCCTACACAGCTTAAAGATCTTTGCACAACATACACAACCCTTCAACGAGGCTCTGATTGGAAAATTCAATTTAATCATTTCCTGGATGCTATGAGTGAAGAACAACTTAGTGAAACTCTCCCCCACTTAAGCAGCCAGCAAATTAAAGCCTCCGTTTGCACCTTCACAAGTCGTGAGGCCGTTAAACTTATCTTAGAGAAACTCCCCCCCTCATACCACCCATATGCTTTAGGCTCCATGTCACCACAACAAAGAGACTTTGCCTGTTTAGTCCTTGCCCCTGATACAATCAAAAGTTTCACCAGATCACTAAATTTTCAAGCTAGAGAAAAAATTATTGGACACTTAAGAAATTATACTGACAAAGACTTCATAAATGAGCCTTTGGCTCCTTTTGATCTTGCTGCAGCATTATCTGATGAGACCCTATATGAAAAGATTATAAGCGTGGCACCTGACTTTTCCCCAGAGTTACTTAAACTTACCGTAGCTTTTGTTCCTGCTGACGACTTCCATGATTTTGTCGACTGCCTTTCCATTCACCAAATTATCCCTCTACTTCCTTATACCTCTCCTGAACAAATAAAAAATGGGCTTGGATCAATAGGAGAACACGACACCCAACTCCTGATCAGACATATGAGTGTAGATCAAATCCGAGCAGGTATTTCAGAACTCGACGGAAAATTACTCAAGGACTGCCTCAATCTTATGAGTTTACGTCAGTTAAAAGCCGCCATTGAATGTATGCCAGATTATCATAAAGAGTTTTTTACCACTCCTTTTAAGAACTTACCTTACGATAATTCAGATATTGTAAGAGAGTTCATCTCTGTTGCCACTCCTGCTGAGATTGCAATAATTATGATGGACAACGAGATACGCGAACAGCTCAAAAGCTTCCTTCATATGATGAGTTATGAGCAGTTGAGAATAGGCACTGGCGTACTCATCCCCCGCAAACTTATTGACTTTCTTGAAAATTTAAGCACTCGGCAGAGAAGGGAAGTTATCTCTTCTATACCGCAGGAATCAGCTGAGATTTTCAATAAATGCCTCCAACTCCAATCACCCGATTACCTCCTCACATGGGCCATATTAAAAGAAGAGAACACTCAGCTGCAAAAGCTTTTTTCCTGGTCGAAAAAAGAAATTCGCAACTTTAACCCAGAAAACAACACTCTATCAAAAGGACAAGAACTCTCTAGCTCCCTTCATAAGTTAATAAGTAAATGCTCTGGCCTGAAAAAAAAGGTTCAGGATCTTCTTCCCAAAATGGAGGTGCTCTTAGCCTTCGCCCAAGCCGGATGGGGTATACACCCATTAAAACTTAGAAAAAACTCTGTGAGCAATATTCAAGTATGCGTTAAGCAAATCAGAAATATCATGCAGGATTTAAATGCATCTCAGGCCGACAGCTTAGCTCATATTCTACAATCCAAACTCCAAAGATGTCAAAATGATGGTTCACACAGCCCCATGTTTTCAGAAATCGAAGCCGTTTATGCTGACAGAAACCAAACTTGGAATCTATACAATCAAGTAAAGGATGCCCTAATTAATGCAGGAATCACATTAGAGAAACTAGATTCCGTTGATGTCAGTTGGGAAGAAATTATTGCCTCTGGAGTGAAAAACACAGAGGACCTCGAAAGACTTAATATCAAATCTGCCGAGGACCTGCAAAGGCACATACAGAGTTTTGGTAATTCTGAGAGTGATTAAAACTTATTAATATATGCGAAAGTAAGCTCGCTGAAGGGTTCTTCATCAAAAAGATCTGCCCATTCCTTGGAAAGCCAGGAAAACTCGTCTAGGAGTTCAGTAAACCGTGCGTAATTGAGTTGATCGAGGGGCTCTTCAAAGCTTAGATAAACAGCTTGCTCTTCATCGACAATAGAGGCTGTAGCCCTAGGAAGACCTGCACCTAAAACGACCTCAACCGAAGCCTGCTGGCGAATAGCCTCACTTAATTGAGTAGATGAATATATTGGAGCTGAAAATACAAGACATGCTGTCTCATCATTTACCGTACAGGTAACTGATACCTTATTAACTACTATGGAACCTAAATAACTAGATACTGATCTTTCGAACAAAGCCCCTATTACATTCATACTGTCCATAAGTCTACCTCGCCTATTTTTTATTTAATACCCCTATGTTATCACATGAATTCGTAAGTTTTATTAAGGATCAGTAAAACTTACTTAAATTTAATTATGTATATTTGTTAAGAAAACTGTTGGCTGTGAATAAACACAAAAAAAGCCCGGTAAAACCGGGCTTTTATCACTATTAGGACTTTTAAAGCCATTTAAAGCTTTTTAGGCCTAATTTTAAGCTCTTTTTAGACTTTCGCTACTACTCTTGAAGTCCTTTTACGGTCATTTTCATCAAGCTGAGTCTTTCTAACGCGAATAATTCGTGGAGTAACCTCTACAAGTTCATCGTTTTCGATGAAGTCAATAGCCTCTTCCAGAGAGAGTTTTCTTGGAGGAGTAAGGATTATGGCTTCGTCTTTACCTGAAGCTCGGACGTTTGACATCGCCTTTCCTTTTACGATATTCACTACCATATCATTTTCCCGGCTATTTTCACCGACAACGAGGCCTTCATAGGCAGCGTCACCTGGTTCAACAAACATAGTACCTCTTGCCTGAAGGTTAAAGCAGGCAAACGAGTTTACCTGTCCATCAGACATAGATACCAGAACACCCCTTTTACGACCGGTAATAGCGCCTCTCCAAGGAGCAAAAGTATCAAATATCGATGTCAGGATTCCAAGACCCTTTGTCGCGGTTAGAAACTCACTACGATATCCCATTAGACCACGGGTGGGGAGAAGGAACTCCATTTTGCTAATGCCGTGCTCATTTGTACTGAGAGCCTGAAGCTCACCTTTACGTCGTGACAGTTCTTCAATTACCGTACCTGAGAATTCTTCAGGAACTTCAATATGCACACGCTCGATAGGCTCATTCTTCACTCCATCAATCACTTTGATGACAACCTTAGGCTTAGAAATAGTCATTTCATAGCCTTCTCTTCGCATAGCTTCGATCAAAACGGCGAGGTGAAGTTCACCACGGCCTGCAACAGTTACTTTTTCTGTAATGGAATTCTCCAACTCAATGTTCAGAGATACGTTAGCACGCTTTTCTCGGGTGAGACGCTCACGTATTTTCCCCATTGTGATGTGTTTCCCATCACGACCAGCCAATGGACCGGAATTTACCATGAAATCAACGGAAACCGTTGGCTCGTCAATAACAATAGGTTCGAGGACTTTTTTGTTCTCTGGATCACAGATTGTATCACCGATCATCACATCTTCAATACCCGACAAACTGACGATATCTCCAACTCCTGCCACATCCATTTCAATCTTTTGCAAGCCAAGGTATCCCTCAACACGAGTAATACGCTTATTAGTGACCTCTCCATCTTTGGAGATATGCTGGATTACTTGACCTTTCTTAATGCTTCCGCCCAGAATACGGCCACAAGCCTGTCTGCCTACAAAATCGTCATAGACGATACTTGCCGCTTGCATAACGAAAGGAGCGTCATCATCTCCTTCTGGGGCTGGAACAGCCTCAACGATCAGCTCAAACATAGGACGCATATCCACTCGCTCATCATCGAGTTCTCTCATAGCGAAACCTGCAAGTCCTGAGCCATAACAATAGGCGAAATCTAACTGCTCATCAGTAGCACCGAGCTCAGTAAAGAGATCAAATGTTTCATTCAATACTCTGTCAGGATCTGCGTGGGGCCTATCAATTTTGTTCATAACTACGATTGGACGGAGTCCCATCTGCAGGGCTTTGGATAACACAAAACGCGTCTGAGGCATTGGGCCTTCCTGGGCATCTACAAGTAGGAGAACTGAATTAACCATTCCCAAAACTCGCTCTACCTCACCGGAAAAGTCCGCGTGTCCAGGTGTATCTATCAAATTAATTTTATACTCACCGAAATGTAAAGAGGTGTGTTTGGAGAAAATGGTAATTCCCCGCTCTTTCTCCTGGTCATAAGAATCCATGACTCTTTCGGGGATGACTTCATTCTCTCGGAACACCTCTGACTGCCGTAAAAGGCTATCAAGAAGAGTTGTTTTTCCATGATCAATATGAGCAATAATCGCTACATTACGGATTTTACTTGATGTGTACATAGGCCCTGACTGTTCTTATTTAAATTGTTTTTCTAATATAACTAGAAAATATTATATTCTTGTTAGTTATTAAATTCAAGCCCTCTTAAATCTTATATTCAGAAAAAAACAATACTCTTCTCTTGATTCCATAATACTTTTTAAGTATACTCATGCCTCTCTTGCAGTAGATTAAAGAACAGAACCTTACGAACCCCCTCGTTACTTTTGAGGAGGCTACCCGTGGACACAACAAGTCACGATGAGATAGAAGAGCGAATACAAGCTGAAGAATCTCAACCCTCCACCGGAAATTTAATGGACTCAAAAACGAGTCAACTTGACGATATGCTTAATGAAAAGCTTGAAGAAGCTCTTCATAAGCCTACTGCAATGATACGTCTCCACGAAGTGGCTAAAATAGCCAGTGAACACACCCCCATTGACTTAGCCTATGCAGCATCCCGTCTCCCCTTTAGCGCTCGCCCCATACTCTATGAGAATCTCCCTGATCTTGAGGCCAAAACAGAGTTTATGGCTAACACCAATAAGAACACCCGCTCTGTAATCTTCCGCAGCCTGGAAGATGATGAAATTGCGGATCTTATCGAGTGGGCACCCCCTGATGAGGGTGTGTGGATGCTGGAAGACATTCCTGAAAGGCGCGTAGCCCGTATCTTAGCCCTCATGGAGCCTAAAAAGGCCTCTTACATCAGCGATCTTAAAAAGCACAGCCAATATAGTGCCGGTCGCCTGATGAGTAATGAATTCTTTGCTTTTGAGATGGAAGCTACTATTGGTGAAGCCGCTGCACAGATTCGCGACAACCCCGGAATTGACCTTACCAGACGCATATTCGTCCTAAATAAAGACGGAGAGCTCCAGGGTCATGTGCCTGCACGTAACCTTATAATCAACCCCCCCTATGTCCCCTTGCGTCAAGTTATGCGTCCCATTTTGCATAAAATCACCCCTGATGTGTCCCGTGATGAGGTGGTTGATATGGTAGAGCGTTACAAAATCCCAGCATTGCCTGTCGTAAATCAGAGTAACTTCCTTTTAGGGGTTATCACCTATGAAGATGTTGTGGAAGCCATCGAAGAAATTACCGATGCTACCTTTGCTCGCCTAGCCGGTACCGCTGAAGATGTTGGTGAAGAAGAACTCACCATAAAGAAATTTCTCTCAAGGGCTCCCTGGCTTATTGTCACCCTACTAGCAGGTCTTGTCAGCGTTACAGCTATGTCTTATGCTGAACAAGCCAATGAAGCCTGGTTTACCTCATTCCTTTTTGTAGTTCCTCTGGTAACGGGAATGTCCGGAAACGTGGGCGTACAGTGCAGCACTGTTCTAGTGCGCAGCATGGCCACAGGACTACTATCTGCAGGAACAAGGCTGGAAGCCGTCAAAAAGGAAATGATACTTGGAGTATGCACCGGAATAGTCTTCGGACTTCTAGGAGCCGTACTCGTACACTCATTCAACATACTAGGCATTCACGAAAATGGCCCTTCAGCAGTCGTTGTAGCTGGCATCGTCGGAACAGGGATATTTGGAGCGTGTATCACAGCATCCACCCTAGGAGTCCTAGCCCCCCTCTTTTTCGCTCGACTAGGAGTAGATCCCGCCATAGCCGCCGGCCCAATAGTCACAGCCTTTAACGACGTTCTCTCCACAATAATGTACATCATCATCGCACGTCTCGTCAGCGGGATGTTCGTTCCCCTCTGAAAAAAAAAGGGGTTTCACCCCAAACCCCACCAAAGGGCCAGCCCTCTGGACACCCATTTAGTGTATTATGCTCTAAGAATCCTTTTCTAAAGTCAGACAGCAAATGAGTTTTAGAGCGACTAATCCCTCTCTAAGGGGTTCTAGGAAAAATTAACGCTCGTCTTCTTCTCCAGTTTTGCTAGTGAGATAGCTGACAAAATTACGAAAACGCTCCGTAGTACGTAACCCATCAAGCCATTCATCATCCATCAGGTCTTTCATTGATGGCAAAGCGTCATGATGATCTGCCCGTTCAATGAACTGCATAGCCGCATCATAGTGGCCGTTGATAGAATGTAAACAGGCCAGAGGGTAAAAGGAATGTAAATTCCCGAGAGCCGCTGCATGCCTGAGTTTATTTTCCGCATCTTGACAGAGAACGGCAAACTCATCTGTGTCGGTATCATCAAAAAACAAATGCGCTTGATTCAGCAGGGATAATCCCCACTCGTTCCATGCCATCTCATCTTCCTGATCTTTCAGGACAATACTATGATAATATTCATTAGCTTTCTGGTAACATTCCTGAGAGCCTCCAGCCTCACCCATGTGAGACAATGCCAAAGCAAGATTATATCGAGCATTAGAATAACTTGGATCAAGAGTTAGAACATTAGATAAAACTTGAACTGCACGTTCGTAGTGAGCTTCCTCATCGGTAAAGTCACCAAGAATGTCAAAGGCACATCCATAATGATATAAACACTCAATATCTACATTCCCATTATTTGCCAGATGTGGGTTTTTTTCGAACGTGCCAATAGCAGCTTCAATATATTCTTGTTCTCCTGTAGCCTCACACATTTTCATAAGGGCTACCCCCCAGTCTTTCCAGAGTTGGGTAAAAGAGACCTCGAGTTCCTCTACCTTAGCAAAGCATCCAATAGATCTTTCGAGAAGAAAGACATCTTCATAAACTTCTGCCAATGAAAAGTAAGACATGCCCAAGCCATACCACAGGAGGGGATGGTTTTTATTGAGAGAAAGACCATATTGAAACTTCTCCACTGCATCACTGTAGTATTCTTCATGTCCAAAGTAGCCACCAAGTTCATTCAAACATGTACCATAGGCGTACCATGTATCGGGATTTTCCGGAGCAACAGCTAGGCTATTAAGAATTTTAGCCTCTGCTTCTTTGAGGAGCTTCAAATCTTTTGAGCTTTCTCCCAAAATTAGAAGAGCCTCTCCCCAGCGGTTCAGGACACTAGGGTGCTCCTTTTCACACTCATCAGCTTTTTGAAATTTGTTGAGGCTTTCTTTTATCCACTGTCGACTTCTTTTAATTTTCCCTACAGTCAGAAATAGCTCTCCCCATTTCAACCATAAACTAAGATTACTAGAATCAATTTTAGAAGCTTTGACAAAGGCTTCGTGAGATTTTGTGATGTATTCATTTTTCAAAGTGAAGTGATACATTTTTTGTGCCGTACAAGCTACATTGAGCCACCCTTCGAAGAGGTCAGGAGCTCTTACCACACATTTGCCATAAAATCCCAAGGCTTTTTCGAAAAGTTCCACCCTACTAATAAGGCTTCCCATTTCTACGAGGGCATTACCGTAATCATTCCAAAAAAGTGGTGAAGGACTGTTTTCTTCATTAACTTGCTCGAACTTAGATATCGCTTCTCGGAAGTCACATGCCTCACCAGAAAACTTGCCAAGAAAGCAGCAGCAACGTCCCCATTGCCACATAAGATCGGCACGTTTTTTTGGGTCGACATCCTCAGGACACAGTTCTAAGGACTTTTCATATTTTTCGTAAGCTTTGCGGAAAAGTTCAGGAGTCTGATGAGTGATTCCCAAATATAAGTGAACATTGGCTAGGTGAAAACTTGCATCGAAGTTAAAAGGATTAAGTTGAAGAACTTTCTTAAAAGCATGCTCAGCCTGTCTCAAGCTTTTGGAATTAAAACGTTTTTTTGCATAGTTATACCAACACATACCCAGGCGATAGAGTACGTCAACGCTATACGGAGCTGCTTTTGAAACAAGCTTAAGAATATCAAGGGCTTCGTTATCCCCTTTTTTCAAAAGCTTTTCTCCCCACATAACTAGGAGAAGACCGAGACGCTCTCTTTCCTTAAGGGATAAAGGGTCCCAGGTAGACGGCTCGCAAAACGGCTTAAGCTTTGCGAAATCCTTGTTCTCATGAATTTCTCGTAATGTCTCGTTTTCAGTCATCGTAATATCGTGTATGTTAAGAGTTTAGCAAATTCCAATAAAAGAATGTGCTGTTGGTACCCCTCTAATTATCAACCCACTCATTTCGGGAGCATAATCAGGTATTCCTTAATTTGCAAATACCCTCTTAGAGTTCTTTGAATTTGGCTAAGATTTCGGATAGATTCGTCATCGGAAGTGCTCCCTGCCCACCCTGGCAGATATAAACAGTAGTTTTTCCATCCCGGGACCTTTGGTTCCTAACAAATGGTAAAAGTTCAAAAAGATGCTCATCATCTTCTCTACGCCAAATTACCACTTTGTAGGGGATAAAATGCTCTGCTAAGGCACACTGAATTTCTACTTTATGTTCATCATCTTGATTCAAAGCAATAACAATTTCTACTGTTTTTTCACTGAGGTACCACTGTAAGACAATTAAATGATAACAATAGCTTGGGTTAAAGCCATCGAGGTATTCTTTTGCAGCACGTAAAATATCTTCTGCATGTTCAAGGTATCGCAATTCTCCAGTAAACTGGTATAGCCTCAAAAGGTTTTCACAATGTGCTGCGTTACCTGATGGGATAGCACCGTCAACGAATTCACATCTATTAATAAGAAGGCTTGAGTCTGAACCATCTGTGGAAAAAAATGCCCCCTCATGTTCTTTAAAAGAATTCTCCAGAACAGCTGTCAGCTGCATTGCCCATGCCAGCCACCCTGCATCTCCATCTACTTCAAACAAAGTAAGGAGCCCCTGGATCATAAAAGCATAATCTTCGAGGGTAGCATCAAAACGTGCTTCTCCATCACACCATCTCCTAAGAAACCGACCGTCAACCCATAGGTGTGATTTAACAAATCGTGCTGCTTTTTTAGCCGCTTCAAGTGATCTGTTATCCTGCAGAATCCTTGCCGACTCTGCCAGAGCGTTTATGGTGAGACCATTCCATGAAGAAATTATCTTTTCATCACGGAAAGGCTTAGATCGTTTTTTTCTAGCTTCAAGAAGAATACGTCTTTGAGTTTCAAAGTGCAGGGCCAGCTCATCTTCCTCCATTTCCTTTAATTCAGCGTATTCTTCTAGAGAATAGGGAGCGTTGATAACATTCCGCCCCTCGAAATTTCCATCACGAGTGATATCGTAATATTCGCAAAACAAAGTACAATTATCAAATCCCAGTATATTGGCTACTTCTTCGTAAGTCCATGTGTAGTAGTATCCTTCCTTACCCTCCAGATCAGCATCCTCTGCGCTATAGAATCCACCATTTTTATGCTCGAGGTTAGAAATAAGGTAGGAGATAACATCTTCACTTAACTTTCTATAATGCGGTTTTTTAGTCAGCTGCCACATTTCCAAGGTGGCTCTGACAATAAGAGCATTGTCATAAAGCATTTTTTCGAAATGAGGAACCATCCACCTTTCATCTGAGGTGTATCTTGCAAAACCACCTCCAAGATGATCGTGAATCCCTCCTCGCTGCATCATTTCCATGCTTTTATCAGCATAGAACAAAGCACGGGCATCTCTCGTTTCGAAAACATAGCGCAACATAAAGCATATTTGACACACAACGGGGAATTTGGGCATGCCTTTAATTCCACCATAAATGGGGTCCGCGAGGCGAAAGAGAAGTTCTGCCGTATTTACTGAATGCAAAGAATCCGGCATTTCCGCTCCTTGAGCGAACTGACTATTTTCGAATGTCTCGACAATTCGTTCGGCTTGGAGACTCACATTCTGACGCTCCTCCCCATCCCACATGGCTTTAATATTCAGTATCATCTGCCCCATCCCAAGAGGCCCAAGTGAACCATCCTCAGGAAAGTAAGTCATTGCATAAAAAGGCTTTAAGTCTGGAGTTAGCACTACATTGAGAGGCCAGCCGACAACTCCTGCCATCATTGTTTGAGCAAAGTCCATATAAATCGCGTCAACCTCAGGAAGTTCCTCACGGTCAACCTTAATACAAACGAAAGATTCGTTTATAAGGTTCGCAATTTCAATATTATTGAAACATTGCTTTTCCATCATATGACACCAATGACAAGTCGCATAACCAATAGAAAGAAAAATTGGTTTTTCTTGCTTTCTAGCGGCCTCAAATGCATCTTCTCCCCAGGGAAACCAGTCTACTGGATTGTGGGCATGATGCAAGAGGTGGGGAGACTTTTCATTGATAAGTCTATTAGTGTAAGGGTGCTCTATCATATTTCACGCATCCTTAAGGTTCACCACTTCGTTCTTATTATCTCATAGTTTCAACATTTAAAAAATGCTTTCTATTTTGCGTTAACTCACACTTCGTTTATGCTGCATGATCTTACAATCGACATAATGGGTTGTGTACTTAAGAAATTTTATACAAGGAGTGCGATAATGCCCCTAATTCCTATGAGACCTTTACTAGATCATGCAGCAAGTTCCAATTATGGTGTCGTTGCTTTAAACGTAAATAATATGGAGCAGATTCAAGCTATTATGGAAGCTGCCCGTGCCACAAATAGTCCTGTTATTGTACAGGCCAGCCGTGGTGCACGCTCCTATACAAACGACAACTTCCTGCGACACCTAATGTTAGCTGCCGCAGAACTCTACCCAGAGATTCCTATCGTCATGCACCAGGACCATGGCAATGGTCCCGAGACATGTATTAGTGCTATCAGACAGGGCTTTACCAGTGTAATGATGGATGGCTCCCTGGAAGAAGATGGTAAAACTCCAGCTAGTTACGACTATAATGTTGCCGTGACCAGACATGTCGTTGACATTGCCCACGCTGTTGGGGTTTCCGTAGAAGGAGAACTAGGCTGCCTTGGCTCTATTGAAACAATGAGTGGTGACAAAGAAGATGGACACGGAGCAGAAGGACAGCTGAGTCTAGAACAGCTTCTTACAGACCCTGATCAGGCTGTTGATTTCGTTCAGAGAACCGGAGTAGACGCCTTAGCAGTAGCCATAGGCACTAGCCATGGAGCGTATAAGTTCACCAAGAAACCTACTGGTGACGTTCTTATGATCGACAGAATACTTGAGATTCACAGTAAAATCCCTAACTGTCATCTTGTTATGCACGGAAGTAGTTCTGTACCTCAAGATCTTTTACAAACGATCAATGCCAATGGCGGTAAGATTCGCGAAACCTACGGTGTTCCTGTTGAAGAAATTCAAAAAGGCATTCAAGCCGGAGTAAGAAAAGTTAACGTTGATACCGACAACCGCTTAGCCATGACTGCTGCAATTCGTACTATCCTGACTCAAAATCCTGAAGAGTTTGACCTACGCAAATATATGAAGCCTGCAAGATCTGCCATGCAGAAAGTTTGTGAAGATCGCATGCGACAGTTTGGTCAAGCTGGACAAGCACCGCATGTGCCTATTGTCACACTTGAAGAAATGGCAAAAGCTTATATTTCAGGAAAATATGGGGAAAATGCCAAGCCCAGCGCTTTGTGGAACAATCCAAGAATCCCTCTTGCCGCACCGGTTGCATAAGCAATAGCTTATTAAGGAGTACGGTCTTACCGTACTCCTGCTAAGGACCCATTAAGAAATAACTTGGTTTTTCTAAACGGTTCCTAACTCTAGCACCTCTTTTTCTTGAGGCTCTTCCCAACGGCCATGTGCCTTTATCAATTCGATGAGCCTTTCATCAGCTTCATCAAAATCAATATTCTTCTCGACACATTCTTTACCTACATAAAGATCTATCTTATCGGTTCGGGAGCCTACATAACCAAAATCCGCATCTGCCATTTCGCCAGGCCCATTTACGATACAACCCATGATGGCTATTTTGACGCCAGGTAAGTGACTGGTTTTTTCACGAATCCGACTCGCTACTTCTTGAAGATTAAAGAGCGTGCGCCCACAGCTTGGGCATGAAATGAATTCTGTTTTAACAGTACGTAGCCTTGATCCTTGAAGAATATTAAAAGAGAGAGTAGTCGCAAAATCGCTACCATAGGGAGCACGCACCATTACTCCATCACCTAAACCGTCACATAACAAAGAGCCCATTTCTGCTGCGGCTTGAATCATAACATCATCGAGTTCATCACAGTAATGGAAAGATAAAAGCACGGGAGTCCTTAGACCTATTTCCTGAAGGTAATCAAAGAATTTTCTAGACTGGTGTACCGAATTCTTTTTTGGTGAGAAGAAAATCAAAGAGGTCTTTAGATTCAAAAGCTTGGCCCATTGTTCTTCATCATCATTTACAATCACTGTAAAAGTTTCTTCGGTTTTTACCGTATTGAAGTCAAAGCGCTTTCTAATTTCTTTGTTCAGCTGATTTTTTTGTGCCTCTTCAAGAGTAAAAACACGGTGCCCTCCTTGAAAAGAAAATTCCGAGAAAACTGCAACTCCAATACTTTGTAAGGTGGAAATTTTTTCAAACTCCTCACCCAAAAGGAGCTCTTCTTTCAAGAAAACAGCATCTACTGTTCCGATACCCTTTTCTATAAGACCTTCGTTATCAGCCAAGCACCCCAAGGAAACAAAAAAATCTTCACATTGAATATCTTTGCGGCTTAAGCCAACAACCACCGTTCCATCACGGTGAAGTAAAGGGTTGCTTGCCACATCACTTTCTCGCTTATGATAGCTCGTGCTGACACGGTGTTTTTCCACGAAAGCCTCGACGCCCATTGCCTTACTATGAGCGACGCCTAGTTTTACCAAGCGTTGGCAAGGATCGATTTCCTCCCAAGGATCTTCCGTTAGGGAAACCCTTAGGGTATCTCCGAGACCGTCAAGTAATAGAGAGCCCATGCCGATTGCTGATTTCACTCGCCCATCTTCACCCTCTCCAGCTTCGGTAACCCCAAGATGAATGGGGTAGTCCCAACCCAGGGAGTACATTTTTTCTGCAAGCAGGCGATAGGCCGAAATCATAACCCGGGTATTGCTAGCTTTCATGGAAAACATGAAGTCATGGAAGTCATGCTGCCGACAAACGTTTGCAAATTCAATGGCAGACTCTACCATTCCCTCGGGAGTATCCCCATAACGGTTCATAATTCTGTCTGAAAGCGAACCGTGATTTGTTCCTATTCTTAAAGCTCTTTTGAATTTTTTACATTTTTCAACCAGGGGACCAAACTTTTCTTCAATTCTTAAAATTTCTTTGTGGTAAGTTTCATCATCATATTCTAAGGATTTGAAAGTTGCTCGTTTGTCTACAAAATTCCCGGGGTTCACACGAACTTTGTCTACGAACTCCACTACTGTCATTGCTGCTGGAGGATAAAAGTGTATATCCGCAACGAGAGGAACGGTGTAGCCCTTCTGTATTAAAGAATTTTTTATATGTTCACAGGCTTTAGCTTCCTTCATTCCCTGTACAGTTATGCGTACAATATCACAACCGGAGTCTACGAGTCTGATAATTTGCTCAACGGTCTCTTCCACGTTTCTGGTATCAGAAGTAGTCATTGACTGGATTCGTACAGGGTTATCCCCTCCCACTCCTACATTTCCTACCATTACTTCGCGGGTGGGACGTCGCTTTGTACGCCAAATAGATTCACAATATTTCATTGGATGCCTGTGATAACTTAAAGGTAGTATCATACAGAATTTAAATGATTTAGCTCAAGGTCTTGAGAAGATAAATAAAATTATTCCTTTGGTCTTTCCCTAAGATTTTGAAATTCAAAGACGTTTGTAAACAATCTCTCTGAACTCTCTCACTTCCTAGCTTTTTTGGGATATAGATAGAGCTTCCCGTCAGACATTTACGTTGTGGAGCTTATTTCAAGAATTTGCGAGGTGAAAATTTTACTATGTAGTACAGCTATTTTTCTTCTTCCCGTTTACTTAAAAAATGTGCTTAGGAGGAGTTGTCATGAAGGTTTTTCTAAAAAGCTTATTTAGGTCGTGTATTAAAATTACAAAATGCTCTCAAAATCAAACATTCCCTAATTTTAAGACACTACCCCGTTTTGTTTGGGTAGAGGTACGTTTTCTCCACATTCCTCTTTCTGCAGAGATCCAATATGAGCATGTAACAAATAGCAGCCTCTTGTCTGGGGGGGGGGGGGGGGAAGCACTATGGTTTTA
>JBLFWS010000037.1:0-23617 GCA_047611865.1 Chlamydiales bacterium
CTATTAACAAGACGATAGAGGTCAGAAATCCCTGAAGACCCCTTAGGGGAAGGTGGAATACCGAACGAATCATTAACGCTGTGAGGATTGCGTCATTGGAATAAATTGTGGGGTGTCCCTTTTTTCCTATCCCCGAGCTAAAGCACGGGGCTATCAAGAGGGAAGACCACTACCGTGGCCTTAAGAAGAAATTACCTATACACCCCTCTCCAACAAAGAAATAAAATTATCCCATTATTAGCTAATTTGAATAAGCCGGCTATGGATAACTCCTAATAGCCACGGTAGTGGCTCTGTCTCCAAATAGCCCTGTGCTTTAGCTCAGGGGATGAACGATACACATTTCGTGCCACGGTAGTGGCACCTCTCCAATACTTCAAGAACAGGTAGCTTAAGCATAGCTTTACTTTTCTCGATTTAGCCTTCGCAATTTTGGCAATTAGACATATTCTAACGGCATGATCCTACAGCCCTTTTTGTTACCTAAAAAAGCCTCTTTCTGAACCATGCCCAAAATTTAGAGTATTGAGCCATAGAGAACAAGGTTTGAACTGCTCCATTTTTTTATGAAGCTTTGCGAGGAAATTTTGAAGATTACAAATCAACCTTTTGTAGAAGAAGAAATAGACCATTTAACAAGTGATATCATTGGAGCTGCTATCGAAGTTCATCGTCACTTGGGACCGGGTTTACTTGAATCAACTTACGAAGCCTGCCTCAGTTATGAGCTAAGAATTAGAGGGCTAAAGGTGGAACAGCAAAAGTCTATGCCTATCATTTACAAAGATGTAATGCTTGAGTGTGGTTATCGTTTGGATTTGATCGTAGAGAATCAAGTAATTGTGGAAATAAAGTCCGTGAAGGAACTTGCTCCCGTTCATGAAGCTCAATTGCTTTCCTACCTTAAGCTACGCGGTGGAGGAAGAGGTCTTCTTATAAACTTCAATGTAAAGTTGTTGAAGAATGGTATTCGCCGGATGAAAATTTAGCCTCTCTCTGTGTTCTCGGTGAACTCGGTGGTTGATTAATGCAACAACGCCGTTCAAGAGCGGTATACATTTTGCTTATTCTTGGCAGACTTCCTAAGGCTTTAGAAATCCTGTATTTCATATAATTTTTTTAAACTGTTAGTATGAAGTATGAAGGAAACTCCTGAAGAGACCTATTAGTTAAGGTGTAAGATGCTATTAGTTGATCCTGAAAGGATTAAGCATAATGAAGACTCCGCAGCAGATGTAAAGATTGAGTATGTTGGGAGACAGCGCTACCCCGTTCTTGTTGTGGATAACTTTTACTTGGACCCGGAGTATGTAAGAGGCCTTGCTTTAGATCTCCACTATTCACCCGTTTTGACTTCTTCTTATCCAGGAGAGCAGGCCATCATCAGTTTACCTATGACAGAACTCTACTCATTTATTTACCGTCATATAGGAAAGCTTTATGGCTTATCGAAAAAAAGTACAATGGCTTTTGGTGATCAGATATTGAGGTTTTCACTAATCAGGAAGCATGAAAAACCTAATCATGTGGAAATTGCTCACATAGATCCCACTCTTTTGCAAATACTTATTTATCTTACTCCTTCTGAAAAGTGTTTACCAGGCACTTTGTTCAAGCGACATAAGGAATATGATATTGATGAGCATGTCTTTGAAGTAGACACAATGAAAGCCGCGTATAAGCTCATAGGTTTATCCATAGGGGAAAGCGAGCCACAGTGTGTGGTTCAAGAAGCTATTTTGAGGAGAGTTATGAAAATGGGGCTATTTGCCCGTTATTTTAACTTACTTAAAGAAGGCAGGATGAAGAGTTTTCGAGATATGCAACTACTACTTGATACGGCAAGAGATAATTATCATTTGTGGGAAGCGTATCATTCCGTTGAAATGAAATTCAATCGTCTTGTGTGTTTCCCGGGATTTCTTTTTCACGCTCCATCTTGGGAGGAAGACGCATGGGATGGAGAAAGGAAGGAAGAATATCGATTAACGCAAAATTGTGCTGTTACCTGGCCTTTTAAATCAGGAAAGAGAAAGTGGTATTCGATTTAACTAGAATGAGTTTGAACTCTGAAGAGAAGATGGAGATTTCTGTCGAGCATATTGGGCGGAAAGGATATCCCATTCTTATTGTGGATAACTTTTATCGTGATCCCGAATACGTCATGCAGGTTGCGATGAGCATCCAGTATTACTATTCTATGGGGGACTACCATCTTTTTAAACTGGGAGTTTATGAGCAAAGTCCTATGCTTATGGCTCAAATCGGAGTAGATCAATCTCCCATAAGTGACTTTCTTTATAGGCACTGGGCATCGCATTATATCGACTCCTTTGAAAAGCTTCAACTCTCTGAGCACACAACGAGTTTGTTTGGAACAATAAAGACAGCTGATGAAGCGGAGGGAGTTTACGGATTTCGACCGCGTGATATAGGGGTACTTCTTTATGGCGTAATGTTTCTATCTCTTTTTGAGAAGGAGTCAGAGGGAATTGGCTTTTACCGAAACAGGGATGTGGATATTGAAGAAATTATCAGTTTACCACTTTTGGCTTCTCTTGAAGAAAAGTATCCTCAACAGGATCCTGAGATAATCAAAAGAGTTTGTGAGATGGGGATTTATGACCGTTTTCGTGAGCTGCAAGATGAGGGAAAGGTGGAAGATTACCTGGACCTCCTGGCTTGGGTTTATGAGGTACCGCCATCTGAATTAATGGACAAAATGATAGAGAAAGATCGGATGAGTGATAGATGGGAGCAGTACAGCTTTGTCGAGAAGAAATTTAATCGCCTGGTGGCTTTTCCAGGGTTTCTTTTGCATTCAATGGAGGTGAATTGTGAGTTAGGGGCAAAGGAGTCTGAGTTTGAGAATTTGCATCAATTTTTTATGTATCCGTGGACTCCTGTTGTTGTGAATGGCAGGAGAGTGCCCTTGCAATAAAAGAGGATAGGAATTTTATTATGCTTGGAAAGTTAATGTCATTGGAAGAGGAGGAGGTATTTTTTCAAGATCATTTTGAAAAGAGCCCCATGATTCTTAACCGGGAGAATTCAGATAATTTTTCAGAGATTCTCTGTAATGATGAGGTAGATAAGATCTTTTCTTCCTGGGATCTGAAAAATTTGTCTCCAGAAGTGATTGGGAAAGAAGATTTTGATCTTTTCGACGGGGAAACAGATCGGGATTCTTGTTATAAGTTAAAGTCTACCAGAGGGGGAATTAAAGAACTTTTCAGGCTTTATGGAGATGGATATCCCCTTAAGTTAAACAATATGCAAAAAAATGCTTATCCTATCAGAGAAGTTTGCAGCATACTTGAAAATGTTTTTTTTAGTTTGGCCCCTCGTGCTGTAGTTTATCTTTTTCCCTGTATCTCTCGCTTCTCTATTAAAAGGGGTGCAGGGGATATGGATGCGTTTCTTTTTCAAATTTCGGGAAATACTCAGCTTCGAATTTCCAGGAATGAGCAAGGGAAGATGCAGGGAGATAAAGACTCTGATTCTCAAGGTCTTATAGAGCAGGATCTAGTATTTTCCAGTGGAGGCCTGGCCTATATTCCCAAGGCTTATTCTATTGATATGCAAGCAGAAGAGCAGTCCTCGGCAAAAACTCTTTTGATTGAGTTTAGCGGTCTTTCAGTGAAAGATTTTTTATCTAATTTGGTCATGCAGCTGGCAAAGTTACACGAGAATGTAGATTTTCGTCGTAGCATCCCTCTATCCTGGGTAAAAGCTGGAAAAATGTTGGACGAATCAGATAGAGAGACGCAAGAGGCAAAGAAGATTCTTGGTAATTTACGGAGTTTTTTAAAAAGACCTGAGAATATTCAGCAGCTGCGTAAGCAGTTAAGTTCCTGGAAGGCAATGAAAGCAAAACCTCTCCTGAAAAGGCAGTTACTATCCATCCATTCTCTGAAGCATTTAAGTGTAAACAGTGAAATCCAAATGAGAGCAACGGCCTATGTTTCTATGACGACAGGTCCTGAAGAATTGACGTGGAAGTTTTGTGGAAGCTCCTCCTCTTTCCCTCTGAATTTTGAAGAGGGCTTGAAGGGATTAATGTCAGGGGCGGAAGTACGCGTAAGGGATATAAAGGGGGATATGCTACTGGAAGAAAAGTTTAATATGGCCAAGATGTTGGTAAGCGAGGGATCTTTTGAAATAATTTCCCATGAATTATCTTGAGGAGGTGGAATGTTAAAAAAGTTGATTGATCCCATAAGTGAAGAAGAGTTTTTTTCTGAATACTGGGAGAAGAAGCCATTGTTCATTCAAAGGCAGGACCCTTCTTATTTTTCAGGGCTAATGTCTTTTGAGGATTTGGACGAGATATTGACAGGCAGAGAGATCTTAGAAGAGAATTTACGGGTAATAGACACGCCGATTTCAAAGTGTTATGCGGGCAGTGATTTGAGTTGTAAGCTTGTTTATCATTACTATGGTAACGATAAAACTGTAGTGCTTAAACAAGTTCAAAGTTTGTGGGGTCCGGTTAGAAAATTCTGCTACCTGATTAATAAGTCTTTTCGTTTTATAAGTGGGGTTTGTGCTAATGCATATCTTACACAGGCTGAGACTCAAGGTTTTGTGCCACATTATGATACCCATGAAGTATTTATTGTGCAGCTAGAGGGATCTAAACTTTGGAAGCTTTACGATACCCTTTTGGATTTCCCCATGCCGAATCAGCCGGTTTACTCTGAGTTTCCTCAGGGTACTTCATTAGGAAGTCCGACGATGGAAGTAGAAATGTTTCCCGGGGATGTCTTGTATATTCCAGGCGGTCTTGTTCATGAGGCTAAATGTTTTGAAACAGCTTCTTTGCACCTCACTTTGGGATGGGATACGGTTACTTTTGCTGGTTTGTTGGACAGTCAGGCAAAAGCCTTTTCAGAAAAATTCCCGGAACAGCAAGTTTCTATTCCCTTTGCTTCTTATTTTTTAGGAGCTCCAACCGGTGGAGAAAAGGAAAAGCAAGAAGCCCAGAAATGGGTGGAGAGTCTTGTGGATCAATATTTTGAGCCTTCAAAGTTTTCGATGGCATTGAGAGATATTTCGGGTGACTGGAGGGCAGGGCATGAGGTTTTTTTGGAAGGGCAGCTTAGGATGGCTGATAGCTTGAGAAAGGGGGAGTTATCTTTGAATAGTTTGATTGCTCCTAGAGATCCTTTTATTCCGTATTCCTGTGAGAAATCGGAGGAGGGCTTTGTGAATTTGTCTTTTCACGATACAAATCTTCGTGTGTCACAAGCCCAGGAAGAAATTTTTCGTCATATTCTCTCAATAGAAAAATGTAGAGTTAAGGATCTCCCTGGAGACCTTAGTGACAATGAAAAGTTAGATTTTATTCGTTTGATGGTTATGGAGTGTGTAGTCTCATTGAGTATAACAGAGTGAACGGCATAAGGGATTTTAGAATTCCGCATTGGTAAGACTTTTCTTTAAGTAGTTTATCAGGAGAGAGAATCGTGGGTAGCGGGCCTGGCTTGAAGTAGGGAACCTTCTTTGGTTTTCCGAAAAGATTTTTTCCAGATATATTAGTGAGAACATCAATTTTATGAAGTTGATTTGATCTTCGGGTGGGAGTTCCTCTGCAGTAGAAAGGTATCCTTCCCGCCAGCTTGTGCAAATGTTTGCGATGTCTTCTTGTTGGCAGCATGTTTCAGAAAGTATCATCTGGGTGGTTTGTTCAAAGGATGCGAAGTCTGTAGCTGGTGATCCTATGGGGTTTCCGAAGCGGTCGATGGAAAAATGAGCTCCTGATACTCGGTGTAAAAAGAGTTGATCTTCTATATCCGCATAAATGAATTGGTTTAGGTGGGCAAATCCTTGGGTAAAAGTACTGGGGTATTTTGTGATGCTTGCAAGTTGAAAGAGATGCAAAAAATATTTGTTTAAAAGGTGAAAATCGATATCTGGCAAATGGGGTAAGATTTCATTAGCAGGGCCTAAAAGGGATTTGTAATGTTGGATGAGGCTTTTTGGCCATGTCATTTCCTGGCCTTTTTGGAAGGAGTGCAGTTCACCAAGAGCAAGGCCTATTTTTTTTACAAGCGTGTGGATTTTTTCCAGTGCTTTGTTGTAAGGAAAGGTTTTGAAGCTGTCTTTAAGAAACTTCTCCGCATTACTTCCGCTGTGGCTGGTGTAAATATGGTGAAGAAATTCTCTGACATCGCTTTGATGCTTTCCTAGCCATATGAGTTGGGGGCTGGAAATATTTTTCATTGTTATTTTTGAATACAGCTCTATGCCTGATAGAGACTGTATAACGGTATCCTGTGAACCCTGCTTGATAAGGGTTATTACAGGATCTAGATATTGTGTAAGAGGTTCTTCCGGGAATGCTGAGGTCCACCCTGGCAAGGTGGAAAAAGGGCTTGGAACCAAGTCCATATTTTTTTGGTTATAGGATTTAATCTCTTTATTTATAGTCTCGTAGGGTTCTTTGGGATCTCTTGTAATTCCGTAGTCTTTGGCGATTGAGCAGATATTTTGAAAGGCTGTAAAAGCGCGAAGATCATTTTCACTGGTGTATACAACATCTGCGGTGGTGAACCGTGCTTCGATTGCAAATGCTAGAGCTTTGTCTACAATTTCTTCCATCATGAAAATATATAGTGGTTTTTCTTTTATCTTGGCAGAATTCTCTCTTGTGAACAAGAGTTGATTCTTGGAGGTCGAGCTGATGGGACAAGAAATGAGTTTGAACAAGGAAAGGTTAGAGCTGAATCATCCTTCCAGGATGGTTATTCAAATGGATAATTTTGAAGGAAAGAAATTCCCAATTATTGTGGTAGATAACTTCTATAAAGATCCCGATTACGTTAGAGAGCTAGCCTTGAGTTTGGATTACCAAGAAAACAGAGGTCATGCTTATCCAGGTGTAGAGGCAACGATTGAGTTTGATAGCAGAAAATTTTGGGCGTTTATTTATCGATATTTTGCGAGACAATTTGGGTTTACTGCCAAAAGTCTTAAGGTCAATACTGTATCTGAGTTGAAATTTTCTATGATAGGATCGTCTGGTTCTGAGGGGTACCCCATACAAATTCCTCATGTGGACCCCAATTTGTTGCAGGGTTTAGTTTTTCTCAACCCTCCTGAGCAATGCAAGGGAGGGACATCTTTTTTTACGAATAAAGAAATGGGATTTGGAGAGGTTGTTGGAGATGTTGAGGTATTGAGCTATACCTTTGGATTACTTGGGCATCCAGACTTTGCCGGGTGGCAAAGTTCTTTAGACGGAAGAGTGATAAACAACCTTTTGAAGATGGGCCTTCATACGGAGTTTTTCGAATTGTCAGATAAAGACAAAACTATAGATTACAACTCTTTAAGGAGAGCTCTCTCTTTGGAGAATTCTTTGTTGACAGATTTCTGGGAAGAAAAGAAGGCTATTGAGATGAAATACAATCGTCTTGCCTGTTTTCCAGGTTTCTTTATTCATTCGGTATTTTGTGAAAGCGGGTGGTTTGGAGATAAAAAGGAAGAAATGAGACTGACGCAAAATTTCGGAGTTCCCTGGCCTTACTGTTTGGAGGTATAATATGCATCAGGATTGCCTTCTTGCTATAGATATTCCTGCTTTGCTTACGGAGCTTAGAGACTTACTTTCGTCGCCTATTGATGGAGCATCTTTAGCTGTTTTCAGGCTATTGTATGGAGCCATTTTTTTTGTTCATTATATCATAGGCTGGGAATTTGAAGTTTTACGCTATACCAACACATCGTATAATTTTCATTACGAACTTACTCCATTTATTGTCCCATTAAAAAAAAGAGGCATGAATCTTTTATTGGGAATTCAGATTTTAGCAGCTTTTTCTTTAGCAATTGGTTTTTTATCTCCTTACTCGGCTTTTATTTTATTTCTGACTAGTGCTTACAAGCTATTGATGGATAAATCTTTGTACACCAATCACGCTTATCTTCATGTATTGATATGCTTGCTCTTGAGTGTCGTTGATGCTGGGAAAGTTATGTCGATGGATTCTTATTTATGGGGTAGTGGGGAGCAAGGTTTTGAGATTTCTTTTTGGCAGGTGCTGATTTTTAAGTTACAGATTTTGATTGTCTATTTCTATGGAGGGATGAGCAAGCTAAATTATGATTGGCTGTTTCGGGCGATGCCCCTTCGAAATTTGTTTGCCGACAAGAGCTATTATTTCCTGCAGCGAAATATAGGAAGGTTTATTAAGGGAGAGAGTTCTCAATATACTGCTCGTGTTTTTTCTTTTTTTATTATTCCTTATTTCGCGGCATGGTCTGGAATGTTTATAGACCTGTTTGTCATCTGGTTCATGCTGTTTGAAGAGACCCTTTATTATGCATTAGCGATATATTTGTGTTTTACAGTACTAAATCACAAGTTTTTTGAAATTGGAACTTTTCCCTACATGAATTATGCCTTTGTCGTTCTTTTTCTAAGTCAAGTATACTCTCGTAGCGTTGTGGGTCTATTTTTTGGAGATACTCAGGGAGGGTCCGGAGCTGATCTTTTCATGTCTGATTTTGAATTCTTTTTTTTTATAGTTTATTTAGCCATACAGTTGGTCATACCCATGAGAAGGTTTGTGAAAACCTACATCATTCGCTTGGGAAAGAGCGATATTCATGCAGATAATGCCTGGTATTTTTCCTGGAATATGATGCATGCAGTAAAGCATGGGAAAGTGAGTTTTGATGTCTACGACTTGTCTACAAAGAGATCTTTGTCTTTAGAGGGTGTCAGTCACGAACAGATCGTCTTGGGTACTAAGCAGGAACATTGTCTGAGGACGAGGCCACGCTGTGCTATTCAATATGTGAAATTTTTGGAAGGCATTTTGAGAAGGAATGCTTATAAAAATTTTGGCATCAGGGTAAACAGTCAGATTGATATTAACTGTAGCGGAATGAAAATGAAGATCAATCCGAGAGCCAATTTATGTAAGGAAGAAGTGAAGGCGTATGGTAGCTATTGGTGGCATTTGGATGATTAAGTGATTTACAGAACTTCTCTCGGCCTTGTTGCATGGTCCGTGAAGACCCATGCAACAAGGCCCTTCTCTCTACTTATCTCGAAAGAGGCTTGCTTCTGTGCTAGAAAGAAAGGGGTCACAATTAGCTTGCAAGCCACTCTCCAAAGGGTAGGAGGTGTTGGGATTGTAAACTTTCATCTTGTTTATTTCATCTTTGGATAAGTGCCCTGCATAAGAGGCTATGGCAACAAGGGGGTATCCTTTTTCTTTGATGGCATCCCAATGTATTTGATATCTTGGATACATTTTAAATATCAATTCTTGAGGTGACAGGTCTATATGGGAAGATATACTCTCAGCGCAAAACGCTTTTATTTTTTTTATGCGGTCTCCAAAAGCAGAGATGACTTTTTTGTTTTCTTGCTTATTTGCGTGATAAAATTGTTGAGCGACATTTATCATTTCAGCTTCGTTCCACTCTGTAATGGAGTGTAAAAGATCCTGGTCCATAGTTTCTTGAGCTTGAGGGAATGCCAGTAGCCAGTTTCGATAAGGGTGCCCGCCTATTCCAAAGGCGTTTTGCTGGGGCATGATGGATTGATTGTCCATGAGGGTAATGTTGCCATCCATCAGAAAATGGAGATTAGCCATATTCATATCTGTATGGAAGAGGAGGGATGTGTAGAGAACGCACTTGTCAAAGCTTTCTTTTTTTATTTTATTTACAAATGCTTTTCTTTGGGGAGGATCCAGCTTCAAAATTTGAGAGCCATTGAGTCCCCCACTCATATATAATTGTCCTAAGCCAATGATTTCCCGATTTTCTATTTCAAAAGATGCCAGTGAGCAGGGAGCTATGATATCGTAGCGAAGGAACCTGCTGAGAATGTAGGTAAACATCTCGTTTCGCGCAAAGATTTCACTGGATTCAGCCATGGCTTTAGAAATATTTCTTTGTTCAATGTTTTTAAGTTTCTCTATGAGAGTGTCTTTGATTTTCTTTAGGGGAGTTTCCGGAGCTTTGAATTCATTTGGCAGCCCCCCCTTGAATAGAGAGCTTATTTCTTTTCGATATGCAGTTTCTACAAGGAGGTCCATATAATCGTAGGGTTTTTTGCCTTGCAGGAAGATGTCAATTTTTGCGTGTAGCGAATTCAAAGTAAAGCTTAGAAGCTTTTCGGAAATAGGGTCTGGCTTTGTCTTAAAAAAGTCGTCGATTTGAGAGCTTATGTCTTTTAGTAGAGTTTCAAAATCTTGGGTTTTAGGGCATTTAAAGAAGATGGTGTAGCGATACTGATCCTCGGATTTTGAGGGTGAAATTTTTGGTTCCAATCTTTCGAAGCGATATACACTAGTTTGATTTTTTTCGAAGGGGGTAAGTTTTTGTCCAGAAGGGGCAAGTGATTGCAGCCAGGCATCGGCTTCTTCAGCTCTTTGTTGGAAGGCTTCCATGGTAAAGTTCTTAGAGGTAGTGACTTTTTTGGGAATATTTTTGGCAGCGGGTTTTGTCATTTCTTTACCTTTACCTTAGAGAAATTAATTATAATCTTATATTTCCAAGTGGAGCTTTAAAGGTAGCAAGCCTGGGAATAATTGAATATATACTACATATGATTTTTTTGATAACCTAAGGGAAATGTGTGCTTAGGAAAGGATTGTGATGGACGACTGGCGAAAATTGAATTCCATGGAGTTCTATGAGAAATATGGATTTGTGTTTGTTGAGGACGCTATTCCCGAGAATTTGGCCGTACAATGTACTCTTTATTCCTTAGTAAAGTCTCGACAGGAATTTTCTCCTGATCTCTTAACGGATCCAAAGGTTCACGGAGTGTATGCAGATACCTTGATGGAATCTCTTTTACACTTTTACGGCTCTTGGGTGAGTAATGTTGTCGGGAAAAAATTGTGGCCCAGCTATTCTTTTTATCGCGTTTTTGTCCCCGGGATTAAAGAGGAAAGGATAAGAGCTGATGTCTCAAATGAGTATCGTGCTTCTCTCTGTTTAGGTACGAGTGCCAAGTCAAAGGAGGGAGACAGCAGCTGGGACATTTATCTTGATGTGCCCGATGAGGATGGAAAAGAAGGAAGGCCCTTAAGACTTTCTCCTGGGAACATGGTGATTTATTCTCCTCTGAGAGTAGACCATTGGCGGGAAGCCTTAGAAGGAGAAAAGGGGTCCAAGTATGTTCAGGTGGATTTGAATTATGTAGATGCGGACGGGCCTTATTTCCCGCTATGTAAGTTTGATGGGCGACAACGTCTTGGCGAGCCTCAAGCGAGTATCAGACCGGAGAAGATGGATGCCATATCAAGGCTAACGTTGATGGCTCACGGGAAGCAGTAACAGACAAAGTGTTGGGAGGAGTGATGTCGACAAAGGCGCAAAGTAGTGTACAGTATTTCAAAGAAAATCATTTTGTTTCTATCAGTGGTGTGATACCTGCGGCCTTGACAGATATTTATGGGACCTATGCCACCCTCAAGGCGATGAATTTTTTTTCTCCGGATACTACAGTGGGTACAGGGACTCATGGGGTTTATGGAGATACTCTGATGGAAACTTTGTTGACGAGCTATAAAGAGACTGTGGAGAGGGAGATAGGTCTGCCCCTTTGTCCCAGCTATTCCTATTATCGTGTTTATGGCTCAGGATCTGAAATTACCAGGCGTAGGCTCGGTCCATCTAATGAGATTACAGCACTGCTTTGTTTGGGTCATGAATATAAGGTCGGAGTGGAGACTTCTTTTTCCTGGAAATTATTTTTAAGTGAAAAGAGAGAGGGTGGGGAGAAGGTAGAGGCCGTAAGAGTGAAGCCTGGTAATATGATTATTTTCCGTGGAAATTTGTTGGATCATTGGAGAGAGCCTTTTCCTATTTCTGAGGGAGGTTGGTTTGCTGAGGTTTTTCTGAATTACGTTGTGGATGATGGGGCTTATAAAAACATTTGTAAATTTGATGGGAGAAAGTCCCTTTTTTCTCTTCCCGTAAATTTCGAATTGGAAAAAGTACAAGCTATTGAGAATCTGTCTCAGGAAGAAGCTAGCGAGAGCTCTCCTTCTTCGGGCGTTGTGAAAGAGTATATGGAGAAATGGGCTAAGATAAAACCGTTGGCTCCCCCTTTGGATATGGATAGGCTAGGGTTTAATGCGGATGATGACATCACTTTTACTTTGATCTCTTCCGGGGCTAGTAAATTCCCCATACTCCTTGCAGACAATGTGTATAAAGATCCCGATTACGTCAGAGATCTGGGACTGGAGATGTCTTATGATCGAGGGAGGGCATCGATTAGTTTGCCTATGGGCGAGTTATGGGAGCTTTTGTGTCGTTCATTCGCACATCTTTACGGCTTTTCTGATGAGCTACTGAAGGCCTCTGCTTTTCCCTTTTTCCGCTATGCTTTGGAAAGATCTCCTGTAGAAAAACCCTTGTCGTCTTCGCCCTTTCTTGAGGGATTTACCTTTCTCAATTTACCTGATGACTGCAAGGGAGGACTGTCCTTTTATCGTCACAAGGAATTTGATATAGAGGAATTTATTTATGATGCAAACATAGTAGACGTAATTTTTCAACTTAAAGAGAACAAGCTGAGAGGAGCTAAGACGACTGACCTGGATCAGCGTTTCATTAAGAAGCTTATCTCTATGGGCTTGTTTTCTCAGTATTTTACTTTGCTCGAAGAGGGGACAGTTGATAGTTATGTCCAGTTAGGAGAAAGAGCTATGGGAGAGAAATCTCAAAAAGATTGGGAAGTGGTGACGTCGATTGAAATGAAATATAATCGTCTTGTGTGTTTTCCGGGTTTTCTCATGCACTCTTTGGATAATCCTGGAGGATGGGATAGTAAAGACAAGGAAGAACAGAGGTTGAGGCAAAGGTTTTTTGTATCATGGCCAGTGAACATGGGGGAGAAGGGAAAGGATGATTTTAGATATTGATCGCCTCCAAGTGAATGCTGAATCCGAGATGGATGTTAGCGTGATAAAGGTCGGATCCTGTTCCTATCCTGTTGTTGTGATGGACAATGTTTATTCGGATCCGGATTACATACGGGAGCTGGCATTATTTCTTGAATATGACAGGAGATTTTCTGATACAACGAGCCGTAGCCTTGGTGTTTACCCAAAAGGACTTAAGGAGATTGCCAGAATAGGATTGGACCAGCGTCATTTTTTTGAGGTACTGCATAAAAACTGGGCGAATCACTATATTCCTGATCGAGAAAAATTCATTTCTCATATTCCCAGAGAGGTCATTTTCTCACGTCTGAATCCTTCAGAAGGATCCTTTGATAAGTCTTTTGCTAAACCTCGATATGGGCGAACAATGTTTTCGGGAGTACTCTATCTAAACACAGATGAGCAATGTCGAGGAGGGCTGGGATTTTATTTGCACAGGAGGACAGGCTTTGATGAATTCCTTGATCTTTCTCTTATGGAAGCAGTCGAAAGTAAAACATCTTTGTACGATAAGAGTGTATTGGGGGCTATTTATGATATGTCTTCTTTTGATAAAGTAGAGTACTTACGGGATGTGGGTAAGCTGGAATATTATTCGAAATCTCTTAAAATTATACATAATGAACCTATCGTACGGAAAGCTTATACAAGTGGAAGTGATGAGACCTGGCTTTTGTTTGATTTTGTAGAAATGAAATTCAACCGCCTGGTTTTCTTTCCATCATTTGTATTTCATGCCCAACACTACCAAGACAATTGGTTTGGTAATTTTCCGGAGACCCAGTGTTTGACACAGGAGTTTGCATACCATTGGATACCTACAGCTAACGAAAGTCATTCACTAGGATAAGTTATTTGCATCATCAATTAAAATGCTTCGTTCCAGGGCCCTTCGGGAGCTAAGAAAGCCTCCAGGAATGCAGATATCTTGCAGTGGGATTACGTCATTTAGTTCTTTAAAAACTTTTTTTCCATCAAGAAAGTGGGGTGTGCTCCCGTCACGTAAGTCGATAACTTGTAAGCCACGAAAGCATGGAGTTTTAGCTTCTTCCAAGCGTTCAAAGAGAGAGGTTTTTCTAAAAGCCGGGCTTTCTCTGGCATCGGACGAACCAATGATGGCAAAGTCGCCAACGAAGCACAATCCACGTAAGTATCCAGGGAAAAATGCGATGGCTTCAAAGCATCCTTTTTCCAGGTCTATAAAGCCAAACTCACCAGTTCCTGAGTTACATACCCAAAGTTTGTCTCTATACCATCTAGGGGAGTGCGGCATGCAGAGTTCCTGACAAATGATTTCGTTACTTTCAATATCTATCAAGAGTCCTTTGTTGTTGCAATCTTTGCGCCAGCCTTGTTCTACATCGGAGTTACAAAAGGCCGTTATATATTTTGCTTTACCATCTTTCATGGCCAAGCCGTTGAGATGGCAGCGATCCTGAGGAACGACTTTTGAGATAAATTTTGGTTTCCAGATGGGACGAAAACTGTAGCCGTCACTTGGAGTGCATAGGCAACTAAATAAAGCGTTGATAAACAGTACATTCTCATCTTTGTCTATGCCCATATCGTGTATAGCTATGGAACCAGTGGTATGAGTGGCTACAGGCAAATAGAGGCAATCGAAATCAATATTGGAGTCTTCTGCTTTGATGATATTTTCCAGTTGCCATATTTGATGAATGATACCCACATAAATACGTTGGGGGTTGATACAGCATAATCCCATTGGGACAGCGCAGTCGTTTTCGAAAATGGCAAGTTTTTCTTCTTTATCTGGACCTACGATGAAAATTTTGTCTTTCCTTGATGAAGTGAACATCAGGCTTATTTTATGCTCCTTTAGCCATGACGTCCAATGTGGAGATACGCTTATCCCTGATTGTGTTTTTTCATCTCTACTTGTATTCATTTTATTCCTGTTAAATTGGGGTGCAACCATAAGTGGAGGTGAGTCTTTTTTTTGTTACTCTTGTGAATAGACGAAGCCTTCGGACTCATGAATAGTAACAAAAAAAGACTTACCTCCACTTATGGTTGCACCCGTTAAATTGTTTTAAATTGCGATGTAACGTCCTCAAATCATAGGATCTACATTATTTTTTCCGAATCATCAATCAGGAAGGTTTCTCGTAGTTCTTTAAGGGAGTTGAGGATTTTACCAGGTATTTGAATACCTGGCAGGGAGATCACATCATAGATCTCTTTTATTTTACCTAAGCAATCCAGGGAGTGTACAATCTTTCCGCTACGTAAGTCGATAACCTGTAATCCACAAAAGGCTTGAGTTTGATGTTTTTTCATTCGGTCAAATAGAGGTAAGCCCTTAAAGTCTGGGTCATGCCTTGATTCAGACAAACCCACGACAGCGAAGTCGCCCACAAAGCATAAACCTCGCAAGTATCCGGGACAAAAGGCGACTTGTTCAAAGCGCCCCTTTTCCAAATCCATGAAGCCAAAATCCCCTGTACCAGAATTTAGTAACCACAGTTTATCACGATACCACCTTGGGGAGTGGGGCATAGATAGATCTTGACAAATGATTTCATCACTTTCAAGATCTATCAGTATTCCTCCATTTGTGCGATGTTCCCGCCAGCCGTCAACGGTATCAGTGATGCCTACAGCAGTAGTGTACTTGGCTTTACCGTCTTTCATTGCCAAGCCATTGAGATGGCAGCGGTCTTCCGCTTTTAATTCGCTGATAAATTTTGGCTTCCATAGGGGGCGGAAGCTGAAGCCCTTGCTTAAAGTGCATAGACAATTGAACAAAGAATTTATGAATAGCAGATTTCCATCGCTGTCTACAGCCATGTCGTGAATGGCGATATTTCCAGTCGTGTAGGCTGCAGCTGGCCAGAAGAGGCAATCTACGGTTTTGTTCGGATCATCTTCTTGTACCATGTTTTCTAAATGCCAGATTTGATAAAGGGTACTCATATAGACTCGTTGAGAGTTTACGGAGCACAGTCCCATAACGCGGATGCAGTCTCTTTCGAAAACGGAGACTTGCTCTTCCTGATCCAAGCCTGTTAGGAAGAGCTTTCCCAATCTATATGATGAGAACATCAGGCTTATCTTGTGCTCTTTCAGCCAGGATGTCCATTGTGGAGATGCTGTTATTCCCGGATGTTCTTTACTTTTTCCGACTGTATTCATTCACCCTCAAAAAGCATGGGATTGATGAGCACACACTGCTCTTTCTAAATGTGTTTAGTTTTTTTTCAACCGATGTTTACTAAAGCGAGTAAATCCTATGCATCTTTAACAAGTGAGATAGGAGTTTTTTCAAAATCATTTGGTAATAATCTTTACTTAGTTATCGTATGGATTAAAGAAATATGTAAAGGATTCTATGCTTGAAAAGTTTATGAGTTCTGATTCGGAAGATACTTTTTTTCAAGAACATTGGGAAAGGTCTCCAATGATTATATTTGGTGAGGACGCGGGGTATTTTCAGGACATACTCACTGATTCAGACATCGATTATATCTTATCCTCCTTTATCAGTCTGAAGTTGAAGATTCATGTTTGGGAGGGAGAGAGTTTTGTGCCATCTTTTAGGGTAGATGGGCAAGCGTACCTGGGTACAAAAGAAGCATATAAAAAGTATGGGGAAGGGAGAGCCGTAGAAATTAGAAATCTCAAAGAATGCTGGCAGCCCGTCAGGGAGAGCTGCAGTATTTTGGAAAGGGGTATGCGCAGTATCAATACGGAAGGAAGTGCTGTGTTGATTCCATCAGGAGGGCAAGCTTTTTCCAAGATAGAGAAGAGGTCTCACACATTTTTTATTCCGATTTTAGGGGAACTTTTTTTAAGGATTTTTTCTTGTCAAGATATTGAAGGAGGCCTTGAAAAGGCCGTTTACAAGGAATTTTCCTGTAAAGCGGGGGATTTTATTTATATCCCTCCTGGGTATCGCTATGAAGTTAATGAGGCTTTGGATCCGGCACTTCTCCTTCTCCTGTCTTTTGAACAGTATACCTGGAAAAGTCTTATCGAAAATGTCCTAGGAAAAGTAGAGGAGAACGAGGGGATTTTGAATAGGCGCATCCCCATGAAATATTTGAAGGGGGGAGCAGCCAGAGAGTGGAAAGAAGAGGAAGAAGTTTTTTGCTCATTGACGGATTCTTTTCTTGTGAGGGCTGTGCGGGATAACTTGTCCTTGGGGCAGATTGTGTCCAGTCAGTCTCTTGACAAGAGGCGTTTGGAGGTCGTAAACAGGGTGGAGGAGATCACTTTGGACAGCCTCTTGAAAATGAGAAAAGAATGTTCTTTTTTCCTTTATACAGATGAAAGAGATTTACAGTGGCTTGTTACAGCTGGACAAACTAAGTGCCTTGTGGAAAGCGAGGAAAGGGAAGCTTTGGATTTTGTTCAAAGAGCTGGGGAATACAGAGTTAAAGATATTCCGGGTTTTGCAGCGACTCGCCAATGTCTGGATTTCGCAAGGTTTTTACTTTCGCTCGGAGTGGCGGAAATGGGGGTAGAGTAATGTCCATGCTTAGTCGCCTTATTCATCCAATGGAGGAAGAAGAATTTTATTCCGTTTACTGGGAGAAAAAGCCTTTTGTCATCCATCGGAAGAAAGCGGACTTTTACCAGGATTTACTGACTTTTAACGGCATGGATGAGTTGCTGAGAGACAGGCTTCCGGAGGAAGGGAACAAATTTAGGCTTATTTCAGGAGATGAAAATCAAGAGCAGAATCTAGAAAAAGGCTATTCAGGAAGGGTAAATAAAGCGGGCACTGTAAACGATAAGCTTTGTGCTTATGGCTTGGGAGCTTCAATTATTCTGAACTCTGCGGATGTGTTTTCGGGAGGAGCTTTAGGGAAGTTCTGTCGGCAGTTGGAGGAGGATTTGAAATGCTGTAAGGTCTTTACCAATGTGTATATGACGCCTGCTAATGCTCAGGGTTTGGAGACTCATGCGGACTTTACAGATGTCTTTGTTTTACAGCTTGGCGGAAAAAAGGTCTGGAAAATTTACTCATCTATAGAAGAGTCTTTGAATTCGGAGGAGCATGAACATTTCATCAGCAATCCTGGAGAAGTGACGATGGAGTTTGTTCTTGAGGAAGGCGATGTTCTTTATATTCCCAGAGGGTATGTTCATTCCGCAAGTACAAGGAGTAGCTCTTCTCTTCACGCGACAATGGGGATTATTCGTTTTAGCTGGGAAGATTTTTTAAAAAGGGTAAAGGATCTTCTTTCCAAAAGAAATTCTATCCTGGCGACACCTGTACCACTCTTTCCTTTTATCGTCGATGCTCCTACCGACATGCATGACTCTTCTTTAGAAGAAACAGAGAAGCAGTATCGGAGTGCTGTGGAGTCTTTGTTTGACTTGTCAAATTTGAGTCAAGGTTTGGAAGATTATCTATTCTGGTTTAAGGGGAGTAGAGAGCCCTCTCTTGAGGGACAGAAAGCTGTGATGGATGGATTGAATAGGCTCTCTCTCGATTCTGATGTCTGTGTGAGAGATGGTTTTCAATATAATTTTTCCGCTTTAGACGGAGAGTACGTTTTATGGTTTCATGATAAGCATATTTTCCTGTCAGCAGAAGAGTTTGAGGCCTTCCGTTATCTTGTATCGAGTGAGAGGTGTAAAGTCGGGGAAATTTCCCGTGTTCTCACAGCTGAAAAGAAGTTGGACTTAGTCAAAGATCTTTGTAAGGAGTGTATTTTACGGCATGTTTAGAAAGCTTTTACAGAAGACAAAGGAAAAATGTTTTATCAGCAGCTTTCAAAAGCAGCTTCCTCTGTTGTTTCAAGATCATGAACCTGATGGGTTTTCCTGGCTTATGAGTCAGGAAGATATGAGCCAGATATTTGAAAAGAAAGGATCCCGATATTACAAGATTTTTGTGCCATGTCAGGGGGCGTTTCGAAGCTTTAATGGTGAGGTGGAAGAGGCTTTGAGAAAGTATGAGGAGGCTTTTCCTGTCTGGATCCGAAATTTGAAAGACAGCCACGCCCAACTAAGGGAGTTGTGTTTCTCCTTGGATAGAGTGACTTTGTGCAAGGAGAGCTTTGCTTCTCTTGCCTGGATCCCGGAGCAGGCTGAGGAATTTACCTTTTCTTTGGGTTTATGGGATGCCTTTTACTTGAATATGGAAGGGGAGGTTCAGCTAGAGGTGAGTGTTCCAAAGGATGGGGAAAGTTTTAAGGTTCGAGACATTGATCCAGGAGGAAAAGGCTGGGAAAAGGTGAAGGAAATTTCTTTGAGTAAAGGGGAGATGATTTACATCCCTCGCAATAATAGCGTCACCGTAAAGCCAGCCAAGAATGAAGCCGCTAAAATTATTGTCTTGGGCTTTCTTAGTTACACTTGGGGTGATGTGATTGACAAGGTTTTGTACGTGAAGTCACCTTCGAAAAAAGAATTGAAGGACTCTGTGCCTACAGAATGGCTGAAGTCTTCACAAATTGTGTCGTCACAGGAAAATGAAGCCGTTATAGAAAAGTTCCACAGGATTTTTACCGGACAGCTAAGCTATTCTTTGGCGAAGGCAATCATTCGTAAAGAGATAGCCATAAAGCGTGGAGTTTCCGGAAAAGGGAATAGCTGATACGAGGAAGGACTATGCTGAATCAATGGATTGATCCTATAGAAGAGGAGGAGTTTTTTAGCCGATATTGGGGAGCCGAAGCTCTTTTGATAAAAGGAGATGGAAAAGCAAATTTTGCGAATATTTTGTCTGGAAAGGACTTGGAAGAAAAGCTTTCAAGTGGAGCTATTCCTCCTCATTTTATCTATGTGGAAGGAATGGGGGAACTTGCAAGAGAGCGCGAGAAGGCTTTTAATGCCAATGAAGAGAATGATGATATTGCTCTTGCCAAGCAGTTAATGAGTTTTTCCAGGTCTTACGAACAAGGGCTATCTTTGAGATTTCTTGAAGCAGAGGTGTACTGTCCTCTTATAGAGGTATATAAGGCGGGGCTCAGGGAGAAGATTCCATGTAGGGAGATCCTTTCTTCTCTTATTATAAGTCCTCTACGGGGGCGAGGGATTACGGGGAAGAGCAGAGATAAGGATTTTTTTCTGCTTCAGCTTGAAGGTTCAACAACTTGGGATGTACAGGGGAAAATCCAAGGAAAATATAGCTTGGAACCAGGAGATTTCCTCTACCTTCCGGCAGGCTTTTCTTATAGAACTAAAGGGATGGAGGAGAGGTCTTCGTATATTTGTTTTTCATTGACTCCTTATACTTGGCTTGACTTGATGAAGGAATCGTTGGCGGATTTTTCAGCAGATCCAAAAAAAACTTCGGCCTTGCCATTTTCTCAGGCATTTACAAGGACCCCCATCGGGGGCAATGAATTGGATGAGGAGACCTTTGATAAAGTTTATAAAGAGAAGATATCCTCTCTTCTGGAAGATTCGATGCTTGAAAAAGCTTTGTCTAGTCTTTCTCAAGGGGATAGGAGTTATTCTACAAATAAGGATAGGATACAGTGAGGCCACAGGGAATGAAAAAGATTTTAGTTACCGGAGGAGCCGGCTTTATAGGAAGTAACTTGATTGGACGTTTATTGCCCTTGGGATATGAAGTTATTTGTTTAGATAACTTAAGCTCCGGGAGTTTGAAGAATATCGAAGAATTTATGGGACATGGGCATTTCCAATTTGTGGAAGGGGATGTAACAGTCCCTTTTAGAAATGACGTAGACTTTATATATAATTTAGCTTGTCCTGCTTCCCCGGTAAGTTATCAATCAGACCCTATTCAGACTATGAAGACATCAATACTAGGGACGATGAATATTTTGGACCTGGCGTGTGCGTGTGGAGCAAAGGTGTTACAGGCTTCGACCTCTGAGGTATATGGAGATCCTGATGTACATCCTCAAGGTGAGAAATACTGGGGTAATGTCAATCCCATGGGAGTGCGGAGCTGTTATGATGAGGGGAAGCGTGCGGCAGAATCCTTGTGTTTTGATTACTATCGACAGCGTGGAGTAGATGTTCGGGTAGTACGTATCTTTAATACTTATGGTCAGAAAATGGCTGTGAATGACGGAAGGGCAGTCAGCAATTTTGTAGTCCAGGCTTTAAGAGGGGACGATATTATCATCTATGGAGATGGGAAACAGACGCGTTCTTTTTGTTACATAGAGGATATGTTGGACGGTTTTTTAACTGTGATTAATTACGAGGGTAAATTTTTGGGACCTGTTAACCTCGGGAACCAGGAAGAGGTAAGTATCTTTGAGCTTGCCTGTCTTGTAAAGAAATTGACAGGGTCGGAATCACCTATTGTCCACGTCAAGGCTTTGGGCGACGATCCCCTTCGCCGTAAACCTCTCCTTGATTTGGTGAAGGACACTTTTAGCTGGGAGGCAAAAGTGTCTTTGAGGGAGGGATTAGAGGATATTATCAGGTATTTCCGGAAGCAAGTGATGGTTTAGCTCGTGTATTAAAATTACGAAACGTGGCTTGGAGCCTTTTTCAGTAATTTTAATAGACGGCTTAGAAACCCGATATGAGGATTTTTGCGGGCATCTTTGTTTCCGATGAAGTAATCATAAATTGAGCGCCTTTATCTTCCAGGCAGGTGGCGGTACAGCAAGCCGTTAGTCTTCCCATCCACATTTTGAAAGAAATCTCTACGGACGATTTTGGACCGAAGCTGTCAGTCTCTCCGGTGAGTGTCAAGTGGGTAAGATCTTCCTTTTCGAAGTGAGGGGTCATTTTTGTATTCGCTATAGAGAATTCTTTTTTAGAGAGGAGGCTTTCGAATTGTTCTCGAATTGTTATAGAAGGAATACAGTCAGGGATAAGTATGAATTTATCTTTTTTAATCTTTTGAAGGATAATTTCGTGAAGTTTTTTTAAACTAAGGCTTTCTGAACCAGGATGGGTTTCTGAGGCTACATACAGTATGTTGCAAGCGTTAAGGAGTCTGTCATTTATTGGGTCAAAATAGACTTTACGTAAATCCTGGAAATATCTTTTGATGTCACTTTTTTTCTTGTGTGTTTCTATTATAAATTTGCTAAGGATTTGGATGTTTTTCTCATAATCATCGGTTTCAAATGAGTTGTGGAGGCAATCGGCTGCGAGTTCGCATTCTTTGGCGATAGCTTTATTATTTTCAGGAAGCATTTTACAAGGATATCTTGTGGGCCTGAAGCTTTGTTGGCCTGTAGTACAAGCATGTTGTTTAAGACGAAGGTAAGGTTTTCCCAAGTACATTGCCAAGCTAGCAGTATTTTGCCCTTCGAATACGGAAGGAAGAGAGGCCTGGTTGAATACGTATTGGTACAATTCAGGCGGGATATTGTGGAGGGAGAGAATGAGAATTTTTGTTTTTTCGTTTTTTATAAAGCGCTTTATATGGCCTGAGAATTCGTCTAAATTTGCGATACTTAGGGAGGAAAGGAATTGGACGCTAATGCCGTTATCAGTGATCATTTTTAATGATGCAGAAACTTTTTCGATGTTTTTCTGGGTCATTAGAGTTCTTTCTAGACGTTCACTGTAGCTTTTAATTAAGAGGGCTAATTGAATTGTCGTTTGGTCTCTGAGACCTTCTGTTTGGTTTTTTTGGAATAGTTCACTATATTCATTTATATCAGTTTGTAGGTTAATCTTTAGATCCTCAAAAGCATAGGAAATGGTGGGGCTTCCCATGATGAAATATTGGCTTTGGTCCAAGCAGTACTTAGGGAAGTTTTTTTCATTTTCTAAAAGTAGTATAACGGTTTTGCCTACTTGACTGTTTTCTTTTTTTTGAGCTTGAAGGATTCCTGCGGTTAGATTGGAAAGGATTTCTTCTGGTTCTATGTCAACTTGGCCGCCACCCATACTTAGTCCATAGACGGGGCATAATTCGATTTTTTTTTCTTGGACGTAGCCTAATAAAGACTTTGTCATTTTTATGCGCAGTTGTTCTTTTTCTTCCGGAAAGTCTTTCTCGATATCTTCCCAATTAATGGCATCTTCTACAGAGGTTGGGTAGCGGAATATATAGTCGTTGAAGTTGTTGTCGATTCCATAATTTCCACCGAGGTAACAGGTCTCGGCATCTTTAATAAATATGTGATCTTCAATGTACCATTTTGCCGGGAATACGTTCAGGAGATACTGGGCATTGAGCATATTTACCAAGGTATCTCGGGGCATGCTTAGGATGAATTCTTGTTTGCTATTGATTTCAAATCCCCCTGCAAAAGCAAAAGTGCATGGTTCTTTGAAGAGAGGTTTGTTATCGAAATATTCGACGAAGCTTACGGTAGCTTTTGCTATTTTGATAGGGGTAGCGGGATCTTTGAAAGAAGGGAAAAGTAGCTTGATTTTTTCAATGATAGAAATTCCGCCGTCGTAGACAAGGACAATGTTGATTTCTGCATCGAGCATGATGCTGAGCTGTTTGATGATATGAGCGCATGAGGATTGGTGTCCCAGCCTTTTGGAGAAATCCATAAGAAAACGAATTTCTTTTTGTTTTTTGAGTTTTTCTAAAAATGATTCAAAAGTCAGGAAAGCTTTAGTTCGCTCTCTTTCTGAGGCTTGAAGGAGTCTTTGATGTAATTCGCGAAGCATTTCGATAATCCTTAGGCCGTTTTTTAATTTATTTGGATAAGTCCCTTATAAGTACTTTGTCTGTTTTTTTGTGATTTTTCAATATATTTTTTGGCTTTTCTGAAGGTGGGATTGTCAATAGCAGGGCAATCGCATTATAATAATTT
>JBLFWS010000038.1:0-23019 GCA_047611865.1 Chlamydiales bacterium
CTTAGATACTTCATAGGAAATTTTCTCATATCCTAGGTTCTTTAGCGAAAATAAATTTAGATCTGCCTAACAGTTACAAAAATTTCGAGAGTCCGCTTTCGAAGAAGGATTCTTTTATCTTGAAATCCTAGCTTCCTATTCAACTGCCTTGTTATGACCGTTTTTGGATTCCAGCGGGAATTGCTGCTGATCTCACTGCCTCCGTGGTGAATTACAAAGCCCACAGTATCTCCGCGTCGACAAGTACAACTACACGCACTTTAAATAAAAAATATGAACTAAAAAAACGCAGACTCATGCCAGAAAATGCATAAACCTGCGTTTTAAATCATTACAAAGTCCAAATTCTACTTGGGTAGAACTTCTCTGGATACTTTGTCTTTATCTTCTTCCGTCTCAGTCTCAGCTGCAGCTTCCTCTTCGATGTTCTCCGCTACTTCACCAATTTCGTGATTATTTAGAGAATCGTCAAGTTTTCGAATCTTCCAAATTTTCATCCTTTTCAGGTGATAGTGGAGCGCCATTCTTCTGAATATCAGAATCATCATCGGAGTTGGCATCAGCCTTTTGATCCTCTTCAACAGGAGGAGGGGGAGGTAAGGACTTCTTATGAAGGGCTTCCTGTTCCTTAAGACGATTTCGTTTTTCCTCGATATCCCAAGTGCCGGCCATAATATGGTCGACATCTTCTCTATCAATTGTCTCGAATTCCATAAGCATATCAGTCATAAGCTCTACCTTATCACCATGTTCAAGTAATAGGTCTTTAGCACGCTGATTCTGACCTTCCAAAAGCTTCTGCACCTCTTTATCTATAGATTCGGAGGTCGCTTCAGAAAACTTCTTAACAGTCCCCGACATACCCAGATACTGCCCTGATTTTTCACGCTCTTCATAGGCCATAGGACCCATCTTTTCGTTCATTCCCCATTCGCAAACCATACTACGGGCAAGACCGGTGGCTCTTTCAATATCGTTTTGAGCTCCACTGGAAATGTCCTTCACATAGATCTCTTCGGCACAACGCCCGCCCATAAGAACAGCTATCTGATCGATGATCTCTTTTTTCCAGTAAGTCGTACGGTTTTTCTTTGGAAGGTAATGAGTAGCTCCCAAAGAAAAACCTCTGGGGATAATCGTAACCTTTTCAAGAGGGTCAGCATGCTCTACAAGCATACCAACAACTGCATGACCAGCCTCGTGATAAGCCGTAGATTTTTTCTCTTCCTCATCAATTTCCAGACTTCTTCTTTCTTTACCATAGCGCACTTTGTCTCGTGCTTCGAAAACCTCTGATGTGGTTACAGCTCTTCTATCTCTACGTGCGGCTAATAAGGCTGCTTCATTCAGAAGGTTTGCTAGATCAGCTCCAGAGGACCCTGGCGTACTTCTAGCTAAAGCCATAAGGTCGACCGTTTCGTCCATTTTAATTTTGCGAGCATGCAACTTCAGAATTTCATAACGTCCTTTGATATCTGGAAGGTCGAGAATAATTCTCCTATCAAATCTTCCTGGACGCAGTAAGGCTTTGTCGAGAACATCAGGACGGTTTGTTGCGGCCATCAGAATCACACCGTCTTTAGAGTCAAATCCGTCCATTTCCACAAGGAGTTGGTTCAAGGTTTGCTCTCTCTCATCATGGCCACCACCGATACCTGCACCACGGTGCCTGCCGACAGCATCTATTTCATCCATGAAGATGATACAAGGGGCATTTTTCTTGGCTGTATCAAACATATCTCTGATTCGGCTAGCACCAACTCCGACGAACATTTCGACGAAATCGGAACCTGAAATTGTGAAGAAAGGTCTATCAGCTTCCCCGGCAACGGCTTTTGCGATCAAAGTCTTTCCCGTTCCTGGAGGACCAATACAAAGAACACCTTTTGGGATACGCCCACCAAGAGAAGTAAACTTCTCTGGATTTTTCAAGAAATCTACAATTTCTACTAACTCTTCGGTAGCTTCGTCAATTCCAGCTACATCCTTAAACGTTATCTTATTATCGTCCTTACTCATTAACTTCGCAGGAGACTTACCAAAATTCATCGCACCCGTGCCCATTCCCTTCATCTGCCTTGAAAAGACAAAATAAATAAGAAGAACTACCAGTATTACCGGGAGAACAGTAAAGAGGTAATTGAGGTAGTTTGTTGCAGGCTCTTCACTACGAAAGGTCTTCTCCAAAACAAGGTTTCTAGGCTGATCGGGAGCTTTAAAAACAGCACCTTTGTTGAGGTCAAAACTATCCCACTCTTCCTTTCCTGACAAATACCAGTGAGTAAAACTTTCCGGGTCTTGTTTTTCTAAAGTCCGAGTTGACAGCTCCTGATTATTGAAAAACCAGACTACTTCATCAACAGCAGCCATTGCTTTTCCATGCTGGCTATATACTTGCTCGAGCTTGGAAAATACATCGTGATACTCATCAAGTTTTTCTCGATAATTTCTTACGCTTCGAAGATCTCCCAATCTGATGTAGTTTTTCGCTTTATCCAAATCTTTGATAAGGCTATTCAAGCCACCTAAAATTGTCTGGTAGCTTTTTTGCAATTCTACTTTGGGAGCGCTAGAGAAATCCTCGCTTGTCAAAAGCCTGGTATAATCTCTAAGACTTTGTTTCATGGACTCGTTGCCAATTCCCAGAATAGGGGAACGCAAATTCTCCACAAGAGCAGATACTTCGTTATTGTAATCGACCCATTCTTCTGTCGAGCCACCACCTTTCAGAAGCATTCCGTGCTGACTATTGACCTCAGGAAAGCTTACGAGCTCTGTTTCGGAAAGCTTTTTGATGATAAGGTGATTCGCTCTTTCAGGTGTGTCATAAACGGTTTCGACCACACGGTAGCCTTCCTTCGGAAGGGGGATACCTCTCAGGTGCAAATACCAATCAGCTGCTTCACGACTACGCTTGCCCAGGGTATCTAGATCGTCTGAAATACTGGCACTTTCTCTTTCGAGAAAATGTCTTCTATGAAGAAGCTCCAAATACTTGTAGCGCTTTTTACCTTCTTCTGACTCTTTTTCCCTAAACTTTCCACTGAAAGTAACCAAATTATCATTAAGAGCAATCTTTCGACTGTCCTCAGGCTGTATCAAATTCAGGTTAACGAGATGCTCTAGTTGGTGGCTAAAAGATACTTTTGCAAATCTTCCACCCGCAAGGTTTTGTACCATAAAGACAACGAAAAGAGCTGCTAGTAAGAATAGTAGGAAACTATTCGGGAGTCCTTTCTTAAAGTCTTGATTTTCCTGTTCGTCATTCGCCATAATTCACTTTCATCCAGCATTATAGTTACATTCTAAACTAGTAAATATATCAGATCCCTCCTTCATCAGCAACAGTAATTTCCCTATTTAGCCTCGATGAGTGACCTACTCTTTTATCTATAGACCTTTATTCGTATAAAAAATGATTGAAACTGCTATAGGTGGCATTCAAAGCCTTTTTCCAAAAGCTTTCTTTTTCGCAATTTTACGACACGGCCAGACTATCCACAGGGCTTAAGGATTCTTATACTCAATACAGCTTAGATTGGCGCAGACAAGCGTCAAACTTACCCGCTTTGAGTATATCTCAGTTGCAGGGATATGTGGACCATAGGTCCTTCTTGACAGGAGAAGCATTTACCCGAAAGAAACTCATGGATCACTTTCCCTTCGTTTGAGAGGACAGGTGTAACATTTCTGAGAAAGGCAGGAACCTGATGTTTATTCCATAGTTTCCCCAAGGATGACTTTCCAGGATACGGAGAGTTCGCCTGGGGAGCTTCCACGAAAAGTTCGCCTGAAGAAGAAATCTGCACAGACACCTTACCCCGCCACAGATCTTTCCAATTACTAACTTGCAAAGCCTCTGGCTCTTGAATTTCTTTGACCTCCACAACCCACTCACCGAATAGAGAGGAGTCATTTTCCAACGGAGTCTTTTCTGATAAGCAGGGAAGATCATTAGTCAATAAGAAGATACGCCTTCTATCAATGTATATTTTTTTCTTCTCCATTTCCACGCTTCGATTAGCTGATCCTTGAGCTATAGCCTGGATAACTTTATCAAGAATATCTCTACTCGGGTTTAGATCTATTAAAGAGCAAATTCTTCGAAAAATGTGTTTAAGTATAAGTGGAGAAATCCCTTGCTCTCCACTGAGGTCCAAAAAGTAACCAAAGGGACCTTTTTCCACTCGTGATACAAGCTCTTCAGTCTCATTATCGAGATATTCTTTCAACTCTGCGGCCTCCAATCCCAGACGACAAAGGCTTTTCTGTACTTCTTTACCAAAGGTTTTAGACAATTGAGGTAATAAATCCGTCCTCATTCTTCCCCTTAAAAAAGCCGGGTCCAAATTCGTGCTATCTTCAAAAGCCCTAAGACCATTCTGATCCAGCCAGGAGGTAATCTCTGTCTTTGTGAGCTCGATAAGTGGGCGCCATACAGACATCCCGTATAAGTTTTTAACTCCTTGTAATGAGGAAAGGTGAGCAAGGCTTGCCCCTTCAAAGGCACGTTTTAAAACGGTTTCGGCCTGATCATCGGCATGATGGCCAAGCAGAAGAGCTTGTGCTGCAAATTCGTTTTTTAATTCACCAAAAAATTTAAGGCGCTCCTCTCTACAAGCGGCTTCTTTATTTCCCTGGATTTTCTCCATATCCAAAGTCTTCAAATGGAATGGAAGCTGATTTTCTTCTACGAGTTTTTGCAAATCTTTAGCTTCTTGGCCGCTCTCGGGCCGCCACTGGTGATCTACGTGAGCAAGGAGAAGATCAAAAGACTGCCATCGGCGTAACTTAAGAAGAATAAAAAACAGGGCAAGAGAATCTGGCCCTCCTGAAAGACCTAAAATAAGCGGGCCTTTTTCTGGAGAAAAGTGTTTTTTAATGAAACGGTAAACCGTTTGTTCGACGTGATTATTCATCATATTTTCTTTATTCAAATAGATGGTGAGGGTTATTTTGACTAAGGAACCGTGCAAAAATACAAGTACTTTATACTCAATGCGGGTTAGTTTGACGCTTGCCTGCTCTAATCTTTTTTATTACATGATTCCTAAGCTCTTTCTATAAGTCGCTGAGTTGATGCATGAAATAAAAACTTAGAAGAACGACAATTAGGACCCAGACAAATAGGAAAAAAGGAGGAGTTGGTTCCAGCTCGAGAATTAGCTCACTGTCTTTTGGAAAGATGATTTCTTCCTTAATGTCTTTGTTGGCCTCGGGCTCCGCATCCTCAAAAACTTTTTTTAGCTCTTTTACCTTACCGATGGGCCTCCATTCTCGCTCCCCTTCCTTGCGCACCAAGGTTTCCGGAGTTAACCATGACAGTAATTTTAGGTCCTCAACACTAAAAGGCCCTTGTTGTTTACCGTCAATCTTGGTATACCACTCTTTATTCGGCATATTTTCGGCCCCACCTTTAAACCCTTATTTTATACCACAAACAAGGATTTATTGCTGTTACGGATTTCACTATAGATAATACTAATTTAGGTTTTTTATGCCAATAATCTGGCGATTTTTGCTAAGTCAATTTTTTAAAGTCTTTTTACTCTCCCTCTTTTCATTTATTGCGGTACTCCTTGTTACTCGACTTGATGAAGTAGCCCAATTTGCAGCTATTGGCGCTCCTATAAAGTTGATTTTTTTATTCACCCTTTACCAAGTTCTCTATGTACTCCCTATAGCCATCCCTATTGCCTGTTTGATCGCTTCTATTATTCTCTTTCAAAACATCTCCCACACACACGAACTTACGGCATTGAGGTCCAGTGGCCTCGGCCTCAGACATATCACAACTCCTATTCTCGTTGCAGGAACGGTCATTGCATTACTTAACTTTTACATCATTTCCGAATGGGCTACGCGCTCCCACTTATATTCGAAAGAGATGATTAACGAATTAAAATCTATCAATCCCCTTCTTCTCCTACAAAACAAGCAGATCCTTAAACTTCAAGAAGCCTACGTAGATATCGGATCACTTTATTCTGGCGAAGTCGCTCATGATGTCGTCATTGTCATCAATAACAGGAATACTCACCGTCTCAACCTCATGAGTGCCAAAAAATTAAATTTATCAAATTCTGTTTTATATGGCGAACACGTTAGTCTCATTTCCTCTTTAGCCGCTGATGACCCACACACCTACGACCATCTGGTTATTGAAAACCAAGATAGAATATCCACACCTTCTGATGAATTTTCGCAATTACTGAAAACGTCTGGTTGGCGACTAAACAACGATCACCTTCAACTGCCTTTACTTCTTATCAGGGCTAAGAAAGAGTACCAACAAATGCTTGGATTAAAGGCAACACAACCTGAATCCCCCATGATTGAGGATGTCAACGTACGCTTAAATCGTTGTTTTTCCGAAATTGCCCGTAGAGCCTCTGCATCTATCGCTGCATTAACTTTTGTTCTCATGGGAGCCGCTTTCGGGATCAATATCGGACGAACTCAGTCCAAAAAAGGACCTCTTTCGGTAATAGCCCTTGCAGCCCTGTTTTTATGCTCCTTTTTCGCAGCACGGAGTTTTGAAAACAGTTTTATGGTATCCGCGGCCTTTTATACCCTCCCCCACGTAATCATTGTCTTTCTTTCAATCAGAACATTGAAGAACGTAACAAGGGGAGTTGAGTAATGCCCACTAAAATTTGGGAGCGATACTTCCTACGTGAATTCGCCAAGATATTTTTTCTCTTCATCATAGGATTTTGCTTTCTTTATGTTTTGATCGACTATTCGATTCACAGTAACTCATTTAATAGAACAAACTTTTCAATTTTTGAATTTATTTGTTACTACCTCTTCCACTTTATAAAGAGGGCTGAAATACTGATCACCTTCGCCCTTATTCTGTCTACGATTAAGGTCCTCTGCTCTTTAAGCCTGAATAACGAGCTTGTCGCTCTACTCACCAGCGGTGTCACAGCAAAAGAGCTTCTGCGCCCATTTTTACTTATAGCCACCGTTTGTATGTGCTTTCTTTACTTAAATTTTGAGTTTCTGACACCTGGAGCATTAAGCACTCTCGAAGAATTTAAAAATTCTCGCTTATCCGAAAAGATTGAATCAAAATCCAAGGAAAAGATTCAACAGCTGAATTTAAGCGATGACAGCACTATTATTTACCAAAAATACGACCCTAACTTACAGGCTTTTTTCGACATATACTGGATACGATCTCAGGATCAGATATTTCGTATGAGATACCTTTTTCCCCACATCGAGCAGCCAGTCGGCCGTTTTGTAGACCACCTCATCCGTAATACAGAAGGAAAGCTGGTACTTTTTGAATCTTTTGAAGAAACAACATTTACCGACATGCGCTTCGATCCAGAGCTTTTGCGTGCGGCTCTTTCTCCTCCGGAGCAGCAATCTCTATCGCAACTCTGGAGACATCTCCCTTTAGGAAAAAAACACCTGACAGATAAAGAAGCGCAAGTACTTACAGCCTTTTCCTACAAAACTGCAATTCCATGGGTATGCCTTTTAGCAGTCATCGCCCCTGCACCTTTTTGTATGGTTTTTACCAGAAACCTTCGTATATTTCTCATTTACAGTATCGGGATATTCACCTTCGTTGCTTTTTTTACCATAATGGACGCCGCTACAGTATTAGCTGAAAATCAGGTCGCAAGCCCCCTAAGTATTATTTGGTCACCTATGCTGCTCTTTGGAAGTATCGTCTATTGGCTATACGCCAGGATGCGATAAGTTCTTGGAAATCCTGAGGTCCAGAGAAACTCTTTTTTTTCTCTGTTCTCTTTAAATTATGTTTTCAAATTAGGGAGTTTCTGATTTTGAGGGCATTTTTATATAATTTTGGATCGCTCACAACTCTCCATACTTAGATAAGTAAGTGAGCCGAGTACAATTTAAAAGCACTGAAAAAGGCTCCAGAATCAGCGATTCGTAATTTTAATACACGACCTAGACTAAATTCCGTAAAACTCTAACGAACTGCTTCCCCTTTTTTTATACTTGATATATTGTGAGTCGGTTTAATAAGTTTTTTTGAAAGGAAATGCCGTGACGCCTCTTGATTTACGAATGTGGTCAGAATTTATCCCAGCTGGTGGAAATACCACCGAGGCTGCCTTTGTAGACCAAATAACGATTGATACTCGAACAATTTCCTCACCAAATTCTTTATTTGTCGCTCTACCTGGTAAAAATTGCGATGGCCACTCTTTTCTCCAGCACGCTGCAGCTATGGGCTCTCGTTATGCAATAGTTGACAAGAGACGACACTTTAATAAAACCTTTGGGCAGATGAGCCTGCTCTATGTAGAGAACCCTTTGCGCTCACTTCAAGAGCTTGCCACTATCTACCGACAGCAATGTCGAGCTTTGATCATCGGGATTACTGGCTCTTATGGAAAAACCATGCTTAAGGATCTTCTTAGCACTCTTTTACGCAGACATACGGCAACTGCGGCTTCACCTGAGAGCTTTAACAGCCAAATTGGAGTCCCCCTAAGCTTGTTTACCATTCAGGAAAATGACTCACTAGCTATCATTGAAGCTGGAATTTCCCAGAGTGGTGAAATGGAACATTTAGCCAAAATGATTTCCCCTGATTTCGCTATTTTAACTAACATTGGAAAGGCACACCTTTCCACTCTTAAAACTCTTGAAGAAACAGCCCTGGAAAAATCGCAACTTTTTACAAATCTCCCGGCAGAAAACTGGGCTCTTATCCCCAGTGACAAAATCCTTAGGCCTTTTTTTAACAGCTCTTCCGCGAAGCAATATTTTTGGGACAAAAAATCAAATTCCCTTCCTCATGTACGCCTTGATCGTTCTGTTAAAAATCCCGAGCACATTACTTATCGCATTGACTTCCCTGATGGTAAATCAGTAAAAAAATCTGTATCTCATGAAACCTTTTATTATGCAGATCTCGTAAACATGGCTATTAAGGCCAGTTCCTTGCTCGGAGTTTCCTCTGATATCATATGCAATATTCTCAAAAACTACACACCGGAACCCATGCGAACAGAAACCTGGAAAACCCCTTCTGGAGCGACTGTCATTAATGAAACCTATTGTTCTCACACTCTCTCACTCAATCATTCCCTAAAAGTTTTGGAGAACTCCTCTAAAAAGGGAAGAAAGTTCTTTGTATTTGGTGGTTTAAGAGAATCTTCTCGGAAAATCCCAGAAAAATACGAACAAATTGGCAAAAGGATAGCTCAGGCAAATATTGACCAGCTCACTCTGGTTGGAGATGATAATTTCTCCCCTCTTATGAAAGAAGTCACAAAGTCTTCAGCCAATACCCGTGTACATGTTTGCTCAACTGCTACAGAAGCTATCAGACAGCTTAAAGAAGAAATCAGAATGGGTGATACTGTGCTCATCAAAGGTTCCAGCAAAGAGCCATGGGAGCAAATCTCAGAATCTCTTTCCGGAGGAAAAAGTAATAATAGACTAACAGTAAATTTTGCTGCCATTCAGTCAAATATTGACACTATACGCTCAAGGCTTCCGGTAGATACAAAATTTATGGCCATGGTTAAAGCTCAGGGTTATGGTACTGACAGTGTTCTCTTGGCCAAATTTCTTATAAGCTGTAATGTCGACATTCTTGGAGTTGCAAATGTAGACGAAGCTATTGCTTTAAGAGATGCAGGAATTACCCAAGCTATTTTTGTCATTAACGCAGCCCCATATGAAGCTGAAAAAATAGCACGCTACAACTTAGAAGTTGGTGTCAGTAATATTGCCTTTGCTGAGACTTTGAATCGTGAAGGTAAATTGCACGACAAGATTATTAAAGTACACTTACATGTAGACACTGGAATGAGTCGTTTTGGTTGCCGTCCCGAAGAATCCCTTCCCCTTGCCAAAACCATCCACAACTTACCCTTTCTTTGCTTGCATGGAATCATGACACATTTCGCCTGTGCTGAGAGACCTGAAGAAGACTGCTTTACCTACGCTCAAGCAAAAACCCTTAGTGAAATAATCACTTCGTTTTCAGCAGTAGGAATCGCCCCCCCCTACAAACATGCAATGAATTCCAGTGCCGCAATACGCTTTAAATTCCTTCAATTCAATATGGTACGAATTGGCCTTTCTCTTTTTGGTATTCACCCTTCAGCTGCCACAGCCAAAATACTTGAACTTCGCCCTGCCCTCACTCTAACTTCTAAAATTGTTGGACTTAATACCTGTAAAGAAGGCGAAAGCATCAGCTATGGAAAAACTTACACCGTGAAGCGAGAAAGAGAGCTCATTGCTGTTCTTCCGTTAGGATACTTTGATGGATTACATCAACGCTACAGTGGCAAAGGTATCCTTCGTATACGAGGCTATCCGGCTCCAATGGTCGGAACCATTTGCATGGACTTTATGATGGTTGACGTCACCCACATTCCTGATATTCATATTGGAGAAGAAGTCCTTATCTTCGGCGAAGATAATAACGGTTATGTAATACCTGCTGAGTCTGTTGCTAGTAATGCTGATTCCAATGTTTACGAATTGATTACCTGCCTGGGTCCCAGAATACAACGAGTATTTATCAACGAAGAAAAACTGTCGCATCACGAAAGAAAAGGAGAAGTCCATGACCTCAATCACACAAAACTCGTCTCTGAACAAAGCGGACCAATCTATTGAATTAACCTCGTTATCACTCCTGGAAGAGATTTTATCTTCCACACCTGAAACAGAAAGCAGCCCTGTGGATTTCTTTATTGCTACAGCTGGAAGTGCCATATCAGAGGAAATTAATCGCCTATATCAAAAGTACAGTAACAAAGAAGCAACGCTTAAATTACTGGATAGTGAAATACGTCGTATCGATAACGTTTCAACAAATATTACGAATTGGCGTCTTAATCCTCGTGATTCACAAAATACCCCCTATCGTTCAAAACCCACTCTGCTCCATTACAGATTCAAATCCGAAGAGTACCTTAAAGAGATTGGCGAGTTAAAAGAGATATTTACAAAAATAAAAGCCGACCTATGGGACGATCTTACGACTCTACAAGTCCGAATAATTGATTCTCAGTCACTTAGTCAAAAGTTAAAGCTCGGATACTCCAATGAAGCTTTTGTTTTAGGTGACAGTTACCCCAAGGAATGGCCTTGCCAAATACGAGATGTGTTTAAAGATAGGCAAATCACTGTATACAACGACGAAGAGCTAAAGAAAATCCGAACATTCTACAGCGATTACACGAGTCACCTCTTTTCTCTTCGGCTTATGCATATTTCACCTCTCATCTCCAAAATCACATTATCTATCCTGGATACCCAAAAAACAGAGAGCACTTTAAAAAACCGTAGAGCGATACTGGATTTATTACATGAAAGTTACTTTTCAATTGATGAACCATTTGTAGATTTTCTTACAGAACACAGGGAAGGTGCCCTTGCTTTGATTCAATTAAACCATACGCCTGTAATTAAACGTTCTTCATCCCTTAAATCACTTTCCGATCTGGCCCCAGATTAATTTATATAGAACTCGTATACAGGTTCTTAAAGAAAAAAAATGTAAGTACTTCCACTTGCTCATATTTTGAGACTTGGGTGGGGGGCAACCAATGAAGCCACTGAGATCAATGAGAAGGTATGAAAAAATTGAGAAATGCCACACAATTAAGGATCCAAGCCTATCTCTCAGCACTTTTACGTTAAAATTGATCAAATGCCCCCAAGTGAAAGAGTAGCAGCCTTGTCTTCTCCCTATCTCACCCCTTCTCACTGATCTCAGTAGCTCAGTGGTAAATTGTACAACAAAGCCAAGTTGATATATTGTTGTACTCTACGCCTTATAAAATGCTATCTTGGATTCAGAAAAAGATAAGGGCATAAATTTTACAAATTATAGGGCAAGGGCTGTCATGAAAACTGATGAAAAAAACTACCAGAACCTCCATAGCATCTCCAAAAAAGCCAGAATCCTTTCTGGTATTTCCTCACTTTTAGAGTGGGATTCCGAAACATTTATGCCCACAGGAGCTTTCAACATCCGCGCTCAACAACTTGAGACAATGGCGGGTATCATTCATAAAGAACAAACCAGTACCTCATTTCGGAATGCCCTTTCCAAACTCGTTGATATTGAGTCTGGTGAATTCGCTACAGGTGATTTAACTATTTCTCAACAAGCCGCAGTAAGAGAATGGAGAAGCGACTACATAAAAGCGACTAAGCTTCCCTCAAAATTTGTTACAGAATTTGCAGCAGCAACGGCGATGGCGGTACAAGTGTGGACAGAAGCGAGGAAAAAAAATGCTTTTCAACGCTTTGCTCCTTATTTGGAGCGTATTGTTAATCTTTCTAAAGAAAAAGCTGAGTACCTCGGATACGATGAAAATGCATACAGTGCCCTCATTGATCTTCACGAACCCGGAATGACCAGAAAAAAAGTCTCCGAATTATTTGGCGAAGTAAAAAAACCTATTCTTAGTTTATTAAAAGAAATCTCTTCTAAGAAACAAGTAGACAATTCCTTTCTTCACGGAAAATTTCCGCAAGACAAACAGCTTGCCTTCGGACAAGAACTGTTGGAGAGTATGGGTTTTGATATGACCAACGGTCGCCTTGACCTTTCCACACATCCATTTTCTTCCTCTTGCCATCCTTCTGACAGTAGAATTACTACACGGATACATCAAAGCTCTCTTATGAGTAACATTCTAGCTGTTCTACATGAAGGCGGCCATAGTTTGTATGAAATGAATCTTCCAAAAGAGGCCTACGGCTCCCCACTTTGCGAACCCATCTCTTTCGGTATCCATGAAAGTCAGTCCCGTTGGTGGGAAACCCTTATCGGGCAGAGCGAACCCTTTTGGAAGTTCTTTCTTCCTAAACTACAGAGCTCCTTTAAAGGAAAGCTCGACAATGTCAATCTGAACGACTTTTATAAAGGCATCAACCTCGTCGAACCCTCATTCATCCGAGTAGAAGCCGATGAAGTCACCTATACCCTCCACGTCATATTACGTTTCGAGCTGGAATGTGAACTCATCGATGGCTCTCTAAATGTCAAAGATCTTCCTGAAGCCTGGAATGCTAAAATGAAAGAATACCTCAATATAGAACCTAAAACTTATTCAGAAGGATGTTTACAGGATATCCATTGGGCGACTGGTGCTTTCGGATATTTTCCCACTTACACCCTGGGCAACTTATATGCTGCTCACTTTTTTACCGCTTTTGAAACCTCCTTTCCTAATTGGCAAGAAAAAGTAGCATCAGGCCATCTAAACTTTATCAAAGAGTGGCTCAATCAGGAGATTCATCGATATGGAAGAGAATATTCAGCTCTAAACCTAGCCAAGAAAGTTACAGGTAGAAATTTTAGCGCCAAGGCCTATATTGACTACCTGCAGAGTAAATACAAGGGCATTTACTCCCTATAGGCTCATATTTCCCCGCGCATACGTGCGCGTAGATTATTTTTAAAGTCTGTGGACAGACCCACCCCCTTTTTGTTCTTTACAGACTGAAAGTTTATTTTGTTCAAAACCTGATGTAAACGATCTTTATTAATCTTCTCAGTTTTGCTTCCTTCAACTGTAGGATTTTTTAACATACTTACCCCTCGAGAACATTGTTAAAACAGTTTGTAAAATATAATGCAAAAATGACAAGAAAAGTATCGGATATATACTTATGAGACTTTAGTTAAAACTCTCTGTTTTTTAAAAAAATAATATTCTGATCTTTTATTCACTTTTCTCTCAAGTTAACAGGCAAGTGTTCCGAATATAAGACTAGTAAAATTAGGGTCTCTATTTGTGGGTAAAGAGATCCAAACTAAGCAGGTGAGGGGCAAAGACGAAAACTTTGCCTGTTACCGAGATGTGAATTGCCAAAAGCAGTTCACATCTTTTTTTTTTGTGGTGAAGGCTATATTCTTTCAACTCCATGGATGACCTAGCAACTTTAAAAGCGCAAATAGCTTATAGTAAGCACCTTGTATTCACACGACGCTCCAAGAACTCCTTCTTATCACACCCTCTCTTCTACTGTGGGTAGAGATATTTCTAATTTAAATAAGTTTTCGTCAAAAAGTCCTAAGAGTTTTTTCGATACTGCTTTCGAAAATACCCCTGTGCCTAAATCACATAAGCATTTCTGTATGGCTCTTAGAGAAGTGACCATCCGTTGAAGCCGTCCACGATTCAGGCTTCTCTCTCTAATAAGAAGTGGAGGAACAAAAAGCATAATATTTAATTGCTCATAGTCTTCTTCCGTCATTTCGTTTCCGCTCATGATTTTCAACATCGCAAAAAATGCTCCTGTTGCAGAACTTCCCACGTCAACTGAGTCTTTACATGTCATACTTATGGAATCAGGATTTACTATTTCCATAATTTTCACCTGAAGAAAAAGGTAGAGCGCATCAATAAATACTAGACGTTCTTTACGATTTAATTTTGTTTGACGATCAAAGATATATTTGTGGATAAATTCCATTACTGAATCAACAAAATGTGGGAATAAAATATCCTTTAATTTTCTTGGGAAATAAAACCCTGCCTGCTCACTGGCAAGGTGTTCCTTAAATTGCTCCATAAAAGTTCCTGCATCATCTAAGTCCCTATATGGAGGAAGCTGAAAGTAAAATTCCGTATCCATAGCAAATGTTACAACTGTCAAGTTACTGCTATACTCAGCATGTGTCGGGAGTTCCTCAAGTACATTACAACGTGAATGTTCTTTCCAGGATGTTCTATCTTGTAGGTTAAAAAGGAGGTGCCTTTTTTGAATCGTGGTTGAGCCATACGATCGCAACAAACCTTTAAACTCATCACTCACAGCAGCTCTTTCGAGATACTCCTGGGATGTGGGCGACGGCAAGCGTAACTGTGACATTTTGTGGTCACCGGAATATACCTCAAAGAGAGCGTAGGGAATGTTATCAAGGAATAGTGTGTCAAAAATTGGAATATTTTCTTCCTGCAATAAATCAAAAACTTTAAAAAGAGGTCCATTTGGATGTCTTTTTAATAATTTTTCCAAAGTACAAAAACTATTGTTGATTTTATCTGCAAACAACCACTCTTCTCCCTCAAACTTCGGTGAATCTTGCTCAAGAAGGTTTGATATCATCGTACCTAGTTCTTGCTTTGCGGGAGTATGCGTATACAGACTTTTACAAAGAGCATGAGTCAAGTCCAAAATCGTCTGTAAAAACTTCTTGGACTTATCAGGTGGGTATGCCATCAGCTTGTGATAATCTTTAGAATGGAGCACTAACCTAAGAAAGCGCTGAAAGTCCCCAAAATAGCTATAGCAACTCTTTACTGAAGAATGACGTAATAGATTTTTAGGATTCGCAGCAAGCATTAAAGCCATAATCGTGCGATTGAGCATCGAGGCTAGCGTCATCTCACGATACTTCAAAGCTTCAGCGTAGAAATCCTCCAGCGGTGAGCCTATAGCTTGAATCATATGCCTTGCTGACACTTGTACATCTTTATCTTGCCAGTTTTTAATATAGATCAAAGGATCTTCACTAAAGTCAATAAAATCTACATCTTCTCCGAAATCACAAGCCAGTTTAATATTTCTCAATAGTGTTCGATTAAAAAATCGTTCTCCATCTTCTCTTTTAAGGAAGAAAAATTCGTATTCCAGGTCTTGTTTTACAACATCCAAATCTTCAAGAGCCTCTTCCATCTCATCTCGCTCAAGAATTCTTCCTTCTTCATAACCTCTAACAGCTAACTCAAGAGGATTCATAAGTTCTTCTAAAACTTTTTCTTCGTTGACCTCCGCTGCTATTTTGGCGCGATAAAATTGTTGTATTTGTTTATACTCTTTCATTTCGGAAATGGTTCTTCCGGCATATATCCCTTTAAACAGACTGGTGTATTTGTCGAGTTTTACTGCCGCATCCCCTACAAGAACCATAATACTTTTTATGCCCTCAAGATTTTTGTCAGTAGAGAGTTCCCCTATTTCCTTCTTATATAACTGTCGTATATACTGTAAAACGACTCGAAAGGTTTCTTTGACAGCTGTTATCGTATGGTCAGTTTCCTGTTCATCAAGCAGTTGAATAGTTCGCTCTGTGAGGTCAGCTCTCTCGAGAATAATGCTGTAGTGTTCTGTAATGGATAGCTTATCCTCCTCGCTCAAGTCCGCTATATTGGAGAGGTTCTCTATGGCGTCTTCAATGGATAGATGCTCTTTATTTCTCATAATAGACCCTTGTTTTATCACTTATTACCGTACAACTAACTTTAATTATTACAATTAACTATTTTATATTTCAATAAAAACTATTACTATAAATACTTAATGTTGCAACTAACCTTATTACTGCAACTTACGATAACTATTTATTATACTATTAGTATACGAGAAGAAGACTAGATGGGGTTTTAACGCAAATCACTGTATCTTTGAGATTTAGATACCTCGGCAGACCAAGCTAGCTTAGACTTACTTTTTCTTAATTAAGTAAATGAAGGTAATTATCAACGTTAATAATCAGGAAGGTTATGGCTAACTATCTAAACAGAAGGCACTTAAGCACCCCCTCCTGATTCCAAACGAAGCTTTGAAAAGTAATTTTGCCTTTTTATCATTTCTCTTTCAAAACCACGCTCAACGGGAAAATAGAACTGCAGTCTTTCCATATTATCAGGAAAATAGTTTTGCCCAGAAAAGCCATGGGGAGTGTCATGATCGTAAATATATCCTTTCCCCATTCCCAGTTTTTTCATTACTTGGGTAGGAGCATTCAAAATATGGGAAGGTGGAGGAAGTTGTGTAGAATGTTTAGCTATTTCTCGAGCACTTTTATATGCAGAATATACCCCATTACTCTTAGGAGCCATAGCCAAATAAACAACAGCCTGAGCCAAAGACAATTCTCCCTCAGGGGATCCTAACATACTGTAAGCATCACGAGCAGCGACAGTTTGACAGAGAGCCTGGGGATCTGCCAAGCCTACATCTTCTGATGCCATGCGTATTAACCTCCTCGCCAGATACATAGGGTCTTCACCCCCTTCCATCATACGAGAAAACCAGTATAGTGATGCATCGGGATCAGAACCTCGTATAGCCTTATGTAAAGCTGAAATAAGGTTAAAGTGACCCTCTCCCCCTCTATCGTAGTGCGCTGATCGTTTCTGCAATATCTCTTCGAGAGCCTTTAGATCAAGGGTTCCCTCAATTTTCAAATTTTCTAAATTTTCAACATTGTTTAATAAGTAACGCCCATCGCCTTGGGCAAGCTTTATTAAAAAATTGCGAGCTTCTTTGTTGAGAGGAAGAGGTGTCCTTAACTTCTCGTATCGATCGAGAATTTTTCCCAAGCCATTATCATCCAAATAATTTAGAGTCAAGACTCTTAACCGAGAAAGAAGAGGATTATTCAAGGCAAAGGAAGGGTTTTCCGTGGTCGCTCCAACAAGGATAAAGGTTCCATTTTCCAAATGTGGAAGAAAGGCATCTTGCTGAGCTTTGTTAAAACGATGTATCTCGTCGACAAAGAGTACAGTCTGCTGATTAAGAAGTGAGAGATCATCAGCATCTTTGACAACTTTTCTTAAATCAGCCACACCACTGAGGACAGCGCTGAAATTGACAAAGTTTGCGTGAAAAGCCCTGGCATAGAGCATGGCTATAGTTGTTTTCCCTGTCCCTGGAGGTCCCCAAAGAACTATGGAAAGAGGAACCTCGGACTTAATCGTTCGCGTTAAGACCCCCTTTTCACCAAGTAGGTGATCTTGCCCAACAACTTCACTAAGGCATTTAGGTCGTAACTGCTCTGGAAGTGGTGGTTTCAATAAATTATCCTCATCACCAAAAATTAATGATCTTAAGCCAAAATGAACCGATCACTCCCCAAATAATCACGTTAGCCGTCCCGGCAATTGCTCCCACTTTCCACCATGTTGTGACACTGACATATCCAGCGCTAAAGAAAACAGGCGCAGGGCCACAACCATAGTGGGTCAAGCCTCCAAAAATACTACTAAAGAAACCCAATACCATCACCGCAAGATAGGGAGGAGTACCCAGCTCGATTGCCGCTAAAAGAAAAGCAAAGTACATGGCTGTTACATGTGCTACGTTACTCGCAAAAAAGTAATGGGAGTAAAAGTAAAGAATCGAAATTAATACAAAACCCATCTGCCAGGGAATATCTCCGACTGCACCTACCAAATTGGAACACATCCAAGAGAAGAATCCAAGGAGCTTCAACTGAGCCCCAAGACTGATGAGAGTGCTCAACCAAAAGAGCGTGTCCCATGCAATCTCTGTTTTCAGACAATCTTGCCAAGTAATAATACCACAGAAGAGTAATAGAGCAACTCCGAGAAAACAGGCTTCTGTACTTCCCACACCCAGCATACTGCCAAAAAGCCACAAAGCCAAAACAAGAGTGAAGACCCCCATCATTATCTTTTCATTAACTGTGATCTTTCCCATTGCGATAAGTTTGTCTCTGGCTATTCCAGGTGCGTCTGGCAAAACTTTTAAGTCAGGAGGATATACCCAATAAATTATGAGCGGGATAAGCGTTAAGCTTATGATACCGGGTACAAGGGCAGCAAGAAACCATGAACCCCAAGAAATCTCCACACCTATTTCCCTGGCCATACCTGCTATAAGTGGATTTCCTGCCATCCCCGTTAAAAATATTGCACTTGATATTATCGATCCTTGAAGCGCTGTAAGCATCAAAAAACCTGCTGTTTTGAAACCTTTACTTCCTTCCCCCCCTTTACAAAGTTCTTTTGCGGAGGAAAGCACTATGGGGAAAATGATACAGGAGGATCTGGCCACCAGACTGGGAATGAAAGGAGCTAACAATGTTTCACAAGCTATTATACCATAAGCTAACCCTAAGGTACGTCCACCCAAAATAGACATAAACCAATAGGCTGAGCGCAAGGCCAGGTTTGTTTTTATTAACCCTCCGGCCAGAAAAAAGGCCACCACCAGCATCCAAATACCGGGTTGGCTAAAACTTACAAATAATTCCTGAAAAGTGAGAGTTCGAGAAATCAAAATCGTCACAATAGAAAATAAAACAACAGGTCCAATAGGTAGAGGCCTAGAAATTATTCCCGCAATCGTAGCTGCAAATATAGCAAAGAGGTTCCAGGTTTGAGCTGTCAGGCCTTCGGGGGTAGGTATCATCCATATTCCGACTCCAACCAAAAGGGTAATTAAAGAAGGAAGTAACTTTGCCCCTTTCCAGACATAAGCTTCACTCTCCTCAGTGCCTGTAAAATTCTCGACTTCTTGCTTTTCTGCTAAAACTGAATGCGTCATATTTCTAAAAAATCCTTGAAATTCTACTTAGAGCTAGTGACAGAGGGTCCTTACAAAAGAGCAAACACCATCAGCATATTAGTGCTTTTCTAAATAAGATACAACTTATAGAAATAAATTTCAGGCATACCATGTGAAAAAAAGTAACGTTTATAGTGGATATTAAAACAGCCTACATGTTAGTGATGAAGGGTTTTAACTACTATTTATTATTAAAAATATTCTCAAAGCTGTAACTGTCTCCCTTAATTACTCATAAGATTAAGGTATTATACCAAGGAGAAAATGTTATTATTCATTGTACAATTTAAAATATCGAAAAGTGTTTAGTAATTAAAACAAATATCTGTATACCAACTTCGGCATATGCATAAGGATGCTTACAGCCGTGTTTGAAAACGCATGTAGGGTATCATGCTAAATCCGAACTCAAGGAGGCCATCATGTCTAGTCCAAATTTAAATAATTTTGGAGATCTCAATAACACTTGTTCAGAAACCAGTAACGTAGGAACTTCTAAGAGTACACTACCCATTACCGGTCCTATGGTTTCTAAACATCAAGACAAGGCCGCTCGGATTATTCAATCATGGCTATACCACTTGCGTCAGAAGACAACAGCTAATGAAGTCAAAGCTCTCTTAGACTCCGCCATCTCTGTGAAAGCTTCTCAAGGGAAAAGTTTTGAATATTTCGTCGGCAATCTCCTTCAGGATTCACCCAGTGAGCGCAAGGGCAAGCTCAACGACGAAGAAGTAATCAATTCTACTCGCATGCTCATGGAAATTATCGACTATAAGACATCCAAGTTTCTGCCAAACCTTACTCCCCTTCCAGAAAGGAAAAAACCCTTAGAAACCTTTTTATTCTCCTTTCCCCTGGCCGTTTGCCCTGAGGAAGTACAGACACAAGGTGATGAGAGGCACAACCAGTTTAATCTGGAACAAAGCCAGGCAGCGAAAATTATGCTCGAATCATACGACAAACTTTGTGACTGTTTATTAGAAGAAAGCTCTGAGCCCCTTGGACATCGAGATCGTTTAAAAACAATGCTAAAAACATTTAACGACGACAAACGTGCCTACCTCGCTTCCTTTAGCAAATGGGTAAAAGCCGATGACTTACAAACTATTGATTTTTACATAAAAAGTTGCCTGGAACTTGAGGAAAGTATTTTAAAAAGTCAAAATGATCCCTCAGGGCAAGGACAAGAAATCTATCTCATCAGTATTGAAGAGCAAAAAAAGTTAAAAAGAAAGATCACAGCTCTTGGTGGAGAAGAATCCACTGGTAAACTTCAGGAAGCCTTGGACCAACTTCATACATGGTGGGAAAAAGATAAATTTATCTTTCTTTCAGAACTCCAGCAAGCTCATGAAATGATCATGAATACCGAAAGTTTCACTTTCTCACACACTGCTAATGGATTTTATACCCAAAAGATTGTCAATCTTACACGACAATCCGTTCAAAAATCTATGGATGATAGTGCTCCTGATACCTCTTATATGGTCCATTTACTTCAAGAAATTCGTCAAAAAATTGTAGAAGTATGTCCCAGTAGAGCGGAGTCTATTACAGAAAAGTTAAACGATGGTCTTTTAGAGCAATACTCCATGAACCTTGCGAACCCTGAAGCCTTTGTAGACTTCTTTCAAGTAATCATTGCCATGCTCTTCGAATTCCAAGCTCCAGCAAGAGACGGAGACACATCTCAAAGTATTGGAGTTTTTGTTGAGTTGATACAAAATGGCCAAAGCCCTTTAGCTTTGCTCCCTGAAACTTTAGGAACGATATATGATACGTTGATGCAAATCAAAGTTGATAAGAAAAACTTTTACCTCAACCTTAACCGTAATGAAGCTCGCAAGCTTGCTATTGAGACTGAGAAAGAAGGTTTCAAAAGCATGATGAAAAACTATGAAACTACTCTGAACAAAACTTATTTTTGGATCAAAAACACTTTAGAAGATCCCTCGAGACACAATCTTACCACCCCCATGCTTTATTCCAGTTTTGCACCAGATCACGTGCACATAGCGGGCATCCTAAATCTTCTCAAAAAAACTGAACTTACCCCCGACGCAGACTTTGTTGAGACCATGTTTATGGATCGTGAACGTCTTAGAGACTTTCAGAATCAAGTACAAGTTTATACACAGGTAGGAACCTCACTGGCTTTATTCAAAGAAGCCCTATCAAAGGCTGCTTGCCCTATCACCGAAAAAGCCTTAAGTGACCTCAGTGATATGATTCTAATGAGATCCTCCCTGCATCCTCATGAAGCAGGAGAACTCGCAGAACTCGTCACTGCTTATATCTCTGTCAACCTTAGAAAAAATGGCAGAGGCCCTTCTTTAGAGGCTCACGGTTTGACCTCTGGATGGATCAGAACTAATGTAGCATCCACCAGTACCGTTTCCCAGTTGCTCAATAAAAAGATCATCGGAAGCCTCCACCAATTCCTTTATAAAGGGTATATCTCTGATAGCTCATTACCTTCTGGGCTTTCAGCATTCTTGACTCAACCATTACAAAAAATGGGTAGAAAACTCTCTAATCTAATCAGCGGTAACTTAGAGGTTCATAGAGAACTCTATGCTGAGTTTATCAGCACAATATTGTTTAACAAACTCTTTCCCATAATGTCTTCTCAAGAAACCCCGACAGTTGAAAAATTGTCCCCCCTTTGTCTTGAGGGTGAAATTGACACTATCAGAAAGCTTCATAAGGATATAAGACTCCTGGCACATATGGTTAATAGCTTAACCATACTTCGCCAAAAGGTTTGGATCAGTAATGAATTGATGTTTACTACTACAATTCCCGACAGCGAGATGGAGTCCTTAATTAATACCGGACACCTTACAAGAACATTTCCCAAAAGCCCCAGAACATGCGAACTTGATAATCGCAGTGAAATGGATCGTAGCCTGGAATACCTTGACTTGGCGACTGATCAAAATATTCAGGCTTTACGTACTAATGGACCTGATAATCTCCATGATTTTCTTAAAACCCCTGACCTCAATCCTGAAATGATACGGGACAAAGTTTTGGATTTGTTGGTACGTGTCATGACTGAGAAGAACATTTCTTATACGGAAGCCGAACAAGTAGGAATGAAAAAAATGCTGAACCTTTCAGCAAAAGTAAATGCCGGAGGAGCTGCGGCCTTGCGTAATGACATCCTTTCTGCAATGAAAAGTTTTCTGAAAGATAATGAGTTACCAAAACTTATTTCCCGAACAACAGCCCAATTTTTTGAGCAGGAAATTATAAACTTAGCCCAAACTCTTTCCGAAACTCTAGAGAAAGGGAAAAGCATGGTTTCCGTTGATGAAGATACAGGACCCGCTGTCATGCTACCAACTCTAAGGGCTGGTCGCGGATTAAGAGAATAATATTTCCTCAGATGCAGGGCAAAAAACTTTTGCCCTGCATCCCCCTCCTCTTATAAGATTCAATCAATTCTAGTTAAGTAACTTACTGAATCTTGCCCCCTGTTTTATTTTCCTAAGCTTTAAGCTGCATTAATACTATCTTCTTAGGGAAAACTGCCCCCTTTATTTAAATTGATTATTTTAATATAATTACTGGTAGTAAACATCAGGCCTATTTCATGAAGAAAACTTGATAAAATAAGTTCTTTAGGTCGATAAGTTTCTCCGTCGGGTTACACGGGAGAAACACCAATGACTGGAGAAACTAACGATACACATTTGAACAGCCAAGCCAAAGCTT
>JBLFWS010000039.1:0-22927 GCA_047611865.1 Chlamydiales bacterium
ATTCAAGGTCTCGAAGATGGAGATGAATACGTAACAGATAATAGTTTTGTATTGAAAGCTGAAATAAATAAAAGCTCTTTCGGAGACGGTCATGGTCATTAATAAGGATCTCTAATGGTAAGAAAAATCATAGGTTTAGGACTCCATAACCGTCTATTAGCTCTCTTATTAATGGGAATGATTTTTATTGGTGGTCTTCTGACATGGCAAAGACTTCCCGTTGATGCCTTCCCGGACGTATCTCCCAACCTTGTACAAGTATTTACTGTAACTGAAGGTCTGGCCCCCGAAGAAGTTGAAACCTATGTTACCTATCCGATAGAGGCTTCATTAACAGGTTTACCAGGTGTTGAAAAAGTTCGAAGTGTTTCAAATTTCGGCCTTTCGGTAGTAAATGTCTATTTTGAAGATGGAATGGATATTTACTTTTGCAGACAGCTGGTTAATGAACGTTTACAGGAAGCTAGAGAACAAATACCAGAGGGTTTCGGCGAGCCTGGAATGGGCCCCATATCAACAGGAATGGGTTTAGTTCTCTTTTATTACCTCAAAGACTCAACTGGGAAATATTCACTAGAAGAATTACGTGCAGTTCAAGATTGGATTGTAAAATTCAATTTACAAACGGTACCCGGAGTTACTGAAGTCTTAGGGATAGGAGGTTATGAAAAGCAATTCCACGTGATCGTAGATCCCAATTCACTCATTCGATATGACGTAACTCTTGGTCAAGTAATAGAAAGAATCAAATCCAATAATTTAAATGTTGGTGGCCAATTTATTGAGAAAAATAGTGAAGAACTTGTTGTCCGCTCTTTAGGGTTAGCTACTGGTATCCAAGACTTAAACGATATCGTGATTAAAACTGTCGATGGGAGACCAATTTACCTACAGGATCTCGCAAATATTGAAGTTGGAGGATCAATTAGAAGAGGACTCCAGACACATAATGGTGAAGAAGAAGTCGTCTCTGGAATGGTTGTTAAGCTTTATGGAAGCAATTCTTCTTCGGTAATTGAAAGTGTTGAAAAAAAAATTGGGGAAATTAACCATATTCTCCCTAAAGGAATCAGCATTGTTCCCTACTATCAACAAAAAGACATCGTTGAAGCTTCTGTTAGCACTGTATTCGACGCCTTAATGCAAGGAATATTTCTAGTTGTTCTAGTCCTACTTTTCTTTCTAGGTGGTTTTCGGCCAAGCTTTGTCGTCGCTCTTGCAATTCCGTTTTCTGTACTACTGGCTATAATTGGGATGGGAATTTTTGGCCTATCAGCTAACCTTATGTCTCTTGGTGGTTTGGCTGTAGCTATTGGAATGTTGGTAGATGCTACTATTGTTATGATAGAAAATGTTGATCGACTACTAAGAGAATCTGATTCTGAAGAACCTATACTCCACTTGATTAGCCGAGCTTGCCAAGAGGTCGTAAGGCCAATTACCTTCTCCATCGTCATTATTATCGTCGTTTTTCTTCCCTTGATGACCCTGCAAGGTGTAGAAGGGAAAACCTTTCGTCCCCTAGCCTATACGGTATCCTTAGCTTTATTTGGATCCCTTATTTTTGCAGTTCTCCTAGCTCCAACACTTTCCTCATTTTTTATGCGCCGATCTTCATCAAGCTCACAAGAGCCTTTTATCGTAAGAACCTTGTTGAGGTGGTATCGACCTCTTGTCACATTCTTTGTACATCAAAGAAAAGTAGCCATTGTTTTTGCCGGATTTTTGCTAACGATAGGACTTGTTCTATTTCCCTTCTTAGGGTCTGAGTTCACACCAAAACTAAAAGAAGGGACTATTGTAGTCCGCCTAACAATGTCACCCTCAATCTCACTAGTAGAAAGTAAACGAATTACTATGCTGGTTGAAAAACGTTTATTGAAAATTCCAGAGGTTGTTGAGACGGTAACAAGAATAGGCCGAGGAGAAGTTGGGGCTCACGCTGATCCAATTAATTCAGCCGAGATGTATGTCATATTAAAAGCAAAAAACGAGTGGAGAAAAGAAGGAAATCAAGAATTTATTGAGAATATTATCAGGACTGAATTAGGAAATATTCCTGGAGTACAAGTAAACCTCACCCAGCCAATTGAGATGACCGTTGATGAGCTACTCGAAGGTGTAAAAGCGGAACTGGCTATTAAATTATTTGGTGATGATTTAGACCTCTTGAAAGAAAAAGCCGACAATATAAGTGCTGTAATCAATAATGTTAGGGGTGTTGAAGACCTTCAAGTAGATCAAATTAGTGGCACGCCTCAGCTACAAATACTCCCTGATCGACAAAAAATCTCTCGTTATGGAATTAACATCGCTGATGTTCAATCTATCATTCAATCCGCTGTTGGAGGAGTAACAGCTGGGCAGGTCTTTGAGGGAATTCGCCGCTATGATATCTTTGTGAGATACCCACCTGAAGCAAGGGATACAATATCAGCCATTAAAAACATTTTAATCGATGCTCCTAATGGCAGTAGAGTTCCATTAAATGAACTTGCTGAAATTAAAGAGGTTGTAGGGCCACGGCAAATTACCAGAGAAAACAACCAAAGATTCATTAGTGTTCAGTGTAATGTCGTAGGAAGAGACATAGGATCTTTCGTAGAAGAAGCGCAAAGGGAAATTGATGAAAAAGTAGAGCTCCCTTCTGGATATTTCCTTACTTGGGGAGGGCAATTTCGTTTACAGCAAGAAGCAAATAAACGTCTCTTCATTGTTATCCCAATTACTCTACTTTTGATATGTTTTTTACTCTATCTAAACTTCGGTTCAATCAGAAACACATTGTTGATTTTCTTGAACATTCCCCTGGCCTTAGTGGGAGGCGTCGCAGCTTTATGGCTTACAGGGCAAAATTTGTCTGTGCCCGCCTCTGTTGGATTCATAGCTCTCTTCGGAATCGCATTAGGAAATGGCATGGTTTTAATAAGCAGCCTGAATCAATTGATAGAAAAGGGAGTCGATATGGACGAAGCCTCAATAACTGGTGCATGCTTGCGCTTAAGACCCGTTTTGATAACAGCAGCCACAACAATTTTAGGCTTGATTCCCCTTCTCATTTCTAGTGGAACTGGAAGTGAAGTCCAGCGCCCACTTGCAACAGTTGTAGTCGGAGGACTTTTCTCTTCAACAGTCCTCACATTACTTGTAATTCCGGCACTATTCAAATGGTTCTCAACACCTCAATATACAAATGGAGAGGAAAAGTAGTAAATCAATGAAAATCGTTACAGCATTTGTTAAAAACAATATGTTAACAGACATTATTTCAGCTCTTCACAAATTTGAAGGATTGACAGGGGCCAGCTTTTCTGAAATTCGTGGATTTGGAAAGACATACGGAAAAGAAGGGACTGATTATTCAGACAACCATCCCCACACAAGAATCGAAATTTCATGTAAAGACTCTATCGTAAATAACCTGGTTTCTACCATTCAGGAAAAAGCTAATACAGGATTAAGAGGCGATGGGAAAATTTTTGTCTCCACTGTTGAAGAAGTTATAAGGATAAGTACAGGAGAGAAAGGCGAGTCTGCAATTTAAGATTCATCAACACAAGCACTATAAGTCAGATCTTGAAAATCGTCTTTGTTTACAGGCTATATCTTAGGCCCGTTTACACAAGTAGGTGTTTGCAAGCTCTATTTTTAAGCAAAAATGGGCATGGTTCAATTCAAGGTAACACTTTTTCCTAAGCCTATAGGCTGTCTGAGCAAAATCTCGGATGACTTAAGAGAAGCGAAGGAATTTGTGCTTATGTAACTGAGTCATGCCCGATCTTCTAAAAATGCAGGTTATCAAAATTGATAAACGTTTTGTTCTTTGCTTATATTGGAGAGGTGCCACTACCGTGGGACAGAATCTTTTTTTTTCTATCCGCGAGCTAAAGCACGGGGCTATCAAGAGGGAAGACCACTACCGTGGCCTTAAGAAAAAATCACCTATACACCCCTCTCCAACAAAGAAATAAAATTATCCCATTATTAGCTAATTTGAATAAGCCGGCTATGGATAACTCCTAATAGCCACGGTAGTGGCACCTCTCCAATACTTCAAGAACAGGTAGCTTAAGCCATAGCTTTACTTTTCTCGATTTAGCCTTCGCAATTTTGGCAATTAGACATATTCTAACGGCATGATCCCACAACCCTTTTTGTTACCTAAAAAAGCCTCTTTCTGAACCATGCCGAAAAATTTGACATTCTTTACATTTAATTACAGTCATCTTTCCCCTCCCTAATCCACTTACTCCCTTTCCTTTTCCATACATTATAGCAAAAATTTTTTTCTAGCACTTAGCAACCCCCTAGTGCTAACACTTTCTTTATAAGCAAATCTTAAAAGTACTGTTAGACCTTTACAAAGTTATTCACTCAAAATAAGTCGTTGACCACGCAAAACAAGCAATTCCTCCCAAGCAAGCTCAAGAATTGCTTCATTATATAGTCTGCTTAAGACTTATATCTTTTCCTCTGGATAGAAGTTTTTATGGAACAAAAAGGCACTGACGAATATGAGCTCTATTACTTGTTAACAATTCCCAATAATTGTTAATATTCAACAACTTGCACTTTAAAATATAATATAGAACTCAAAATTAAAGGAATATATTCTGACTTCAGAAATTAGAAACAGAAGCTACCTCCTATATAACTCTGCATATGATGCAGCTGAAGAAGTCTCCGAACACGACCCTGATGCTTCTGCAGAAACCTCCTCCCTATTAAACAGAAATATTGAGGTTCTCGGTAGAGATCAAATTAGCCATAACTTCCACGAAATCGACGCCGAATTCAGCAAGCTGAAGAGCAGCTACAATAAATCCTATTATCTCAGCCTGGCCTTCTTCGCCTCTCTACCTATTTTTTACGGTGTTGAAATCGCTATAGGCGGACCAGTTCCCGGACTCATCGTTGGCAGCGCTGTCAACTACGCTATAGCCAGAAGAATCTCACCCAACTACCCCAAGCTACTCGAAGGGTCTAAGTTTCTAGAAAACAAAGTCTACCACCTTCACGAACAAATCAATCAAGTTCATGCTACATTGATAGCAGACGAAGATCTTCAAGAAGAAGACCGCGAAACAAAATCTTCAGCCTCTGTTTTAGCAAATTCCATATACGATATGAGAAGACATCTAGAGGAAAAAGTTAAAGCACCTGAAACTTCTCAGACTGCAGAAGACGCCATTCAAGCCGACTACGAATTCTTTCGTTCCGAATACTTCATTAACGAAATGAATAGATAAAATACAGCCGCAGACCACTCTGCGGCTGCATTTCTTAATTAGCGCACCACGCCAACTTTCTGGATTCGCATCCTGACTGCATCAATTACTGCATCATCCCTATAACCGTATCCGATGTGTACGGACCTGTTTGTACGAGTACCGCTTTTGATCACCTCATTGAAATAGAGTACACGAGATCCTAATTGCACAGGACCCTCGACAAAAGCTATTTCCATAACAATATTTTCTACATCTATAGGACTTTGGTTTTCTACCGTGATAATCAAATGCCCGTATTTATCTGTCGATGCCCATATTCTAAGATATTTAGAAGGGTTGTTGGGGAGATCAATCATTGCAATACCTTGCCTGGCTTTAGCCCCTTCATTAGTATCGGACTGGGAAGCCGCACGGTAATGCTGTATGGCCTGTTCCACACGCCCCATCTTCATATACAGCTCTCCCATTTCATAATGAGCTTGTGCTGTTGGAAGCAACGTAAGGCTCTTCTCTAAGTCAGACTTTGCACCTTGAAGGTCTTGCATCTGCCTTTTCAAGATCCCCCTCTGCAAGTAGATCTCGTAATATTGAGGATTTAATTCTACCGCCTGATTAAAAGGTGAGATGGCTTCAGCATACCTACCTTCCTTCGTTAGAGCTTGACCCTTTAAACTAAAAAACATAGCTTCACGAGGTTCCAAGTCCATCGCTTGTTCTGAAAAGCTAATAGCATCTTTTAACTCCCCTGCTGCCATTGCCTGAAGTCCACTTTCATAAAAATCATAGGCCTCCTTTGTCACTTTCAAAGTAGCTATGACACTTTGATATTCTTCTTTTCCCAGAAAGGCCTCTCCATTTTGAAGCCCACGCGCTGTTTTTCGGTTGGCGTCTATTCTTTCCTGGCTAGGAGGGTGTGTGGCCAAGAGACCTGATAACCAATCGGATTTTTTTCCACTCTTAGACAAGCGGAGAAAGGTCTCCTGCAACTGAACAGCAGCCATAGGATCATAGCCAACCCTTGCCAAATACTTCATGCCGAACTTATCAGCTTCTAGTTCATGACTCCGACTATACTTCTGCACAAACAGTACGCCCATTACATTCGAGGCACTGCCAATCACCTTACTGTACTGATTATCTTTTGTAGCGATTCCCAATCCAGCCATTCCAGCTTGAAGCACCATACCTTGTTGCATGCGCTGTGCGGAATGACGTGCTGCCGCATGGACAATTTCATGCCCTAAAACAGCTGCAAGTTCCGCCTCGCTTCCCAGCTCCAGAAGTAATCCTCTGTTTATCGCAATCTTACCTCCAGGCAACGCCCAAGCGTTAGGAACGGAGTTGTTAAGTACCACAAATTCATAGGGAAGGTGGGGTCTGTCGCTTGCACTAGCTAACTTAAGACCTATCAGAGAGACGTAGGCCGAAACATTTGGATCCACGACATATTTCCCTCCCTGAGCCTGCTGTGAGACGAAATAGTTCTTTTCTCCAATGGCCACTTCTGATTTTTCCGAAATAAAGTTTAGCTCCCTTGCACCCGTAACAGGATTAACCCCACAACTTACGCAAAAAATCAGGATTCCCACCCATCCCATAACATTTAAAACCCTCGGAAACAGTCTCATTGTTTTCACCTTGTCCATTAGAAGAATAAATAGCCTTTATACCGAATCAAGTTCAAGAAATACAACACCGGAGATAAAAGGAAAAGCGCCATTTACTTTACTGTGTTATCATATAATTCAAATGGGGTAGTCCGTAATGCTTCAAAATCTTACACATTTTCTCACTAAATGGATCTGGCAAACGCCTCTGGAGGAGCTCTCCTGGATCAGGGCTTTTTTGATCAGGAACCTCCGTATTATCCATCTCTCTTTAAACGAGTTCCACAAAGACGATTGTAGCCTCCACGCCTCCGCTTTGACCTACTATACCCTCCTTTCCATTGTACCTATGCTCGCATTAGCTTTCGGCGTTGCCAAAGGATTCGGGCTAGATGGAATCCTTGAAAATGAGATACTCTCACATGTTCATGGCCAAGAGACGGTTATTTTAAAAAGCATAACTTTTGCTCGCCAAATCCTGGAAAATACCCAAGGCGGTCTGATAGCAGGCATTGGAGTTATCTCTCTCTTCTGGACAATCATTAAAGTACTGACTTACATAGAGATATCCTCTAACAAAATTTGGGGAGTTGCTGAAGGCCGCGGATGGGCACGGAGGATTAGTGATTACCTCTCCATTAGCCTGATATGCCCTATACTGTTTATCGTTGCCAATGGTGCCACTCTACTCGTTTCGAGTGAACTCGAAGTCATAAGCGAGATGCTGGGCTACTGGAATCTGCCTTTATTAGTCATTCTTGCAATCTTGCCTTACTGTGCAATATGGGCTTTGTTAACCTTCCTATACCTCTGCATGCCCAATACCAAGGTACAATTTTCTGCCGCTTTATTAGCTGCAATCGTTGCAGGCAGTCTTTACCAAATCTTTCAATGGGTTATCATTGACTTCCAGATAGGAATTGCCCATTACGGCAGCATCTACGGAAGCTTCGCTGCCCTACCCCTTTTCCTTATTTGGCTTCAGGCCAGCTGGCTCATAGTGCTTTTAGGTTCAGAACTTTCGTTTACCTACCAGAATATCGGAAGCCTGGAAAACGAACATAGCTCAGAAGGAATGAGTTTTGCTCAGAAAAAACTCTTCGCACTAAACATAACCCAGCTTCTAGTACAAAACCTCTCCGATGGAAAGAAACCCTTGACCTTACGAGACATCCAGGAAACAGTTCAAATTCCTCCTCGCACTCTCAAAAAAATCCTCAGCGAACTGATCGACTGCGGCATCCTTTTCGACACGGCCTCCAAAGATGACGCCGTAATCAGATATTTTCCCGCACGAGATATTCATAGCCTTACTTTCTACAATATCATCCACGCCCTTGAGCAATACGAAAACAATCCCAGCCTGTTTGATGATTCAGCAAGGATACAGAAAATCTCTGCATCCCTGGAAACTTATGACGAAACGCTCAAAAACTCTCCCATCAACCACAAGGTCAAGAACCTGTAGGTTCAAGAGTATTTAACTGGGAAAATCTCTCTATAGCCAGCTCATCTTCTCGATTCAATATGATATGAGGGCGCTTTTGGAGGACATAATCCATCGCCTGCTGAGGATTCATATCTTTGTATTTGACCATATAACAAACCATGACACTGGCACTTCTAGACACCCCCGATTTACAGTGCACATATACCGTCTCTCCCTTTTCCCTGCACTCGTGAATGTAATCTACAGATTTATTCAGGTTAAGAAAGGACATCGGTTTAAAATCTTCTGACGGATAATTCCTAAAGTCTATACCTTCGCTTGCCCAATCTCTATCAGTAACCGGAACACCAAAAAGAGAAGGAAGGAATTCGAAATCCTCATTCAAAGAAAGCACCGCGTTAACCCCCAACTCTTCTTTCAGCTGCTGGAGATGTCCTTTGCTCTGCATAGGAAGAGCTCCAAGAATGATTCCCTCATCGATTTCACTCCACCACTGCCAACGCTCTCCCTGACCCATCATATTTTGTATCATGGTCAGCCCGAGGGTGCATTCGTAATTAAAGTTCTTTGAGAGATGACCAGCTGCTGCATTCAAAACCATTAAAGCGACACTAGAAACAAGCTGTAGTAATGGTTGGCTCTGAACTCTTTCAGATTGCATAAACACTTTACACGCCAGTACACCAGCTCCAGTAATAGCCCCAGCCCAAAATAGAGGGCTCATAACCACTCTCTTGAAAACCTGCCCTATAGTACTTAGGGGCATTTTCTCTAATTGACACAAGAGACTATTTAATGATTGCGTGCCCTGAAGGGGTACTGCACCGCTGAGTATCGAATCGGTTGGATTCATGGCTTACCTCTACGTTCGTGATGTTTTGAGTCTAGAAAGCCATGATCTATAAGTGTCAAAAGAAAAGTACTGGTCATCTACAAAAGAGTATTCGGGAAAAAGTTCAGTTCAGGGTGGTCACAACCTCCACAAGCGAAATCGAACGCTATCAAAAATTTTAATTTAACATCTACACTTAAATATATTTCTTCAAAATTTAAACGCGAAGATTGCGAAGGTCGAGAAGGAAGATAAGAAGAGAGAATCTAAAGAATCACAATGATAGTCTTAGGACTCCCTATATTAAGGATAGACTCAGCAGGTTAGGTGAGATGTGAACATTTGTGACTAAGGACATAGACGAAGTCTAGTTCTACAGTTCAGGCTTATTACTCATCTTTAAAATCATAAAGAACCTTCTCCCAATTAAGGGCAGCCTTCAGACTGTCTAAATTAAGATTTTTGGCCGTTTTAAAGTTAGCCCCTTCAACATCTGCTCCCTCAAAAACAGCCCCTTCAAGATTAGCCCTCTGAAACTGAGCATTTCTCAAAGACACACCACTGAAATCCACATCCATAAGCTTGGCATCCCTCAAAGACACATAATCCAATTTAAGACCAGAAAGAGTAAAACCACTGAGATCTCCACCATCGAGTTTCACATGTGGGTTGCTAGTATAGTTATAAACCCCTTGTAGATTTCGGGCTGTGAATTGTATAAAATCTTCTAGCTCCAGATGCTTGCCGTGAACATTCAAGTCGTTAACTATCTTTTGAGCTCGGGAGGCCATCAAATCCAAGGTTGTCTGTTGTTCGACCCCATCAGAACGCAACCTTGTCAAATCATGATAAAAGTTGTTCACGGCAATAGAAATCATTAAGCCTTTATGCCGCTGATTTTCATGTTCTTCCAAGGTCCACCCAAGACAGACAAGGGAAACTGTTGCTATCGCCAAAACTGTTACAGCAATTGCCGCACAGACCCCAAGAAAAAGCTCAAACCGTTCAATGCCTAAAAAGGTCTTTTCAAAATATTCTCTATCCACCACAGCCTCTCATTTAGCAAAATTACTTAGATATCGGCATCCAGTACTGATGTCTTTAGTAGGTCGTGTATTTAATCAGTTCCTATCTTAACACTTCCTTAATGCCCTCTTTACCAAGTATTAAAATAATTAAGATACAATTACTTTAGGTGAGTGCCAAAGCTTACTAATTTCAATGTAAAACGGAGCAATTGGAGATAATCATGACTGTCGGAGGCCAAAAAAGTGGCGAATATCTGTTTCAAACTAGTCAGAACGTCCTCGAAACGGTAGGAAGCAGAAAGAAAGGAGAATGGCTATCTTCAAACAAGAATGGCGACCTCATCAAAATATCTGGAAAACTCGGCAAAATCTGGCATCTTATCAAAAACTTTTGCTCCCATCAAAGCGTTGATAAAAGAACCAATCAGATTATCTTCAACGCCTGTGAAAAACTCGCTCAAGAGATTACAAACACAAAACATTCACTAAAAGACCTGAAAGCTGTCGAATTGAAAGTTGATGATTTTGCAAAAAGCCTCAGTGGTCTTTCAACAAAAGTATGCAATCAGGAGATCGTTAATAAAGTCAAAGAAGGCTTTAATTCCGAAATAACTAAAGGTTTACTATCCAAATCATCCCGAAAAACAGTCTGGCCATCGGAAGCAGTACATTATGAATTACCAGTAAAAGAACAATGTGAAATGCTTCTTAAGCTAATAGAACGCTCCCCGAAACCCCAAGAAGCATCAATAGCTGCCAACGCTGTCATTGAAGAAGTCAACGGAAGAAATCTAAGAAAACTAAAAAAACAATTCCCCTATATAGAAGCCATTGACAAATTAGTAAAAGCATCCGTTCCCACCCCTCCATCGATTGAAGTCGTTCAAGATACTATCAGCAATGCAGTCTCCCCTCCCCTTTCTCCAGCCCCCAGAGACGCTGTTGAAATATTCGCAAGTGTTGGAATCGTCCCAACAGACGAGGCAGATTCCCCTCAAATCCTCCCCCTAAGCAAGGATGAAATTGTTCCGCAGCTATATGATGCTCTAGGAATAGAAGCCATGGCAAGCTCTCCTATGAAAGCGACAAAAAAAATGGCTGTTGATACAATCCATGCTTTGTTATTTCCTCTTGAAAATGTACAAGCCAGAGTCTCTTCCAATCAAGGCGTTACTACTTTGACTGTCGAATCTGATAAATTTGTCAGAGGAGACACCAAATTTAAAAGTAAAATCCCCTACGACCCGATGCTCAATAAAGACATGGTATTTACCATTCGGGAAGCCGAAGGGAACTTAATTGTAGAGTTATCCGATGATACTCTCTTAATGGGAAAAGTTAGCTATAAAAAAGCCGTTGAAATCGGCAACTCTGCCAGTTTAGTCGCTAGAAATGACGTTATGAAAGGCTTAAATATTGCCATCCCCCAGAGTGTAAAAAGCTTTACCTTCTCATCAAAGGGTAACAATCCTGAAGATGTAGAAGTCCATATGGATGTCATAGATAAACTCCCAGAAGCCTGGGGATGGGATACAAAACAAGTTAAGAGTGCTCAAAAATGGGGGCACGACAAGTTTTATGATACCTACAATAGCAAAAATCGTACTCTCGCAGAAAAATTTGCTGCCAGTACATGGAATTACGGTTGTATGCTAAAGGAATCAGGAAAAGCTGATGTTCTCCTCCGCATGTTTTCTCCGTGGCTGGACAAAGGAGAAGGCAGTGACGGCCGAACAAAATGGTCTCCTCAAAGCCAAAGCGAATTTGAAACATCCAATACAGAAGATGAACAAAGCTGGGTTGGCAAAGAAATGACCATGAACTGGAAAACTACAGTCTCTTAAGAGACCGTATAAAAATAGCTCTGGACATATTGATTAATCCGTGACGGCAATATGTCCTCCTCACAATCTCGCCCATAATCTTTTACCCGTTGAATCATGTGATTGTTAATTCTCTCACAGCTATTTTCAAAAAATTCAAATAATTTAAATGTTATAACAACTGCTGCATGAGCTGGTGTTATAGTTGCAAAGTCCATCAAATCATCATCTAAATCCTCAGACTCACTTATTAATGGTCTATTGTTTTCTCTAGGAGATATTTGCATATTACACCCTTGGATTAATTGTAGGGACAATTTCGGAAAATAGCCTCCGAAAAAAAACTTGTCAATATCTCATATTTAACCCTTCTCAAAAACACCTTTTAAAGCTATAATTCACTCCCTAAACTCCAAATAAAAATTGAAAACAGGAATTTCAAAATGACTATGAGTGCCATTGGTAGAATCCAAGCAGAATTGAGTATTGCAAACGATTGGGTAAAGAGTAACATGGGTATCAACCTCCCGGATGCTGCCGCAAGAGGACAAGCTTCTGCATCTAATCTCGTTATAAATTATGCCAGCGAAATCGTTGATAACAACCAGACTTGCACCACAACCGCAAAAGTTTATGCCTGTGTTCTAGCATCCGTTTTCACTCTCCCATACTTTGCTCTTGCCACCCTTTCAGGAATCACGATGAATACATTGAATCGCGACTGGGACAACAAGATTCAAAATGTCGTGAATAAGACGAACAACCTCGCTCATAAATTTGGAGTAAGCTCTGGTCTCCTCAATGCAAGTGAAGCTGATAGACCAGAACTAGATAATACTACACGCATAAGAAAAGCTCGTAGCCTTGTTGCTGCCAGTGGAATAGCTTTAGCATCATACCTTTTGCTTCCCTTTCCTCTTCCTCTTGCTCTGGGTGCGACAACAGGTCTCGTTATGGGTAAAGAGATCGGAAAGAATTTTTTCGACTACCGTGCTCAAAGAATCGACAACGTCATCACCGTCCAACGCTGTGCTCTTCATTGGCTGAATCAAACAAGAGCAAATCGTTTACACGCTGAATAGTCAATAAGCTCTGTTGCCCCCCCCCCCCTCAATAAGACTAAAGTACACACTCCCAATCGGGAGTGTGTACTTTTGGAACTCTTGTAAAACTATTGAAACATCTCTTTTTGGGAGTCTCTATTTTAGATATAGGCATCTCTTGTAACGCCCTACAGATTTAACCAGATGCCTATGGGGCAAGGCCCCATACGCATCAAGCTAAGGTTGTATGTGGTCGTAAGAGAAAGGATAGGATAGAAAAATCCTTACCCACGAAGTGGGTTGCAGAAGGTAGCCCAGTGCAAGAGCGAGGGAGCTTGCGACTGAGACACGTAGCTCTGGGTATCTGAATAAACAAAATCTTCACCCTTGAAAAGGGTGATGGAAATGCTAAAACATCTAACGAGCTTAAGAGATTTCCAGCACCCTTTTCAAGAGTGCACAAATAAATTCGCACATACCCAGAGCTACGTGTCTCGGTCGCAAGCTCCCTCGCTCTTGCACTGGGCTATCTTCTATAACCCACTTCGTGGGTATCCTTGCTTACACTTTTTATTTACGAATTCTTTGCGCTAAAATGTAAAATTACTTAATTTTTAGCAAAACAAATCGCTACAGATTTGATTCGTCATTTTACCCAAGCAATTCTTTTATAATTACTTACATTCTTAGCTTGATGCGTATGGGGCAAGGCCCTGAATGGATTCCTCGCCCCCTGATACAAACTTCAAAAGCTTAGCCGATTTTTTTCTGATACGCGTCCCAGGCTTGGCGACGATACTCAGCGGCAATACCCACTGGATCTTCATGGGCAATGATACCGCGCCCAACGATGATGATGTCGCTTTGCTCTTCTGCAATAACCTTGTATGGCGTCAGGTATTGCTGTCCGAGGCTATCGCCTTTATCGCTAAGGCTTACGCCCGGTGTGAAATGAATAAAGCGTGGATCATCAAGTAACTTTTTCCTGGAAATGAAACCTATAACGAAGTCGCTATACTGTCGTGCCATCCTCAGGGAGGCACTCGTATATTCCTCTTTCGCTAAAGTCCCTTTAGGACTCATTTCTGCCAGGAGAAGAAGGCCTCTTCCTTTCGGCAAGCCTACCTCACGTAACCCCTCGATAATTCCAGGTCCTGGAACCGTATGGGCATTGGTAATATCTGCCCAGTCCACGATACGGTACATCCCTTTCTCATACTGCGCTTTCACAGTATTTCCAATATCGGCAAATTTACGATCCTCAAAAATCAGAAATCGATGTTTTTCTGCAAGGGCTTGAAGAGTTTTCACCAAGTCCTGATCAAAGTCTTCGACTATATCAATGTGGGTTTTAAGCACACAAATTTCTGGCCCCAAGCAATCAGCAAGATGTATCAGTTCCGCTTTTGTCGTTACATCAGCAGCTACGGACAAGTTACTGCGCTTTTCGTCCATAAGCAAAAGCAGAGCTTTGGCTGTGGGATTGCCACATAGCTGTGCCCTTTCTGTAAATGAAGGTGTTAGTACCTCAAGAGACATTGACAAGACCTTTTGTTTGTGCGCCTCGAACAAACTCTAATACGGCTTCTACCATACTGGCTTCGATTTTCTTAGAGTCATGTAAAGTTTCCAGCATCTGGGTTAGAGTAAACACTGCGTGCAGAGTCACATTTTGATCACTAAGGTTTTCTTTTCCGCCCTGCTCTCTATCGAAAAGAACCACGCAATCATTGATTTCCAAGCCCTCTGTTCTAAGCCCAAAAACCGTTTCTAAAGCACTGGAACCACTGGTGACAAGATCTTCCACTATGAGACATTTTTGCCCCTTTTCGAAAGAACCCTCAATCATTTTTTTTGTTCCGTAACCCTTCACTTCCTTACGACGCATCAACATGGGGATTTCGTGCTCTAAAGAAATGCATGTGCTTATAGGCAATGCTGTATAAGGCACCCCACATAAAACGTCAAAAGAAACCCCATGGACTTTCTCCCACATGGCCTTTGCCACAGCTTTTAGCAGGCGTGGGTGTGAAACAATTACCCTCAGGTCGAGGTAAATGGGAGAAATAATTCCCGTTTTCAGGGTAAAGCTACCAAACTTTACTGCCTTCACATCATGTAATCCCAACATCAGTTCTTGTTCATTCATTCTCTATACCCCTATCAAAGATTGTTTTTGATGATGTTCCATTGCCATCCAGGGATTCCACATCATCCCCGTAGCTGTTTGCGCCACGTCCGCTCCAGCTTCAATGAATTCTAAAAAATGTTCTTCTTTGGTGATGCCACCGACACCCACCAGCTGCATATCTAGTTTCTCTTTTTCAATAATCCTTCTGCCTTCTCTGATGAAGTTCAGTGCTGTTTTCCGTATGGGTGCCCCACAAACACCAGCTGTTGGCCGGTCAGCACCAAAAGAGTACTCTCCCTTTTTGTTGACAACCTCTTTGCTTATTGTGTTGATCCCCGCTACGGCTCTTGCACCTGCACGCGCTGCCGCGATAAACACATTCTCCATTACCTGTACGTCGGGAAAAGAAGCTACCTTGATAATTAATGGGGTGTCGCCCAAGACTTCCACCAGTCGCGAAGCAATCAGAAAAACCGACTGCACGTCGAGGTACACCTGACCCTGTCCTGTGCTCACATTTGGACAGGAAAAATTTGCCTCTACGATTTTCGCACCGGCTTCTTTTGCCAGCTTTGCTGTGTAGACAAAGTCATCGATAAAGCCTCTTTCGGCACAAAACCCTCCTACTACTGATACTACCAGCACTTGCCCTTCTCTTAATCCCGCATTTCCTCTTGCTATATCTTCCATCAGAAATTCAGGTGTCTGGGAAGGCATCCCGAAGGAGTTGGTGATAGCAATATTTGTGATCGGATCGGGAGCATCTTTAGCTTCTCTAACGGAGCCTTTTCCATTTTCTAAAGGCTTGTCAATATCCAGATAAATGACGTTAGGTAAGGGGTGCCCCTGAAAAGCTTTGCTACGGATCGTTTTATACGTTACGATATCAAAGCCCATGTCACCTGCAAAATTTGTCCACTTACTTGTGAGCAAAGGCCCCGCTGGAACACCCACGCGAGAGGCAAGCTTTACCCCCAAAAAATCTACCCATTCAGACTTTGGTGGCATCACTCTTTTCGGTAGTACCTCATCGAAGAAAGGTCCTTCCGCTACATTTTCTGCGTAGCTCTTATAAATGTCATAAATCATGCTATCCCCCCAACGATTTCTCTTCCTAGAATCTCTTGCACCTTGGATCCCTCGGTATCCACTCTGAACACACGTCCCTTAACAACCGTGTAAACTGGCCAACCCTTTAGTTGCATTCCTGCAAATGGCGACCATGCACATTTTGTTTTAAGATTTTTTGCCTCCACCTCTTTAGTCAAATTGAGGTCTACAAGAACTATATCGTCGTTACTCTCCAGAGAAAATAACTTGTCGATATTAGTTCTTGTGATGGCTACAATCTGCTCAAGGGTAATCCTCTTTTTGCTGTAAGCATCGAGGAAAAGAGGCAAAAGAGTCTCTAGTCCCGGGACTCCTGAAGGAGCCTGCCTGTAGGGTAGTGTTTTTTCTTCGAGGGTGTGAGGGGCATGATCTGTTCCGATCGCATCGACTGTCCCGTCAAGAATCCCTTCCCATAGAGCTTGCACATCTTCTTCTTTACGCAAGGGAGGGTTCATTTGAACCTTTGTTCCCTGCTCTTTGTATTGGTACTCTGTATGAAAGAGGTGATGTGGAGTGGTTTCTGTAAAGACACGGAGCCCTCTCTTTTTTGCGTCTCGGATTAAGCTTACTTCTTCTTTCGTGCTGATGTGAAGAACATAGAGCCGTGTGCCATATTTTCCCGAAAGAGCGATTGCTTTGGACACTGATTTTTCTGCCGCGGAGCGATCTCTAATTTTCGAATGAACAGAAGGGGTCGTAACATCTTTGTAGGTTTCTGAATATTTCTTCAGGGTACATTCATCCTCAGCATGCACTCCAACGATCATATCAGCTTCTGCCGCTATCTTGAAGATCTTATCCAATGATTCGTCGTCATCAACGAGAAGGTCTCCAGTACTTGCACCCATAAAAACTTTTATTCCCACCACTTGACCTTTTGCCAAGGGAATCTGTGCCATCTGATTCCTGTCGCCACCAAAATACAGGCCGTAGCGTAAGGGTATGCCCACCTTGTCTAGCTGACCGTTGATAATGGCTTTCTTTTCGGCTAGTCTCTGTACTGTTGTTGTAACAGGAGATGTGTTGGGCATATCGAATACTCGGGTTACCCCTCCGGCAATAGCCGCGGCTGCTCCGGTCTCCCAATTTTCCTTGTACTCGGCACCAGGTGTACGAAAGTGTACGTGAGGATCTGTAAGACCTGGTAAAAATGTTAAGCCTTGGCCATCAATGATGATGTCCTCATTGGATTTTATAGTAACTGTCTGTTGAACCCCTTTGATATCCAGGACATTCTCTATTCTAATCATTTGCTTCCGTTCCTATGTTCATTTTTTTAGAAGTTGACAGGGAGATTTTTTTCTCATGGGCAAACAGCGGTACGCTATCTCCCAACAGGTACTTATCCCATGAGGTAATTCCTATATCGTCTATATCGCATTGATCTATTGCCAGGACTAGACGCTTGGCCAGCCATAAGTCCGTGATGAAAGAAAGCTCCATTTCCACAGATAACCTACGGAGCCAGTAACCTTCTTTTGCTGTCTTTACCCGAGCAGCTCCAGGGACACTAATAACCATGTCGACTTTGCCCGATATCAGAAAGGAGATAAGCTCCTTCTGATCATCAAGGAGCATGCACTTAAGATCGACTGCTTGACATTCTACACCTGCTTTCTTAAAAACCTCTGCCGTTTCTGAACAGGCATAAATCTTCAGTTCTCTTTTCAGCAAGAGCTTCACTTCTTCCACAAACTTGACTCTGTCTTTTTCCAGCTCCAGAGAAATAAAAACTCCCTTCAAGGGGACTTTAAAGCCGCTGGCTATCATGGCTCCCAGCAGCGCCTCTTCCACATTCCGCCCAAAGCATGCTGACTCTCCTGTTGACGCCATCTCCACTCCAAGTCTGGGATCTGCTCCCTTCAAACGAGAAAAGGAAAACTGTGCAGTCTTTGCCACCACATAATCCATATCTAAAAGGTTCTTTGGAGTTAGACCTTCGGTCATTTTTCCAGACAACATGAGAGAGGTAGCCTCTTCGATAAAATTGATGCCTAAAGCTTTCGATACAAAAGGAAAACTTCTGGAAGCTCGCAGGTTACATTCAATGACTTTCACAATATGATGCTTGAGACAAAGGAATTGAACATTAAACGGACCCGTAATATTCAAAACTTTCGCAAGATTTTCTGCAATTATTTTAACCCTTCGCATCGTCTCAAGATTAAGCCTCTGGGGAGGGATCACAAGTGTGGCATCACCGGAATGTACTCCAGCATTTTCTATATGCTCGGATATAGCATACAATTTAATCTCACCGTTATGGGCCACCGCATCAAACTCGACTTCTCGCACTCCGCTTTCGAATTTCGATAAGGTTACCGGATGTTCTGGCGAGACATCCGTCGCTTTCCCTAGAAAATCCACGAGTTCCTCGAAATTGTAGGCTACGCGCATTGCGGCTCCTGAAAGAACATAAGAGGGCCGGACAAGAACGGGAAAGTCTCCAAGGTCCCTAACCACTTCCGTAAGGTCCTGCTGTGAATCTGCCTGGGCCCAAAGAGGTTGGTCCACGCCTATTTTATCAAGTAGAGCCGAGAACTTGTTGCGATCTTCTGCATTGTCAATGGAAGATGCTGGCGTTCCAAAAATTTTTACTCCATGCTCTTGTAGACTCAGTGCCAAATTGTTAGGAGTCTGCCCTCCCATCGAAATTATGACTCCTTCGGGCTTTTCGAAGTCATACACCTCTAGTACTGTTTCCAGAGAAATTTCGTCGAAAACTAGTCGGCCACAGTTGTCGTAATCCGTTGACACAGTTTCCGGATTGTAGTTCAGCATTATGGCTTCATACCCTAACTTTTCGGCCGCTCTCACCGCGCTAACCGCACACCAATCAAACTCCACACTGGCTCCGATTCGATAACATCCAGAACCTAGAACTAAAACTTTCTTTTTCTCACCTGGCTCCAGATCACACTCTCTATTGACGTAGGTAAGGTATAGGAAATTTGTCTCGGCAGGATATTCCGCTGCCAAGGTGTCTATTTGAGAGAGATATGGCCGTACCCCTAACGCATATCTCTTCTTTCTAACCTCATCTTCTGTAGCTCTCAGAATTTTGCCAATTCCTTTGTCAGAAAAACCCGTTTCTTTAACTTCTCGCATTGTTTCTTCGCTAATCCGTGGTAGGACCCCCTTTTGTAGAACACCCTCCATCTGAACGATTCTTTCAATTTCCCGAAGAAAAAAACGGTCTATCTTCGTCAACAAAAAAACTTCGTCCACAGTCATCCCGCTTTGAAATGCTTTTGCCAAAGCAAAAACTCTTCTAGGAGTTGGTGTGCTGAGCGCTTCTTTCAAATTTTCAAATGCGTAGGCATTAGGATCGAGACCGTCAAAGCCAATCTCGAGCATCCGAATTCCCTTTTGAAGGACTTCTGCGAAAGAACGGCCGATAGCCATTATTTCACCTACAGACTTCATCTCCGTACCGATGGTCTGATCTACCTCATCAAACTTATCAAGGTCCCAACGGGGAATCTTACAGACAATGTAATCAAGGGCTGGCTCAAAAAATGCTGTGGTAACCTTGGTAATGGAATTAGGAATCTCTGCGAGAAGATATCCCAGTGCAATCTTTGCCGCGACGTATGCCAACGGATAACCCGTAGCCTTCGAAGCCAGAGCTGATGAACGTGATAGTCTTGCATTGACTTCAATAACTCTGTATTCACGAGACTGTGGGTCCAAAGCGTACTGAATATTACATTCCCCAATGATCCCCAAACTTCTAATCGTTTTGATGGCTACTTCCCGTAACATTTGGTATTCAAAGTCATCTAAAGTCTGCGAAGGAGCCACGACGATAGATTCTCCTGTATGAATCCCCATAGGATCCATATTTTCCATGTTACATACTGTGATACAACTGTCTCCACCATCCCGCACCACTTCATATTCAATTTCTTTCCATCCCGACAGACACTCTTCAACCAGAATCTGAGATACTGAAGTGAAAGCCATCTCAGCTTGCTTACGGCATTCCTTTTCGCTATGCACAACAGAGGACCCTTTTCCTCCTAAGGAAAATCCCGAACGCATCATCACAGGAAAACCTATCTCTTTAGCGAACTTCACCGCATCGTTAACATTATATACGGCTAAGCTCTTTGCTGCTTTTACTCCGATTTTCTCCAGCCTCTCAGCAAAGAGCTGTCTGTCTTCTGTAAGGCGAATTGTCTCTACGGGAGTTCCCAATACTTTTACGCCGTGCTTCCTAAAGATCCCCTTTTCTTCCAGCTCCAACCCGCAATTCAACGCCGTCTGACCTCCAAAGCTCAACAATATGCTGTCGATTCCCTCTTTAATTATGATCTTCTCTACAAAGAGGGGTTCCACAGGAAGAAAATACGTCTTGTCGGCAAGCCCCCCATCCGTTTGTATCGAGGCTATATTTGGATTAATCAAAACGGTGTTTACCCCTTCTTCACGCAGGGCTTTTAACGCCTGCGATCCAGAATAATCGAATTCTCCAGCCTGTCCTATACGGAGGGCACCGGAGCCAAGGATAAGTACTTTATGGGGTTTGATCTTTACTGAATTTTTGAATGGGTAATGTGATGTGTTCTCGGCACCAAAACCGGGTCTTGTCATCATATATCTCCAGAGCTTTCTCGTTTCATGGTTTTCCTAATTTACTACACACCCTTAAGCAACAAGCCCAACATGAGCAGTAGCGAGTTTTCCAAAGTGTACTGCTGCTTTCTTGTCTTTTTTCATTAATTTGACGGTCTGGATGAAATCGTCAAAAAGAAACTCTGTATCAGTAGGCCCTGGACGCGCTTCGGGGTGAAACTGTACCGCACTGATAGGTTTGCTTTTGTGACGTATCCCCTCATTTGTTCCATCATTAAGATTTACAAACCAAGGTTCCCAATCTTCAGGAAGTGAATCGCTATCCACAACGTAGCCATGATTTTGGCTTGTGATATAACATTTGCCTGTCAACAAATCACATACTGGCTGGTTCACCGAACGGTGCCCATACTTCATCTTCACAGTCTTGGCGCCAGCAGCGAGTGATATCAACTGATTGCCAAAACAAATACCAAAGATGGGTAGATCTGAGTTAAAAACACCCGCAACCTTCTCTACGAGAGAATGGGCATTCATTGGATCTCCCGGGCCATTGGCGAAAAATATTCCATCGACCTCCGGCAGAAATTTTTCCCAATCGCTATTCCAGGGAGCCCTGATTAAACTGACGCCTCTATTGACAAAGCTTCGGACGATATTCTCTTTGGCTCCCGTATCTATAAACAGAATCTTAGTATCGCTTACACCACAAGTCACCGTTTTTTTAGGAGCAACCTGATCAAGGAAATCGCGGCTATTGATTTTTTTTATTCCATCACCTTCCTGGTAATGGTCGGAAAGAAAATCCGCTGTTGCAGTACCATGTTCTCGCAAGTAACGGGTAAGGCTTCTTGTGTCTATACCGCACATTGCAGGAACCCCTTGCGACTTAAGCCACTCTCCTAATGAGCATTTTTGAGTATAGTGGCTAGGATATTCACTATGGCGTGACACCACAAGCCCTGCGACTTGAATCTTATCGGATTCGAAGTTCCCGTCTGGTACTCCGTAGTTGCCTTGTAGCGGATAACTAAGGACAAGAACTTGTCCATAGTAGGAAGGATCTGTCAAAGCCTCTACATAGCCTGTCATTGCTGTGTTAAAGACTACTTCACCATGAATGTTCTTCTCCGCTCCAAAAGACTTACCGGTAAAAACCCTATCTTTAAATGCGAGCTTCATCATTGCCTCTCATGTTTTCATCATCAGGCTGAAAAAAATCTCTGTAAAACTTAACAGAGATTTTTCTAGTTCTCTATTACGTCTACCGAACATCTCGGCAGCTTTCAGCGATCCCCTAATTTCCGATCCTCAGAAAAAAGCCCAAGTGGGCCTTCCCTCAGATCGGAAATCGAGGACGTGCAAACAATCCATCTCCACCTAGAGGGGAGAGAAGGGGTAGGTTCTGTTTTTAAATGAAGTTCAGTTTTCTTCTGTATCCCGTAACCCACAAAACATACTGTGGAAATTTGCAGCTCTGAATTTTGAGAGAAGAGTTCTCTGTCCCGGGGTCTTGGCCCCCGATCCATGCTCTTCTGATTCAGATTGCATTTCTTCAGGTCTACTTGCATACAAAAAAAAAGCCATCCCTTTCGGGATGGCTACCTAGTAATTCTTGCTGTTAACGAATCTTTGATTAATGGCGTCATATTCATATTGGTCCTCACCGTAGCGAATCCATTAGCAGATGTCAATTAGATTTTTTATATAGATAAGTGTTTTTTCTTGTCTGTATCGACCAACCACCACCTATAACTTCAGGTGCAATAACTCTGGCATTTCGAAACTTCTCCATGCCAGAAGCCTCAACACAAATTCTCACTTCATCTTCGCTGATAAGAGTTCTAATAGGAGATGGTCGCGAAATTCGAAGACGTATATTCGGTTCATTTTGCAGATATGGAACGACCTTCGCAAAAGAAGAGAGCGAGTCCTTGGGAGCTTGCTCTTCTGGCGCTACGGAAATAGGGCATGGTTCAATTCAAGGTAACACTTTTTCCTAAGCCTATAGGCTGTCTGACCAAAATCTCGGATGACTTAAGAGAAGCGAAGGAATTTGTGATTATGTAACTGAGTCATGCCCGATCTTCTAAA
>JBLFWS010000040.1:0-22759 GCA_047611865.1 Chlamydiales bacterium
AAGGCTCAGAATACGTGTCTGGTGTGAAGGTTCAAACTCCAGCAACTAGGGCTAAGTTAGCCAAGCTTCAAGCGAAAGACTTAACGAATCTGGAAAGACGTTTCAATGAGTCTGCTGAGAAGAGAGCTAATGTCATTATGGATACAATCTCTACCGGTGCTAAGAAAGGTCAGCCAGAGTACTTAGAGCTTGCTCAAAAACTTCGCACAGAGTTTTCAGATTGGCAGCTAGGACATAACAGCGAGTTGATCGGAAAAATTGATGGTTTCTTAGCGACAGCTGAGAGTGACATGGGCGCAGCTAAAGATGAAGTTGCTGCTTTCCGTCAAGAGAGAAAGGATGCAATGGCAGATAGAATGGCTGCTTATACGGCTGTTCATACGGAAGCTGCTCATACGGCAGCTGCTGAGGGAATGACCTTTAATCCTAAAGCTGCAGTAACTAGTGCTGCATATGATGCAGTTAGTTTTGATAGATACCAGGGTCAAATTGCTAGAACAGTAGACTTTAATAAATTCTCTAATGATAGCAATGCTAAACCTGATGGTTACGGTGCTCGTTTGACCGGACTTTCTAGACGTATAAGAATTGCTCAGCATATAGCTGTAAAGCCACCAAAGCAAGGTAGAGCTAGAAGGACCGTAGCTGGTGTTGCAGCAGTTGTAAGATTGATTCCTGGAGGAGGTTTTGTAGTTGGAAGGACTCCAGTTGCAGTACAATAATTTAAGTTCTAAAAAAAGAATTTAAGCGAAAACCTCACCTTGAAAAAGGTGGGGTTTTTTTGTGCTTAAAATACGTCAATGTCTTCAGTCTTCTCTGTCGGGAAAGCTAAAGAAGTCACGAAAGGCTTGTAAGGTGGTGTCTCGGCCGAGAGCAGCGATTGCATCAGTTAGGGGGATTTCTTTGGGGCAGACTCTGACACAATTTTGAGCGTTCCCGCAACCTGAGATTCCACCTTCTTCCATAAGGGGACGGAGTCTTTTGTCGCGCTGCATTTTTCCGGTGGGGTGGGCATTAAATAGACGTACTTGTGCGATGGGAGCGGGGCCTACAAAAGAAGAATTATCATTAACCTCTGGGCAAGCCTCTGAGCAACAGCCACACGTCATGCATGTTGATAAGGTGTACATGATCTCTTGCTTTTTCTGACTGATCTTGGGGCCAGGACCTGTATCGAAAGAACCGTCCACATCGATCCAGGCATTTACCTTTTTGAGGTTTTCAAACATCTGATTTCGATCAACGATTAGGTCTCTAACCAAGGGGAACTTGGTAAAGGGGGCTAAAGTGACGGTATTACTGGAGCTGCCTTTGAGTAGGTTGCTGATCAGTGCCGTACATGCTTGGCGTGGTTTTCCGTCTACGAGCATAGAACAGGATCCGCACACTTCTTCCAAACAGCCATCTTCCCATACAACGGGCTCGACTCTTTTCCCTTCTTTATTGACAGGTTTTTTACGGATTTCCATTAATGAAGAGATTACATTCATGGAATGGACGAGGTCGAGCTCGAATTCTTCCCAATATTGCATGCCGGGGTGGCCACGAAATATTTTTAAGGTAAAGGTATCTGCCATTACTATCCCCTCTAGGGCGTGGTTTCCAAACATGAAAAAGTGCTTATGGCACCTTTTCTGTACTTTTGTCTCGACCGCAACTTAGTTAAATAGGCAATCGTAAATTTGCGGGAACATTGTCCAATTTGGGTTTGACCTTTTTAGCTGTGGTGTAATCTCTCATAATAGGTTTTAAGTGACGTGTATCGACCTTAGCGTAGGAAATGTCCGGTTCTCCATTATGAGGATCGTGAGAGGCGATGGTCGTTTTAAGCCAGTTTTCATCATCTCTATCAGGGAATTCTGGTTTGTAATGGGCTCCCCGGAATTCATTGCGGAGTAAAGCCCCTTTTGTGATGACGAGGCTAAGCTCTAGCATACTTTTAAACTGGTTTGCAAAAGCGTAGGTTTGATTAGCGAAGCGTCCACGGTCATCCAGGGAAATATTTTGGTATCTATCGCGAATTTCCTGTATTCTTTTTATTGTCTGCGCAAGGCCTTCATTACTACGCTTTACTGTAACATTACTGATCATTGTATCGGAAAGCTCGTCATGAAGGACGTGAACATTTTCTTCTCCGTTGCGGGATAGGAGATCTTTTTTAAAGTTCTCTTCTTCCTGTAAGCTTCTTTCAAATACTGACGAAGGAGTATCCTGGAAATTGGAAGAAAGGTTTTCCAGGTACTTGGGAACTTCTACACCAGTGACAAGTCCTCCGAAAATGCAGGACAGCAAAGAGTTAGCACCTAATCGGTTTGCTCCGTGGTATTGAAAGTCGGACTCCCCTGCATTGAAACATCCTACGAGGTTTGTCATCTGCCGATAGCGCTTTTCTCTATCCGGGTCGTCTGCCGCGGGCCAGTCTACCCAGGCTCCTCCCATAGAATAGTGCACAGCGGGGAAGATTTTCATGGGGACGTGTTTGGGATCGTCGCCAGTGAATTTTTCATAAATGTCTAATACGGATTTGAGCTTTTGTTTGCTTTCTTCGGGTAGGTGAGTAATGTCGAGGTTTACCTGCATCTCGCCATTGACACCCATGCCAAGTTCACAAACACGAAGGACTTCTCTTGCCCCGATATCTCTTGGCACCAGGTTACCGAAGGCAGGATACATTTCTTCTAGGAAATACCAGGGCTTGCCGGTCTTTCCGCAGGAAATAGTTTCCCCGTTTGGTGCGAGGATCGTTTTGGAAGAATTGCCTTCTACCCACACTCGGCCTCCCTCTCCCCTCACAGATTCAGATATTAAGCGTAGTTTGTCGGCTCCAGGGATGGCAGTAGGATGTATTTGTATAAATTCTCCGTTAGCATAATGCATGCCTTGCATAAACAGACGGCCATTGGCAGCTCCTGTACAGAACGTAGAGTTTGTAGATTTTTTGAAAATCAGGCCAGGGCCACCAGTAGCAATCACGACAGCATCGGCTTTAAGGATGCCAAGCTTTTGATTGAAGAGGTCCATGATGACAACACCGCGTGCGATGTTATTGGAATCAAGTATGAGGCGCATAAATTCATGATGTTCATACTTCTCCACCGTTCCCTTGACTTCATGGCGGCGAACTTGTTCATCAAGGGAGTAGAGCAATTGTTGTCCAGTAGAGGCTCCACAAAAAGCAGTTCTGTTGTATAGCGTCCCACCGAAGCGGCGGAAATCAAGGCTCCCCTCTGGTGTACGATTGAATGTGCAGCCAAAACGGTCCATCATTCTGATGAGGGCGGGGGCGCTCATACACATTTCTACGATGGGGGGTTGGTCTGCAAGGAAGTCTCCTCCCTTAATCGTGTCGTAGGCATGAATAGTTGGAGAGTCGTCTTCTCCCATGAGGTTCATGGCGGCGTTAATACCTCCCTGAGCACATACGGAGTGAGATCGTTTTACTTTTGTAACGGAGACGAGCTTTACGCTACACCCATTTTCTGCGAGTTTCATGGTGGCTGATAATCCAGCCAAGCCGCCACCAATTACGATGACTTGTTTGGGGGAGGGATTGCTCATCTTATGCTTGATCCTTTTCTAGGAGAAGGTTGTATATCCAGGCCAAGAAGAAAAAGAAGAAAAAACCGTCAGCAAAGCCATACAGAAGACCTAGGAAGCAGCCCCAAAGGGAAGCGTTGTATCCTGGGTAGATGTCTATGATAATTTCTACAAGCTTTGGGGCATAGCCGAAAAAAGAGGAAAGCAGGGTGATTAGAAATAGAGACAGGCCAGAAAGAGTTCCACCAGCAATACCGAGTTTTACTTTGTTCAACATAATTATTCTTCTCCTGATTATTTCTAATATTTTAAATTAATCCAGTATGTTCCCCAGACAGAAGCCAAGCCAAAAAAGGCGAGTAGACCCATAAGTCCCGTTGTAATAGTTCTCATTGTTCGTTGAGACTGAGGCGTTACCGCAATTCCCCAGCTTATGAGGAAGGTCCAAAGGCCATTTGATGCATGGAAGCAGGCCGAAAGAACAAAGATGGTGTATAATGCCAGCATGAGGGGATTTTTAAAAGTATCTCTTACAACGAGTAAGGTAGCCGTCCCAAAGCTAGAGGAGGTAGTGATTACTTCTCCTTCACTTATGGCTTTACTTTGAAGTACTCCAAGCCATTCCTTTTTCAGATTATATTCCTGGACTTCTTCAAGATATTCTTCTTTGTCAGGGTCGTAAAACGTCTTCTTCGGAATTTCCAATAAGTCAATGGCAAGGGTAGCTTCATCGACAGTACTAGTGGCTTCCAGCTTTTCTAGTGAAACTTGTTCTTCGTGAATTTTTTTTGCGTCAAATATTTGAAAATCAAGTCGTTCGCTGAGAGTGTAAAGACCATCATCCATAGAAACCAGGGTCATGTAGGTCGTATTGGCTCCGCTGCCACTATGCTCAGGGTAATTGATAAAGCGCATTTGAATGACATGGGCGAATATCCCTATAAGGAGAATCCATGAAGTGATCCTCTGCCAGGTATACGCCTGGTTGCGGTGGTATTCTCCGAGGGCGGGAGTGCTGCCGTCCGAGGGGAAGCTATTGATGCTTCCAGTTCGTAAGTACTGGACTCCCCAGATCATGTGAATGGCAAATGGAACTCCAAGCAAAAATGCTTCTATAAAGGGTAGGTATGGCAGGTCATGAATGGAATTTACCATTTTGATGAAACCGTAGCCATCCTGGCCTATCAGTAAAGCAGCTTGTGAGTTGGTCAACAAGTGCTCTAATAAGAACAAGACGAGAAACACACCCATGAGGGAGTGAATTCTTCTCCATATAAATGACGTTGCTAGATTGCTCATGTCATCACTTTAGCAACACAGAAATCTTTTGACAAGAGTAAGAGTTTGTTAAATGGTAACGAAGCTAAGGGTGATTTGGGGGTCGTTGATTTAAAGGGGTTTATGTTTTAGCGTAATGAGAGATTATTGCTTGCTTGTCCCAAAGGCCCCTGTGATTTTCTTGACGTTATCAGTAGCTTGGAAAGCACCGGATGCTTCTTCAGCATTCGGACCATAGAAAGCTCCCGCAAAACCACTCGATGTACTTACCCCGTTATATGTTGTAGTTCCAGCAAAGTGATGAGTTCCGGAACCGATAGACCCGGTGAGGGAAATGTCTGAAATGTCAGTCCCTAAGTTTATAGAGCCTGTTAAGTTTCCGTTGCTGAAATCCACATCTAGAGAAGCCGATCCCAAGCGAAGATCACCGAAGGTATCTGTACCATCGAAGACACTGGCAATGGCTGCTCCCGAATAATGGGCTGTTGGGGTAGCTGATGCGACGTTGGTCATATTAGGGAGATTTGCAGTAGTATTGTCGCCTATGCCAAAGAATCCGAAAGCTCTTTTATTTGTGCTGGCACCTTTTGTTCCCCAGATTCCCCAGGAAATATATGTAAAACTATCTGTACCGGGTAGGCTTGATACCCAGGTATTGGGAATGTCTAAAGTTTCGGATGTGAATGTTGAGCCAAATGATCCGGCATTATTACTTTCCGAGGATTGAAGGTTGGTGATGAAGGCTTCTTTACTGATAAAGGTGTTGATGTCGCTGCTTGAAGTTGTCAGGTTAAAAGAGGCTGAATTTGAAGAGTCTACTACAGAGACTGTGGCACTGGTACTGCCAAAGGAGCTAGCTATTACTAAATCCAGTGTGCTTAAGCCACTCAGGAGGCTGACGGAGTTATTACTGTCGATACTCACACCCTTCATTGCCCCATGAAAACTTAAGGATGGTAAAACAGAGTAAGTTTCTGCCTGGGCTGCTAAACTAACACCATACTGGGCTTCGAGAGTGCTTGGTGATGACGTGTCCACATATTGTCTCTGAAACTCTAAGAACAAACTTTGGCCATTAGTACTTGCAAAACTTCCTGAAAATGATCCACTGCTATCAATGGATGTGGAGTACATTCCTCCACTTGTGACATTGGAGCCCTCTTTTGAGAGTACTGTGGTCCAGCCGCTGAATGTTTCGTTATTAACAATGGAACTCGTTTGGCCTTTGGTGATGACGATACTTCCGCTAGGGAGGAAAGTCATACCTGTAAGATAGTTATTGGTGAGGTTGGCAAGGTAGTAAGAGAAGCCGAAATCGGTGAATACCGGAGAGGTGCTTTGAGTACTTGTATGAGTATCTATACCGCTGTGGAGGCTGGCGCCCTTATAAAGCAGATAATTATTCGTTGATTGCACAGGGGATTTAATACCGGCTACCCAGAAGTTGTGCAGGCCGGGATAGATGCTATTATTTGGGTCGTCTTCCACAGCATTCCAGATTCCCCACATAACCCCTTGGGGAGAACTACTTTGCGAGTTTATTGTGACTTCGGGTGGATCTAGAGCGAAGATAAAACTGGCATCTTGTAAAATTTTGAAACTACTATCACTGGAACCCAATTCACTGAATAAATGATCGTGGTTTAAACCATAGCTATTCTCAATGCTGAGACTATTTGTGATTTGATTGTTATTACTATCTGTTCTTTTTAGGCTTAAGCTTCCACTAAGGCTTTTGTTAGCAAAGTCAGTCGTTAAAGTGATGTCATTTGTTATATGATCAAACTCAAGAGCGCTTGTGCCTTTAATGTTTATACCGTGACCAAAGCCTGTATAAGTGGCATCTGCGTCTATGGTGATTGTTTCATTAGTTTGGTGGAATCCAGCAGAAGTGAAAAAGCCATCTGAACCGTCGCTTCCTTGCACACCTAGACCTTGTCCATCGCTACCATATATATGACCATTTCCAGAGAAAGTGTTTAATAGGGTGTCGTTGAGTATTAGTGTGTCGAAGTTGAAATCGGTAGTAGCGTCAGCATTATCGCCAATTACCAAGCTGGTGGTAGACGGTTGGTATCCTAGTGTGTTGTAGAGATGTACGCTTGAAATACTTCCATCGGTACCGAGGATACCCGTATAAATAAAGGCGGGAACTTTGATTTCATCAAACAGAATGGGGAGGCTAAAAGTACTTGTATTTGTAGTCGTACTAGTAGGAATACTGTCTGTTTCTTCTTGACCAAATTGAGCGAGGTCAAAATGGGTAAATGAAGCACCGATGACTTTCCCTTGATCAAAGTCGGCAATGGTTCCAGAATCAAAGCCTAGGCTAAATATGTTTGAACCCTTTGTAAGGAGAGCCCCTCGTACATCCTGGAAGATACCTGTCGAAAGAGTAGAGGAAAGATCATGAGAATCAGTGGTATACATACGAACCCCTGATAGGGGGATCTGTGATGCAGTGCTTTCTGAACCAAAAAAAAGTAATTCTTCTGTTCCTGTTGTTCCTACAATGCTTTCTCTATCTACAACGAAAAATTCGTTTAAATTATCGTACATTCTTTGAAAAAATTCTGTCCCGGAGGAGATTTCGTCTGAAATTGTTTGAGTATAGCTCGAACCACTAATGGTGGGTAAACTTTGCTCGAATAATTCACTGGAGCCTTCAAAGGTAATCTGTAATATTCCAGAACCTTCCAGGCGATTTCCGAAAGTTTTTCCTCCTCCACTTGAGAAGACACCATCTGTAACGGCAACTCTGGCAAAATGACCGGTGTAATCGAAGAGGGAGCTCTCATCAGAGATAGCGGCATCTTGGGAGATGACCGTCTCACTATAGATAACATCAGAAGCTACGTCAGAAATATCTTGCACATCGGAAACAATTTCAGTGGTGTCGGGTACGTAGATCTTAAAGTCTGTATCAGGAATGACGTCTTCAAAGCTGTAGTTTTCCAATGCGTCAATAGAAAATGCCTCTGCATAGGCTTCACTTTCATAAGAAAAATCGATTGTAGCGACAGGCTCATCGATCGACGTATCGTAGTCCATAAGTCCAAATTCATCTGTTTCTACGTCAAATTCATTTGAGGCAAGGCTGTCTTCGTATTCTGGAACTTCACCAGCTGCATATGTACCCTCTTCCACATCTTGAGATTCATCATAAGTCGCTGTGTCTTCAAGCTTTCCTTCTTCTTCGACAAGGGGGGCCTCTTCTTCAGGTGCCTCTTCTTCGGTTTCAGGAAGGGACTGTTCATCACTCTCAGGTTCTTCATCTTCAAGAGCTTTCTCTTCAGCTAATGGTTCCTCATCTTCATTTTCTTCCGGCTCTTCTTCAGCTACCTGCTCCTCTTCCTCACGTTCTTCGTCCTCTTGCTCGTTTTGTTCACTAGAAGCTTCTTCTTCCTTCGCCTTTTCCTCAGCTCGATTTTTCTTTGCTTTATCGATACGTTTATTCTCTTCTACTGCGTATTTCTTTCCTGGAGACTGAGTGAAAGTGACTTTGTTGACGGAACCTTTATCATTAATGGTAAAACCTTTACCAGAGCTTGTAACTAACCTTACTGGAGGGGCAGATGAACCGGGAGGGCGAGTTGTTGGAGCCATTGTGACAGCGTGTCCACCTTTTTTCATTAATTCCAATTTTTTAGGTCGTCCTGGAATTCGGCCATCAGAGGTGGATACTTCGGCAGAGGTTCCTCTGATACCTATAACAGCAGTTGCTGTCTCCAGCTTGAAGTTTTGTGGAGCGATCTTTCCAATTTTTCCGGCCATAAAGGTAAGTAGGCCATTGTTTACTTGGCCTGTGTAGTTAACGTCCCCATCGGGTCGGAATGAATAGGATTTTAACGTCAGATCACTGCTGCCATGTATACTGATTTTGGATTGGTCCATAAAGGCGATTTGCATGAAAGCACCCAAGCCTGTGTCAATGCGATCACCCACTGATAGGAGGTCCTTTAGTTTGGCTAGCTTTTTTGTTCCATCTTTTTTTCTTATAAGAGCTTTACCTTTGAGAGAAACGACGATTGCTATTTTTTCATCATTTTTAAAAGGGCCTTGCACTTTAGGGGCATAGGTAGGTTTAGCTTCTTCACCTTCGGAGGCCGTGGAAGGGAAGGCTCCAAATAAACAGCAGCTTAGGAAAAAGTGCAGAAAAAAGAGAGAGTACCTCTTCATCAGAACCTTTATTTTTCGAAAAAATTAAGCACAGTTTATTTCAAGATGTACTGTGATCCACATGTACCATCGTCATAAAATGGATTTACTTTAGAGATAAAGGACAGAGGAGATTGGCCTGCGTGTTACAGGAATCTTACGTTGAAATATTTATTACTTTGCGGCCCCAAAAGCACCAGTAATTTTAATGTTGCCGCCATCAAAGGCTTTGAATGAACCGGCAGCCTCTTCTGCTGCAGGCCCGTAAAATCTCCCGCTATAGCCATTTGTGACGGTATTACCACTGAAGGTAGTGTTACCGGAAAAGGCAGCGCTATTGATACTACTGCTGTTTAAACCAATGGTGTGGGAACCAAGAGAGATACTTCCAGTAACATTCCCAGCTCCGGAAAAGTCTACAGATAAGGTGGATGTTCCAGTAGCTGCAGTGGCTAAGGAACTCGAATCATTAAAAATTGCTCCAATGGAGGGGCCGTGATAAGTGAATACGGTGGACCCACTGGCTTGTATAGCTCCTATGTCTGGAATAAGTGAACTATCATTTCTGCCTGATCCAAAATATCCAAAGGCCGTGTGTGCAACCCCTGTTGTTTGCCATTGGCCCCAGCTTATGTACTGAAAATTTTCTAGTCCGGGTAGGCTTTGAATATAAGAGATATTTGAGTCTATTGTGCTAGACGGAAATGCACTCCCGATGCTTACAGGGCTTAACGCTGCTGTATGTTCTACCTTTGAAAAAAAATGGTCTTTATCGATAAAAGTATTTTGGTTTTCTAGATCATCATGATGTAAGAAGCTTTTGCTTAGAGTAATAAGGGAATAATCAGCTGCCGGAGCTGCGTTATCAAATGTCACATGTCCAAAAATGCGATTGTTAGAAGCTTTGATATCGAATGTAGAAGAACTATTGTCTAGTAAGCTGATGCCGGAGGAAGAAGCAACGATTCCATTTAGATCACCATGGAGGCTTTCTGAGGAGAATTTCCCGACATTCTTACCTGCCAGAGCACCAGTAATAACTGTTGAGTTGTCGGAAGCCGAAAATGTGCCAATTCCTTCATCGACTAAGGAGCCAATGAAATCGATAGAAAAAGTTTTCTCATTACGGACCCCATTCAGTGTTGTGGATCCCTCAAAACGTGTGATACTTTGGAAGCTGCCGTTGAGATCAACCAGAAGGTCATCTCCATATAAGACGCTTCCATACAAAATTCCGTTGGAGAAATTGACATCTAAGCTGCTACTTCCGAAGCGAATGACACCGTTTGGATTTTGGGCATCAAAAACGCTCGCGATAGAGGGGCCACTAAAGTGGTAAACGGATGTGCCTGAGTTTCCTGCATTGGTCAAATTAGCGGCGACATTGAAATCGATAACTTCACAAAATCCGAGGTATCCAAAAGCGCGATTTTCATTTATAATTCCTTTTGCTCCCCACTTGCCCCAGCTAACGTATTTATAATCTTCCAGGCCCGGCATAGCGACTATGTAACTATTAGTTGGGTCAAGTAGATCTAATGGGAAATCAGGGCCAAAGGATACGGGGGCTATCGATGGAGGACTTCCCAAAGCACCGATAGTAGATGTAATAAAAGCGTCTTTACTGATGAAGGCGTTTATACCTGAGTTAAGGTTTGCACCGAGTATTTGTGTCGAGACTTGAAGAAAGTTGTCATTGATGGTAATGGCTGCAGTAAAGTCTAATTCATTTTGACTATTATCGAGGGTGGTGGATCCGAATATACCTAGATCAGCTCCAGAGCTTCCTCCTTGTATGGTTTTTATAGAGCCGCTATTTGAAAAAATCAGTCCTTCTATAGTGCCCGGGTAAATAGCTTCGGTAAGGACTGGTGTTTCTTTGACTCTCGTAGCGACTCCTACTCCAAACTGAGAGTTAACGGCGGAAGTATTATTGAGGCTCCTGCTAAATTCATAGCTCAAGCTTTCTCCGGAAGTAGAGGCGAAAATTCCGTTTAATGTTCCAAGGTCATCAAAAGAAGCACTAAATAATCCGTTGGCAGCATTGTTACCGTTAGTGGAAAATCCAGCGAGTTGGCCGGTGTAAGTATTGTCATCGTGGGTACCCCTGAAGACTTGAATGTCTCCTGAAGAAAAAAAGCTTAATCCCAGCATTTTCCCGTTATTACGGTCTACTAAATATTTCGAGATACCAAAGTCGGAAGCGGCCTCAGATTTCGTGGAGGTGCTATTGTAAACTGCGGTTCGAATAGAAGAGCCTGTATAATGTAACATGGGATTACTGGAGGATAACTTTTGAGCTATTCCGGCACTCCAGAAGTTGTGCATACCAGGATAGAAATTCTTAATATTTCCGCCGGCAGACTCTTCTTCTACCACGTTCCACATCCCCCACATAACCCCTGTAGGCTTAGAGAATTCTCGGCTTGTTGGATTAAGTATGGAGGGCAATTCAAAGCTGCTAAGAAAGCTGGCATCTGGATTGCTGACAAAGCTTTCCTCTCCGGAAAGTTCACTAAAAAGGTTTTGATTGTCTATTGCTGTACTATGTCTGGAAGCAGAAATGGTTTTCGTATTGTTATCATTTCCTGTGAAGTTAAGGAAGCCAGTAAGAGAAGATAGAGAAAAAGAGGGGGACAGTTCCATTTCACCTTGAACATGAGATAAGCTTAAGCTTTCTGGAGAAACCTGTAGTCCTTGTGTATGACCGATATATTTGCCTTCGGTACTTGATAACTTGACTTTGGTCTTATTAAGGAAAGAAGCTCCTGCAAAATAACCTCCTCCTAAGTCATCAGCCTGAACACCGATCCCTTGGGCTTCAGAGCCAAAAAGTTGGCCATTTCCAGAGTAACTTGTGAGTAGTTTGTTATCGAAAATTAAAGATTTTGGATCTGCGGTAGCACTTAAAGTGGGAGGAGTCGCTACAAAGCCTAGAGTATTGTAGAGGTGTAGTTGAGTGATGGAACCATCAACTTCAAGCTGCCCGTTGTAGTACACTGAAGGGAGGCTAGCTTGAAACAGGAGAGGCGCTTTGCTTGAATTTACTTGATTCGTTGAATCGTCTTTATAGAGGAAGTTTCCAGCAAATGTTCCTAAGTTATTTCCATAGGAGCTTCCACTAATTTTATTATGAGTAAAATCGACTGTAGCATTGTTAGAAAAGGCAGCATTTAAGAAATTTCTATTCTTAACGAGTATAGATTCTCTAAGAAGGGGGAAGTCTTCTACAGAGCTATGAGAGTTAGGTGTATTGAGGTTCGTTTCTCCTTTAATGAGTAGAGAATCCGCATGGCCGTTGGGGGTGTTTTGGGAACTGTAAAAACGGACTCCAGAGCTGGGGATATTTGCTGAAACAGCATTTGTGACGTTTTCAGGAAAGGGGATTGTTGAGTTGATGGAGGCTTTCCCAAAGAAAAGAAGTTCGTCAATCTTTTCTGAAGGGTCATTGATCACATGGTTGATGATGAAAAACTCGTTCAGATTATCGTAAATTCTTTTGAATGAACGGGCCCCTTCTGTCACTGTATCGGCTATAACTTGTTGGTATGTAGTTGCTGTGGGTGTAGGAAGCGTAAAGTTGAGGTTTGTTTTTGACTTGAGTATATTGATAAGAAGTTTTTGTGTGTCCGAATATACTTGGGGTAAAATCCTGCTGGCGAAGCTATTTACGAAGTCATTGTTAGAATGTAAACCCGTAAGAAATCCTGAATAGTCTCCAGAAGATCTTGTAAGTCCTCCAAGCTTTTTCTCATTTGACTGAGCTGTTTCATTAAAGATTATAGTGGAGGCTTTTTCTTTCAAATTATCAATTTCTTGGGATATCAAATAATTGTCGGTGATATGAGGAGCCTTTTTGAAGGCTTTAGCGAACTTTTTGATCGATTTAAAAGGAAATCTTTTAACATCGAATTCTATTCTGTCAGCTTCGATGATACTTTCCTCTTCCATAAGGGAGACCGTATTTTGGTCCTTACTTATGAGGGAAGTCTTTTCCGTATCTTGTTCATTTGAATCGGCTTTTTCTACAAGCAGGGTATTTCTTTGGACTTCTGCAATGCGTGTGTTTTCTTGCACAGCATATTTTTCACCCGGTGACGTGGAAAAGAACGCAGTATCCATTTCTCCAGTAGGGCCGATGATAAATCCCGTGCCTGAATTTGAAACCACAAGGACTGGTGGGCCTTCATATTCTCCGCGGAAGGCGGGCTCTAATGTAATTCCTATTCCACCTTTTTTCATTATTTCCATCATGGAGGGGCGACCAGGAAGAGTTCCATCTGATGTCAAAATCTCTCCAGAAGATCCTTCAATTCCTACTACTCCCTGACTGGTTTTGATGTGGAATTTGTGTGGGGCATGTTTTCCAATTTCTCCTGCCATAAATGACATGAGGCCATTTTTCATTTGGGCGACATATTCCATGTTCCCTTTAGGAGTATATTCATAGGCTTCGACAGTTAAATCGCTGCTTCCATGAAGACTGAATTTTGAATGATCGATAAACTCGACTTGAATGAAAGCTCCAAGACCGGTGTCGATTCGATCTCCAACAGAAATAGCCGTTTTGTGGCGTATGCTTTCTCTCGTTCCATCGGCTTTAGTTAAGATGCTCAAACCCTTGTTTGATATGACTATTCCGACTTGTTTGGACTCTTTGATTTTCACTGGTAGTATTGGAGTTGCAACGTAATCTTTGGAAATATGTTGAGCAGACAGACCAGATATCATCAAGGAACTTATGATTAGTATAAAAACAAAGAGTCGCCAGGGGCTATACACAAACTTAGATAAGTAGCTGGAGTTTCCAGGTAGGTCTAGATGTGGAAAAATCGGGCCAAAAACCGATTTTTGGAGTTGTTTGTGCATAAGCATTAAGGTCCCCATGCAGTGTACAAATGATCAAGGTAGAGTATATTTACTTTCTGTTAAGATGTAGTTGTTGTTTAATAATCAGGAGTAAAGTTATTAACTACACAGCTGTATTATACTATAGAATGGAAAAACAGGCAATATTACTTGCCGTTAGTATCTATATGTAGTAGTAATAGGGCATTAAGACTTCTTGTTGGCTTCTGAGCCTTTCAGCAAAAGTATTTATCACTCAGAAAAATCTACAAAATTCTGTGTAAATCGGAGATGAGGAACGAAAACTAAGCCACAAATTAGGGCTAAATAGAGAATAATCGCTTGGCGTTTTCAGAAGTGACTCTTGCTAAGTCTTCTGTGGACATTCCTTTGACTTCTGCGATGACTTTTGCCGTTTCTGGAAGGTAAGAGGGTTCGTTTCTTTTTCCTCTATGGCTTTGTGGAGCCAGATAGGGGCTGTCAGTCTCTATTAACAACTGATCCGGAGGAACAATTTTAGCAACCTCGCGAAGTTCATGGCTCTTTTTGAAAGTAACTATTCCACTCAATGACAAAAACCAACCTCTTTCAATAACTTGACGGGCTTCTTCTATTGTTCCAGTAAAGCAGTGAAGAACACCTGGTGCAAGAGATCCGTTAATGATATATTCTGCATCTAAGATTTCAAAAAAGTCAGCAAAGGCCTCTCGGCAGTGGATGACAACAGGTAGCTTGCAATCTAGTGCAAGGTGGAGATAGCGTTTCAGGAAGTCTTTTTGAATGGATTGAGAAGAGTGAGTATAGTAATAGTCGAGACCCGTTTCACCAACAGCTACGAGCTTCCCATTACGAGCTTGCTCTTCTATGAAAGGAAATACTTCTTCCCCTTCTTTTTCCACATCATGGGGCGTAGTGGCCGCTGTGTTATATATCCAGGGATACTTTTCAGCAAGAATGATTCCATCTTTTAAAGTCCCAACATCTGTGCAGATGTTGACAATGGTACTTACATTTGCTGTTTTTGCGCGTAAAAGAATATCTTCTAGGTCTTCTGCAAGTTCTGGTGTGGTGATATGAGCGTGTGAATCTATAAACATGAGAGTACCTTATCGGATTTTGTCTAAATATTCAATGATGATGTCTTTTGTAAGTAGCTGGGGGAGGATGTGTGGGGCCTCCAATGGATCACCACTGTATAGAAGGTAAAGGGGAACTCCTGATCTCCCAAACTTTTCTAATTCTCTGGTGATGACAGGATCTTGTACTGTCCAGTCGGCGACTAATGTAGCAACGCCTCTTCTGGCGAACTCATCAGCAATCTTTGTAGATTGCAGGGCAACTTTGTTGCCCTGACAGATTAAACACCACTTAGCTGTGAAATCAATAAATACTGGATTCCCTTGTGCTAGCAGGACTTCCAGACGCTCCGAAGAAAATGGAGCCCAGATCTTGTATTGCCCTTGTTCGCTTTTATTATTTGAGATTTTATCAGGGGTAATGGTTTGTGCACTTGCAGCTTCAACGACCAAGAAGACTCCTGTGGTGAAAAGAGATATAGCTAAGATCATGCCAACGGCTTTGCTAACCCGACTCTTATATAAATTCCCCCAACTTCCATAAATCCATGAGGCAATACCCATAAAAAGAAGGGCAAGAAGTAAAAAGAAAACGGAATTATTGTCTGTCTGAGCACCTAAGACCCAAATTAACCATATGGAGGCGGCCATCATGAAAAAACCCATCACTTGTTTGAAGACGATCATCCATGCTCCAGGCTTTGGCAGAAGTCTTATCGCAGAGGGGAATATAGAAAAAAAGAGATAGGGGGTAGACATACCTAGACCAACGAAAGTCAAGATTATCAAAGCTTGCAGAGGCGGCATGGTTAGAGCAATTCCAAGTGTTGGTCCAAGGAATGGGCCTATGCAGGGGGTGGCAACAACAGTGGCGAGTATACCGCTGAGGAGACTACCTATATATACTGAGCGTGTTTGCTTATGGGGATCTCCAGAAACAGAAAATAATCCAATAGTAAAAACTTCAAATAGGCTAAGTGAGCATAAAAAGAAAAATACAGCAAGTGATGCTACAAATAAAGGCTCCTGTAATTGGAAGCCCCAGCCAACACTGGCCCCTCCCATTCTTAGAGCAAATAAAAGGATTCCCAAGGACCAGAAGGATAGTAGTACTCCGGTCGTAAAGAACACTCCGTGCAAGAATAATTGAAAGCGACTTTGTCCTGATAGGCCAAGGAAATGAAGTATTTTTAAGGATATTACAGGAAACACACAAGGCATTAGGTTAAGGATCATGCCACCAAGAAAAGCAAAGAAAAGAAGATTGCTAAAAGGGGGCAGTTTTTCCAGGTTTAATGTTACTCCGCCAAATGTTTCAGAGCCTTTTTTAGAGTGTTCGGGAGCTTCACTTTTTTGGATCTTATCATGAGTGAGGTTATAGGATTTCATGTTACCCGAGAGCAATGGGGTGTTGATCTCCATAGCCCCTTCTTTTCCGCTTCCATCCCATCCATTCGAAGAAACGAGCACACCGGTGACATAGGGGATTTCAGCTGAAAAAGAGTCATTGATATTTTTAATATTAAGGGTATATCTGGAAGTATCAACAATGAGCTCTTGTTTAGCATGAGTATCTATAAGTCCTGGCTGATAGGGATAAAAATAAACATCAGATAGGGAGAGGTTTTCCATATTGGAAGGAGTAAGGTGTAAAGTAATGCCTCCATCAATGGATTGAGCACTAACATTCCATAGTTTATTAGGAAGGTTTTCTCGTGCCAGAGCAAAATCATTAGCAGTCTGTTTATTTACAATAGGAGGTGAGGATTTCACCGCTAGCGTAATGCTTACTTTTTCTAAACCAGGAAGGCACTGGTCTTTACAAGCAAACCAGTGGACATTTACGGCGAGTGTTAGTTCGTCCATTTCTAAAAGTGACACGGGAGGAATTAAGCGGGTTAAAAGTAGAACTTTTCCCTGATAGCCGAAATTAACGAATTCATTTGTCTCAAAACGTTCAGGGTAAGGCCATTGTAGAGAATCGACAGTAAATCCTTCTGGCAATTCCCACTCTAATTTACTAGCTAGTCCGAGATCTCCAGGATTTTTCCAGTATGTGTGCCATCCGTTAGCAATGTCGAGTTCTACTCCAAGCCAGAAAGGTCGGCCAGGTTGGATGGACTCTTCCTCAGCAAGAAGCTTTGTCTGTATGGGGTCTAGATCCTCAAAAAGTTCGAAGTAATCGAACTCCCCTTTTTTCAAAAAGGCGAGTTGAGCGTCTAACTTTGGAAGAAAGCATAGGAATGTTAAAAAAAGCAATGCAGTACGAAAATATTTACTCAAGGTCTGTCTCCAATAATCTAGCATTAAGTAGTTATATTAGGTTTGTGGGGTTTATTATTCAAACCTGAGATTTCAAAAAATAGGATACCTAGTAGCTTAATCGTTGTCAAAAAATAGTGACTTTGACTAGACTACTTGTAATTTTCCGTCAAGTATTTCCATATAAGAGTCTTAGCCTAGGTACCCCTTGAATGAAACAGATGCCCTTGTGGCACTGACCCACACACAATTCCTTGGTTCTATCAGAGTTCGACTTTTGGTGAAGTACTTTGGATCGGCACTTGCAGTTCTTGAGGCGGATTCCAGAGAGATAGAGAGCCTCCCAGGTTTTGGTGAAAAGCTTTCAAGATCTCTTTCAAAATGTATTGAAGGGAGCGAGTGGCGTAGGGATATAGAACTAGCCAACCGTTACTCCACAGCAATAATTCCGTTTTATGATCCTCGATACCCACGGTTGCTATTAGAGATTCCTGATTTCCCTCCTGTGCTTTATGTGAAAGGAACCCTACAAGCAGGAGATAAACAGGGGATTGCTGTCGTTGGCACCCGAAATGCAGGGATATATGGAATGGAAATGGCGGAAAGGTTAAGCCATGATCTAGCCAGTCTTTCATTTACTGTTGTTAGTGGATTAGCTCGAGGTGTCGATACAGCAGTACATTGCGGCGCTTTACAAACGGGTCGGACTTTGGCAGTTCTTGGTTCAGGGATAGCAAATATCTATCCTTCTGAAAATAGAGGGCTTGCAGAAAGAATAGCTTCACAAGGAGCTGTTATGAGTGAGCTGCCTATGACTGCTCTCCCAGATAGGCGACACTTTCCCAGGCGGAATCGATTGGTCAGTGGTATGACAATGGGAACTGTCCTCATAGAGGCCCCAGAAAAAAGTGGAGCTATGATTACTATGGAAAGAGCTTATGGTCAAGGGCGTAAACTTTTTGTGCTTCCAGGGCGGGCGGATAACCCTAATTTCCGAGGAAATCATAGCCTTATTAAAAAGGGATTTGCCAAACTTGTGGAAAATGCACGAGATATCGCGGATTCATTTCAAGACTTGTTTGGATTTTCAACGGAAGTTATTGAAAGAAAGAGGCAAGGCTTACCTTTGGAGAGCGAAGAAAAAAATCTCCTTGCGAAAATGCCTGATGAAGAGTTGACTGTAGAAGAATTAATAAGAGTGACAAACACACCTATAGTACGGCTGAATGTTTTACTAATGAGTCTGGTACTGAAAAAATGGCTTAAAGAATTTCCTGGTAAGATCTATAAAAAGATATAAAGCCGGCATAGGCGACCTTTAGAAATTTTTTTCCCATTGGCGAAATGTGACGAGTAGTGGAAATTGTATCTGCAGAAGTATATAGTAGATATTGTAAACAGAGATGACCGTACATTGTTAAGGTAAGGAGTGCAATAGGAAAAGATGGAAAAGTCATTAATTATCGTAGAGTCACCAGCGAAAATCAAAACTCTACAAAAATTTCTCGGGCCGAACTTTGTGTTTGAGTCTTCTGTGGGTCACATACGCGACCTCCCTCAAAAAGGCTTTGGCATCGATGTAGAAAATAATTTTGAACCTGAGTACGAGGTACTTCCAGATAAAAAACAGGTTATCCAAAAAATTATCGCCGCAGCTAAAGAATGTAGCACCGTTTATCTTTCTCCTGACCCCGACCGCGAGGGAGAGGCCATTGCTTGGCATATAGCCTCAATTTTACCTGAGGGTACAAACATTAAACGCGCAACTTTCAACTCTATTACGAAAGAAGCAGTGATTAAGGCTTTGGATAACCCAAGAGATATTGATTATTCCCTGGTAAATGCCCAACAGGCTCGGAGACTTCTTGATAGAATTGTGGGATATAAAATATCCCCTATACTCGCCCGACGCATCCAAAGAGGGAAAAGAGCTCCTGGTGAGGGTTCCCTTTCTGCCGGAAGAGTACAGTCGGTAGCTTTGAAGCTCGTCGTTGACAGAGAAAAAGAAATTGATGAGTTTAATCCAGTAGAGTATTGGAATGTCGTAGCGACACTCAACAATAAGGAAAGTCAACGCGACTTTTCAGCGTATTTATACTCTGTAGAAGGTAAGCGTGTAGAAAAAGAGCCTGTCGAAGGGAAAGAAGTATATATTGTTGGAGACAAAGATACCGCAGATAATATTCTCGATAGAATTAAGCAGTCAGACTTTGTCGTTACTAAGGTTGACAGAAAGGAAAAACGACGAAACCCTGTTCCACCATTTATTACTTCGACTATTCAACAAGAAGCTAGCCGCCATTACGGTTTTTCATCCGCAAAAACAATGACTATTGCTCAGGGCCTTTATGAAGGGGTTGATATGGGCACCGAGGGAATGGAGGGTTTAATTACCTACATGAGAACCGACTCTGTGCGTGTTGCCCCAGAAGCCATAACTGAACTTCGTGAGTATATAGTAGCTCAATTTGGACAAGAGTTTTGTCCAGAATCTCCTCGTTCTTTTTCTTCAAAAAAAACAGCTCAAGATGCTCACGAAGCTATCAGACCAACAAATATGGAGCACCCTCCTGAGAAGGTCAAAGAATTTTTAAGTATAGATCATTTTCGCCTTTACTCACTAATCTGGAAGCGATTTGTTGCCTCACAGATGAATCCTGCAGTATACGATACTGTTTCCGCGGATGTTTCCTCTGATGAAGTTGTTTTAAGAGCTACTGGGTCAATATTGAAGTTTCAGGGCTTTTTGGCGGTCTACGAAGAGAAGGCAGATGATGATGAAGAGGAAGGGAAAGATAAGGATCTCCCAGAGCTCGAAGAAGGGCAAGTGCCCTTACTTCAGGATGTTACTGCGGATCAGTCTTTTACTCGTCCCCCTCCCCGCTATTCGGAAGCTTCTCTGGTTAAAGAACTGGAAAAGTCAGGTATAGGGCGTCCATCCACTTACGCTACCATTATGAATAAGATCCAGAGTAGGGAGTATACGGTTAAAGAAAATCGGCGCTTGAAACCTACTGAACTGGGTCAAGTTATTGCCCAAATGCTTGAAACGAGCTTTAAGCAAATTATGGATATTGGTTTCACAGCTAAGATGGAAGATGATCTGGAACAGGTTGCTGAAGATCATAAGGATTGGAGAGAGCTGATCAGTGATTTTTGGAAGGAGTTTATCCCAACTGTAGAAATCGCAGAAAAAGAAGCATTTGTTCCAAAAATCCTCACCGATATTGACTGTCCAAGCTGTGGAACTAAGCTGCAGAAGATATGGGCCCGGAATAAGTACTTTTATGGATGTTCAGGTTACCCCGATTGTAATTACACGACGACAGAAGAAGAGCTGAATTTTAACAAAGGGGACTATGACGAAAAGTTCAATTGGGATCAGCTTTGTCCTATCTGTACTAAAGAGATGAAGGTTCGTCATGGCCGTTTTGGCTGCTTTCTTGGTTGTGCTACTTATCCTGATTGTAAGGGTATCATCAATATACCTAAGGTGGGAGAAGAGGTTATTCCTGTTGATCAGCTTCCTCCTTGTCCAGCTTTAGATTGTCCTGGAAAAATCATTCCTAAAAAATCGCGTTTTGGCAAAACATTTTATTCTTGCTCTACGTTTCCTGAGTGTAATGTGATCGTTAACGAAATTGAAGAGTTGGATGTAAAATATCAAGCCTATCCAAGAACTCCTTATGTGAAAAAGGTTCGTGGCAAAAAAGGTGCTGCTGAAGCTGATGCAAAAGGCAAAGGGAAGAAGACAAAGGCTCGGAAGCCTCGCGGTCCGAGTACAATGTCTCCGAGTCCTCTTTCACCTGAGCTACAGGCATTAGTAGGAGTCCCTGAGATGCAACGCACACAGGTGATCAAGCAAGTGTGGGTCTATATCAAAGATAAGGGCCTTCAAGATCCCAAGGATAAGCGTATTATAATGCCTGACGAAAAGTTGGGTGCTGTGTTGGGAACAACAGAGCCTATTAATATGTTTAAGCTAACAGGAGCGATCAGTAAACACATAATGAAAGTCGCGAAGTAATTCAACATTGATAGAATTTAACAGCATCATCTTCCATTTATAGTAGAATAGATAAATGGCAGATGATGCTTTGTTTTTTCATCCTGCTCATTCCTGATGTATCAATTAGGGCGTGTTTTGAAAACAGGCCTTAGGTCGTGTTTTCAAATTAGGGAATGTCTGATTTTATGATATTTTGCTGTATAGGCAAAGCACCATGAGGAGCAAAGTTCCGTTACAGTAATAGCCTGGTCCGAAGTGAGCCCTTGGCGAGCGCAGGGCTAGGAATAATCCCACACGTAATTATAAGCACTGAACGTGCGACACAAAAAGACTTCGTTACGTTTTGTGTCGCACGTTCAGTGTATATGCGTAAAGCTAAGGAATAAGTGGTTGTAAGAGAAAGGTTAAGATAGATAATCCTTACCCTCGAAGTGGGTTACAGAAGGTAGCCCAGTGTAAGTGCGAGGGAGCTTGCGACCGAGACACGCAGCTCTGGGTATCTGAATAGACAAAATCATCACCCTTGAAAAGGGTGATGGAAATGCTAAAATACCTAATGAGCTTAAGGAATTTCCAGCACCCTTTTCGAGGGTGCACAATTAAATTCGCATATACCCAGAGCTACGTGTCTCGGTCGCAGGCTCCCTCGCACTTGCACTGGGCTATCTTCTATAACCCACTTCGTGGGTATCCTTGCTTACACTTTTTATTTACGAATTCTTTGCGCTAAAATGTAAAATCACTTTGTTTTTAGCAAAACAAATCGCTGCAGATTTAAGTTATTATTTTATTCAAACAGCTCCCTTATATTTACTTACAACCTTAGCTTTACGCATATGCACTTTCAGTGCTCAAAATTTCTAAGCTTATCCTTTCCTAGCCCTGCGTTCGCCAAGGGCTCACTTCGGACCAGGCTATTGGTGCGGCGGAACTTTGTTCCTCATGGTGCTTTGCCTACGCGACAAAACAGATAAGTAGGTGAGTTATGACCAATCCCAAATCAAAACAAAATGCCCCCAAAATCAGACATTCCCTAATTTTAATACACGACCTAGCACATCGTAACTTCTATATCTTGATATTTTCTCATTAAGTCCCGAAAGCGGGCAGCGTCTTCAAAGCGGAATTCTTTTGCAGCTTTTTTCATCGCTGTTTCGTAGCCTTCGATGCGCTTTGAAACTTCATTAGGAGTTAAATATTCGTGTTCTGCTTCGAGTGGGGTGGGTTCTTCAATTAGGGACTTTTGATCAGAGTTGTTAGAGGCTTTCTTGGCTTCAAGAGATAGTCCCAGTTCTCGCTTTGTGGATGTTGGAGTAATGCTGTGTTCTTTATTATATTCTTCTTGAAGTTTCCTTCTCGACAAGGTGATGTCTACTGTTTTTTGGATAGAATCTGTCATTTTGTCAGCATACATAATGACTCGGCCTTCAACATTTCGAGCTGCACGTCCACAAGTTTGAATAAGAGCCGTATGACTGCGCAAAAAACCTTCCTTATCAGCATCTAAAATGGCAACTAGCGATACTTCTGGAATATCGAGACCTTCCCTCAATAAGTTAATACCAACAAGAACATCGAATACACCTCGTCT
>JBLFWS010000041.1:0-22039 GCA_047611865.1 Chlamydiales bacterium
CACAGTGACCTTCGGACCCATCTTCCAAGTAGGATGATTCAAAGCATCTTCTACTGAGATACTCTGTAGTTGTTCATAGGAAAAGTCTCTGAATGGTCCGCCAGAAGCCGTTAAAATAATTCTTCGGGCCGTAGCTTTATTTTCGCCTTGCAGACATTGAAAAATAGCATTGTGCTCACTATCAATAGGAACAAGATCTACACCTTTTTCACGAGCTAAGCCCGTAATTAAAGCCCCAGCAGAGACGAGGACTTCTTTATTTGCCAAGCCAATATGCTTTCCGGCCTCAATCGCAGCCATGGTTGGTATCAATCCGGCTGTACCTACAATTGCCGAAATAACCATATCTGCACTAGAACAGGTTGCAACAGCCTTTAAAGCATCCATCCCTCCGAGGACGTTAAATCCTGGCAAACGCTTCCGTAATTCGCTTGCCTTATCGAGGTCAAAAACACCGATAATTTCAGGAGAAAACTCCCTGGCTTGTTGCTCAAGAAGGTCAATATTGGAGTTCGCAGCAATGGCTGAAACAGCAACTCTTTCTCCGAGATGCCGAACCACTTCCATAGTGCTTTTTCCGATTGAGCCCGTACTTCCTAGTATTGCTAATCGCTTCATTGTAATATAACTAGCTCTATTTTTGAGTATCAGAAAAAGTATAACAGCAAACGGGAAAATGTCAATGTTATCGAAAGGCGCCTGAAACAATTCAGTGGAAATTATTTTAGCAAATCTTTTTTTATCGCAAAGCGATTAAGAAGACCCGCAATAAGGCCATTGCTTGGTGAAACGACTAAAGCCAGAATATAAAATACAGCAATGACACAAACAACCAAGCCCGCTGTTGAGAGGGGGATATAGTATATTGACAAGAGATGCCTTGACAAAGCCACCCCTGTCACCGAAGAAACTATTCCTACAACAGAACTAATAAACAGCATTTTCCCCAAACGATCAGTAAGTAACCTGGCTATCAAAGGAGGCCCTACTATAAATGTCAAAACCATCAGAACTCCCACCGCACGAAAAGCTCCAATTGATGTAGCAGAAACGTTAACCATCAAGAGATAATTAAAAAATACAGTTGAAATCCCCAAAGACTTTGCTAGCTGAGTATCAAAGCTCGTTATTTTGAATTCTTTAAAAAAAGCCGTGAAAACAAAAATATTCAGTAGCACTACAGTATATACGAGTTTTAAATCATCAATATGTAAAGCATCCACGTTTCCCATAACCACTTCTGCGCCAATATGAGCATTACGGGTGTACATTGAGATCAGAATAATCCCCAATGCAAACATAGTACTAAAAACCAAACCGGTACTGGCATCTTCCTGTAACCTGACAACAGTAGTTAAGAATTCCGTAAGAAAAGTCGTTAAAATCCCTGTAACTACAGCCGCAATCATCATTGCCTGAATATCAATCCCCTGGTGATCATGACCATCAGCAGAATTATGCGTAAGAATATATGCGAGCACTATACCTAACAAAATAGTATGAGAAAGAGAGTTAGCCAACATCGTCATTCTTCTTAACACCAGAAAAGTTCCTACAATTGAGGAGGAAATAGCCACCCCAACGAGTACAAGCATTTGCAACTCATCAGCCACCAAGCCCTCAATCTCTACATTTCCGCTACAAAAGCTGATGAATCGTTGTATCAGAGTCAGAAAAAAACCCAGAAAATCTTGCTTGTAGTAGGGGTTAATATAAGCTAATAAGGTCATGGTATCGTCGCTTTTCTTGGGGGGATAGGCTGAAAGTGAGGGTCTCGTTTAGGATCATGGAGAAGATCTGTTAACTTCTCCTCCAACTCTGGTGTAATAATATGCTCCATCTCTTCTGCAGATTTGTGAACACGCTCTACTCCAAAGCCTAGATAGCTTGCTAGGTACACTTCCCAAAGTCTATGCAAACGTACAATATGTGCAGCACGATGTTGACCATCAGTGGTGAGTTGATACATATCACCTTCGATTTTCACTACCCAACCCTGATCTATTAATCTAGATAGAGTAAAATACACAATGTAACGCGAAGTACTTTGTAAGTTTGCTAATTGACTTAAGGCAACCCCCTTTACCTCCCCAAAACGCCAAATTGTCTTTAGAAGATTTTCCTGTAAACACTGAAAGCGAAACTTCATTATACGCCAAGTTCTTAACAGGACTCCTCTTTCAGGAGCTATTAGTAAAGAAAGTACACATATACTTGAAGCAACAAGAACTATAACGGGTCCCGTTGGAAGTGATACACGCCAGGAAGGATAGAAAGCCTTAAGATACTGGGAATATTCTACAGAGATCACTACACCAAAGAAGCCACTAGCAACTCCAAAAAATGCTGAGAGAAAAAACATTTTGTATAATTTATTGGTATATTGTCGTGCTGCAGCAGCAGGAGCAATTAACATTGCTGACATCAACACAACTCCTACACTTCTAATCCCCACAATAACAGCAAGTACTATCAAAAAGAAAATCAGGCTTTCGATTAAGTTTGCTTTGATACCTACTGTAAGAGCAAAATCCCTATCAAAATTAATAACTTGTAATTCCTTGTATAAAAGAAAAACTACCAAAACAATGAAAAAAGAAAGTCCACCATATAAGACTACATGCATATCCGTCATCGTTGCAGCTTGTCCATAAAGATAGCTTTGAATCTGGATATAAAGGGTTGTATGAGTAAATTGAACTCTACTCGCTAAAGTAACTCCGACTCCAAAAAATACAGACAAGACGAGACAAAGAGCTGAGTCAACACGTACTCCAAAACGGTTTTCCAATAAGTTTATTACCCACAATCCCAATACAGAGGATAAAAATGCTCCAACCATTATACAAGGAGCAAGCCATTCTCCTCCCAAGTCATTAGGGAATAGGACTGAATAAAATACTACTGCGAGAATAACGCCTGGGTAAGAAGCATGGGACAAGCTCTCACCTAAAAGCGACTGCTTACGCAAAAAAACAATAACTCCAACTAGAGAAGCCGCAAGACACATCAGCATGCAACCCAAGGTAGGTGCCCTAAGAACAGGATCGGTAAAATACATTAGTAAATAATTCAACTCTACCTCTAATCAGACTACAAAAAGCCTGAAGTTCTATTTTGCGAAAGCTTTGCTGCTTCACCAAATAGCGCATGACTTTTGCCAAACGCAGAGTGCATGGTTGTTTCGTTAAAAACATCAATAGTTTTCCCAGATGCAACCAAATGCATGTTCAATATCACAAGCCAGTCAAAATATGACTCAACAGAATTTAAATCGTGATGAACGATAAAAATCGTTTTCCCTTCATCACGAAGCTTACGTAGAAGCTCAATAATCACCTTCTCTGTGGCCATATCAACGCCAACAAAGGGTTCATCCATAAAGTAAATATCAGCCTCCTGCATAAAGGCTCTAGCAATAAACACCCTCTGCTGCTGTCCACCGGACAATTTGTTAATTTGCCTTTCTGCAAAAGAACGCATCCCAACCATATCTAAATAATGTTTTGCCGCTTCTTTATCAGCTTTACGAGGCCATCGGAGCAAACCCAATTTGCCATATCGGCCCATCAAAACAAGATCAAGAACAGTAATTGGGAAATCCCAATCCACAGTCTCTTTCTGGGGAACATAAGCTACGCGTCCACATACTTCCTTAAAAGTCTTCCCAAAAAATTCGACCTTACCCGAGATCGGTTTGATCAAATTTAAAGCCGTTTTTACTAAGGTCGTTTTCCCTGCCCCGTTTGGACCAATCACCCCAACGATGTTTCCTGGAGGTACAGCCATGGACACATCCCAAAGGACAGGCGTTTTATCATAATTTACTGTTATCTGATAAAGCTGTAATGCTGGCGGAACGAAGTTACTACTTTGCTGTTGGCTCATCGTAGTTTCCATTTAAATAATTAGAAATTGTCAATGCGTTGTGCCTGATCATCTTCAGATAACTATCTCCTGTACTTCCTGATTCGCCCTTAGCATCCCCATAAAGAGCTGTTCTTGCAATTTTTACAGATATGTCCTTTTCAAGGGCGGCATCAAGAATTTTCCTAATTGAATCCTTACTGACATTGGACTCTGAAAAAAGAATGCTAATATTGTATTTTTCAAGATGTTCTAACGTATTCTGTATGTCCATTGTACTTATTTGAGCGTCAGGTGCAAGCCCTTCAGGAGACTGAAAACGAATTTTCCATTGCTCAAAATCTTTCTCTTCAGGACCAGCTAGATAGGAACGAGTAAAATAATTAAATGCATCATGACTAGTTACCAGGTAACGCTTATCTTCTGGAACAGAATGCAATAACTCTCGGACTTCTTTATCTACTCTCTTCATCTCTAGCATAAATTCCTGGCCATTCAGGCGATAAGCTGCTGCATGTTCTGGGTCATGCTTACTTAGCTTCTCCACAATGATTGGCAAAGTCCTCATCCACATAGAGATGTCCATCCAAATGTGAGGGTCAAGTTGTCCATCAACTTCTAGAATTAATTCCTTGTATTTCTCACGAACTATATCTCCAAGTGAAAAGGCAAGCGGATTGTTTTCAAGGCTATGCTTTAAGCTGGGTCCATGCTCCAGGCCCAAACCGTTATAAAAAATGATATCCGCATACTCCAGCTTTTCCCCGTCCCCTTTAACCAGTTCATATGAATGAGGGTCAAGGTTCCCTTTAATCAGCGAGATGGAGGTAACATGTTCTCCTCCAACCCTTCTCACGAGGTCATCAATCATACCAATTGTCGAAAGAACTCTAATTTTCCCTTTAGAGTCTACCCAATCCTCAAACTCTTTACCGTGAGAAATATCCACTCCACCAGAACAAGAAACTAATAGGATCAAAAAGCCACAACACAGCAAACGAAAAAATGAACTTCCTAAGACATTATTTACGGGCATCTTTCCTCTTAAAAGTTAAGTTATTAGCGACCAAGTTCAATAGCCTCAAGATTTATTATCCTTAAGAAGTCAAATCCATAAATACCATTTGAACAACCAGATGTGAAATCGATACGGAGGGCGTAACGTCCCACACTTTTCACACGTTTTGCCCGAACGTTCTCATCAATTGTCGCTATATCAAGAACTCTTTTTCCTGTTGACTCGTCAACACAACTCGCACAAGGACATTTTTTTTGAAGATCACTTAGGCGATAATCTACCAACATCCCATCAGTCCATTCTATAGTAAAGACATGATCGTCTTTTTGTTGAATGGATCGAACAAAAGCAGCTCTAGCTTGCATGAGAGCTATCCTCCCATAGTAATTCAAAGTTTTCCATATGCTTGCCATTTTCCCCTTTCATTACTTCCACATGATCCAAAACCCTCTCTGCCAGGTGAAGAAATTCCTTAGAAAGTGGACTCTCTGGCTTTTGTGAGAGAATAGAAATCCCCATATCACAGAAATGAGAGAAGTCTGGATCAATTGGCAAAGATCCCAGAAGCTGAACACCCGCCTCTTCCGCTAATGCCTTTCCACCTCCTCTACCGAAGAGATAGATTTTTTCACCTGAGCGTTCATGAAAGTAGTAGCTCATATTCTCAACTACCCCAACTACAGGTACATGAACTTTAGTAAACAGCTCCATGGCTTTCCGCACATCACTTACCGCAACCTGTTGAGGAGTTGTGACCATTAGTGCTGCTGTAATGTGAGCCTGCTGACACAAGGTTAATTGAATATCCCCGGTACCTGGAGGAAAGTCAATAATAAGATCATCCAAATCACCCCAGTCAGTATTATTAATAAATTGAGAGATCAGTCCATTGGCAATCGGAGCCCTGATCACAGCCGCCTCATTATCCTTCCGAAAATAGGCCATGGACATCACCCGTATACCTTGGGACAAGGCAGGCTGAAGAATATCCCCCTTTTGTTCAGGTAGTCGATCCTCAGGGAGCATCCTCCTCACTGAAGGTCCGTAAATATCTGTGTCCATAATACCAACAGTACGACCAAGGCGCTTAAGTGCCATCGCAAGATTCACTGCGACAGAGGATTTGCCTACGCCTCCCTTCCCTGCAGCTACAGCAATTACATTTTTCACTCTTGAAAGCGCGTGTATCGGTTTCTTTTCATCAAACATCTTCAGGGGCATTATTTCTCCATTTATTGACATAATTTTTAATTTATAACTATAGCAAAAATAAAAGTTTTCAAGCAAAAGGTTTCTAGATTACACATAATAATTCATTAGCCAAAATTATTCTTTATACCTTAGGAGAAAAACCGACTCAATCCATATATATAATCACTATCTAATTATATAAACACCAAATAACTAAATCTACAGAAACAAAGGCAACCAATCAAAACAAACAATAACCAACTCAAACGATACAAATATAGCGAAGTAAAATAAAACTAAATAGATTAAGAATTCTCTATAACAGAGCCTCTCAATCATCAGCTCTTTCTTCTTTTTTATCTTGCCTAAAATCGTACCATTTTTTATACATTGCACTTAAAGATTAAACCCAATTAATACCCATAAAAGTTATGCCTTTTCCAATCGAAATGAGTCCATACCAAATTTTTCTAAGAAGATTAGATATGCTTTGTGACTTTAAGAGGACAATAAAGAGAGCGAGAAACCACCTTGCTGGTGGATGATTGTAGTTAATCAATTCTTGCCTATACAAATACTTAATTTCCTATGCTCAAAACAAATATGAAAATCTCGAAATCAAGAATGGACTTACAAAATTAAAAACCAGCGGGTAAGGGTAAATCCATCAATTAGACACAAAAAAAGGAAAAGTGCAAATGAGTCACACGAATCAAAACTTAGATAAATTTTCCCTTAAAGAACTGCAGGGAAAGCTTGAGGAGCTGATTGCCAACGCCATCCAAAAAATTGGTGGAAACAAAGAAAATGACCTTTGTAAATTTCTACCAGTTCCTACTGGCGGGTACATGCACCACTTCACACTTAGAAAAATGAAAGTTGAAGAGCCCGAAAAACTTTTAGAACTCATTCGTAAATTCATCATTAAAGTCGAAAAGCCCGGAAAAGTGGATCCTAAACCTCGCGCTGCAAGAGGCTCCAGAAAAAAGCGTGACCAAATCGTACTCAGTAAAACAGATCTCGACCGCATGCTAAATATAGCCAGGCTCGCTGGAGACAAAGAAATGATTTCTAAGCTCACCCCAAAGAAATCCCTCACACAAATCAGGAGAGACTTAATCTCTTCCATCAGACAAGGCAAAGGCGAACAGGAACTCTGGAATGTTTATGTTGAGGCACTTGCAAATCAAACAACTCTTAATGGCACTCAAACACTACAGAATCTCTCTCTCTAACGGCCTACAAGGCACTGTTGCAACAGTAAGCCTAGGCTAGGCTTCGGGATTTCTAATAGTAAAGCCTTTAAAATTTACCTCCTCCTCCAACAAGCTTCGGGGCAATCGCCTCGAAGCTTGCTTAAACCCAGTGGACACCCGATCCTAGGTCGTGTATTAAAATTAGGGAATGTCTGATTTTGAGGGCATTTTTTTATAATTTTGGATCGCTCACGACTCTCCATACTTAGACAAGTAGGTGAGTTGGGTGCAATTCAAAAGGGCGTTATTGCATAATTTAATACGTTTACAATCATTTATTTAACCACAGAGAGCACCGAGAACAGAGAGAGATAGAAAAATGCATAAAGTCTCTCAGAATATGCTATCAACTGATCTGTGATTTTTTATTTTCTCTGTGCCCTCTGTAATCTCGGTGGTAATATGTTAATCATAAGCCTCTTGTAGACGCATGTTTTATGCAACAACGCCATTAAAAAGTGTGAAAAAATGTTCTAAAAGCAGCGTTTCGTAATTTTAATACACGACCTAGTGCTGATGTGCCATTTTGAATGAAGAAGAGACTATTGCAACAGTCATAATTTCGGCAGTAGACACCTTTGCTTTGGGGAAGGTCTTACACACCAAAGAAATTGAGCCTACACGCTAGATAGGACTTACACCGGGCTTAAAGTTTACAGCCCCGCTATCTATACACAAATAACTTAAAGCCTCTCGATTTAGATAGAGTCCGAGCTTTGCATCAAAAGACTTGGGTAGAACTTGGACTTTGATATAATCAGGGAAGTAACTTGCCTGAACATATAAATTCCTTGGCCACAAAATGAACACTGCATTTGTTTCCGCCCCTCTCCCACCACCAATAAGCCAATCTTTACACAGACTATGCCATGGAATGAAAGATACTGAATGGGTCGATCAAGAAAATATGCATCTCACCTTAAGGTATATTGGTCAAATTAAAGGACATCAACTTCACGACATTGCTGAGGCACTTCAAGATATTCAACTAAATCCGATTTTATTACAAATCAAAGGCTTGGGTCATTTTATCAAAAAAAGAGGAGTCACCCTTTACGCTCAAATTGCAAAATCTAACCCACTAAATAAACTAAAATCTGAAATCGACAAAATGTTAAATGAAGCAGAGCTACCCAAAAACAGAGCCCATTACCTTCCACACATTACAATTGGCTACTACCAAGGGAAAAAAATGGAGGCCGCCGCTCACTTTCTGGAAAGAAATTCCTTTTTTGAGACTGAAATCTTTGAAATCAACAATTTTGACTTAACTTCCTGCCACAAATCTTTAAAAGGCTCCATTTACACAGAAGAAGCCTCCTACCCCCTTCGGAAACCTAAGTATTAGCCCAGAAATTCCAATTGTTCTTCACTATTTACAACTAAGCAGATCTCTCTAGATTTAATTAATGCTTACTCATGCAGTACACCGAGTCACTTATCACTTTACATTACTCAATTATCCTTCGAAATACACATTAAAATAATCTATATATCAAACCCTTTAAACTGTGGATTTTAATAACAGTAAACCTTCCTTCATTTTCATGAAAATATTTTCATACTCCCCTATATGAAATTAAACTCCATTCATGACCGATGTTTTTTATTTTAATAAAACCCCCCTTTTCCAGAAACGCATCATTTACCTACAAGCCCTCAGTTTTTCTTGATTTTTAATCTAATTCTGTGGATAATTGAGCACTTTTCATGATTTCATCATCGACTATCACAGTTAACTAAATTGAGGATCGACGATTGATAAAAAGGTGAAAAACCGTCGTTAAAAAGGTGAAAACCGCCGTCAATTGCTCTCTTGAACTATTCCTGGAGCAACAGGGCCCGTTACCCTTGTTAACGAATTGCCCGGGAATTAACAAGATTCAAATCAACAATAGGATAAAGTGCATGAGTACTAAAGAACAAACAACACCAGAATTTACGGGATGGCGAGCTGCTCTATGGCCCATCCACGGGGAAGAATTGAAAAAGTTCCTGCCCTTAGCTTTTATTATGTTTTGCCTTCTGTTTAACTACACAATTCTACGAGATACAAAAGATACACTTGTAGTTAACTCCGCTGGAGCAGGTGCCATCACATTTTTAAAGCTATATTGCGTGACACCAGCAGCTATTTTATTTGTTATAATTTACGCCAAACTGACAAACCTTCTCAACAGAGAGACCGTCTTTTACGCTGTTGTTACTCCGTTCCTGGTCTTTTTTGCAGCTTTTGCATTTGTGATCTACCCTAACCTGGAAGCAATGCACCCTTCACTAGAAACAGTCCAGGCACTGCACCAAAACTACCCCAGATTTAGTGGTTTCATCGATATATACGCCTACTGGGCTTTCTCTCTTTTCTACGTTCTTGCGGAGATTTGGGGAAGCGCAATGATTGCTCTAATGTTCTGGCAGTTTGCCAACCACGTTGTTCGCATGACAGAATCTAAAAGATTTTACGGTCTTTTCGCTGTTATCGGTAACCTCGCACTAGTCCTTTCAGGTCAAGTCGTTAAATTTTCATCCAGCTACATTCAAAAGTTTTACGCGACGAAAGAAGAAGCCTGGTCAGCATCAGTCGGCCTCCTCATGGCCGCTGTTATATTGTTTGGACTAATCGCAATGGGCCTCTACCGCTGGATGCACACTTCCGTCTTAACCGACAAGAGATTCTTTGACGCAGAGAAGGCACCTGTAAAATCCAAAAAGAAAAAAGAAAAGCCTTCACTAGTGGAAAGTGCAAAACTCATCCTAAATTCACCTGAGCTTGGCCTAATCGCTATTCTAATCATGGCATACGGTGTTACTATCAACCTGGTTGAAGTTCAGTGGAAACATCAGCTTGGCTTATGGTATGCTGGTGACAAAGGTGGTTACAACAGCTTCATGGGAGACTTCTCCACTCTAACAGGTATTACAACTATTTTGTTCGGACTATTCCTTGGTTCAAACATCCTACGCCGTGTGAGCTGGTTCAAAGCTGCTATTATCACCCCTCTGGTTATTACTGCAGGTGGAGCTTTCTTTTTCTTTTTCATTTTTTCAGAAAGCTTTGTCACCCTTATTTCTTCAAACTTCGGAATCACTGGCGTTGCTGCTGCCACTTTCCTTGGAGCTATCATTATCATTCTAAGCAAAGCCATCAAATACATTCTTTTTGATGCTACAAAAGAAATGGCCTACATCCCTCTTGATGATGAGCTGAAGACAAAAGGTAAAGCTGCAGTTGATGTTATTGGAGGCCGTGCTGGCAAAGCTGGTGGTGCCTTCACTCAAAGCACACTCTTGATTTTGTTTGCTACTAAAGATGTTGTAGCCATTGCTCCAATTGCCTTCGGAGCTTTCTCCGTCGCTTGCGGACTTTGGTTTATCGCAGTAAAAGTACTTTCAAAGAAAGTAGACGCTGCGGTTAAACTTCGGTCTGAGCAGGAGCTTGAAGAGAAAGCTGTCAAAGACTCCTCAAAAAAAGTTGAAGAGATAGAGACAACTAAAGCTCCAAGTTAATACTTAAACGTCTTTAGGTATTATCAAAGCCGTCACCCTCAATCTAGTCGGTGGCGGCTTTTTTTTGTAACAATCCAATTTTAACGCCCTCTGGACTGCTCTCCTCTATTATTTAGCTGGACAGAATGACTTCCTCTTTGGTATCTTGCTCATTTCGTATCGTTTTCTTTCGACTAAATTTCAATTAAAGAAGGGAAGTTTTTGTAATGGAAAAGCAAAAACGCTGGCAATTTTTAGTAATTGTCGCTGTGGTTCTTCTAACTTTCTACAATATTTTGCCTACAGTTTTCTACTACGGCAAACCACTTAGAAAGCCAATCGAAGAAAAAGCCGCAAATAGCATAGCAATCAATATTACAGAACGCATTAATGACCAAGAAGACCTGGCCAACGAGTGGCTTTGGGCTTTCTGTAAAAATTTGAATATTTCTGCCAAGTCAATTGAACTTGTGCCTTCCAATCCAAAACTCATTGAAGTTACTTTCAATGATGGGGCTGAAACTGAGACCTTCAAAAGATTCTTGCCTCGTGCAGGTGAACTTATTTCTTTTGTACCCTCTCAACTTAAATTATCCACAAGACCATCTGACAACCCGGAAAAGAAAGTCCTGGTCGAAAGGCGTATCGGTGTTCATCTGAATCCTGAAGAAGCAAGCAATTTATTTGTTTATTCTTCAAAGAAAGATGAAAGTGGTAAATTGACCTCCTTTTACCGCCAGCTAGTATATGAGCGTGTAATTCAATTAGCCATGAGCCTGGGTTCTGAATCAGAAGAAGCCTTAAAGCTCTCTGCAGCCCTTCAAAGCTCTCCCGAACGCCCCAATGAAGAACTACTCCTGGATCTTGCATCTGGTATTTTAGAATACAATAAGCTTTTTGGGGACTTCAGCCCTATTACGCAGAGATACTACTCGGGTTTTTCTCGCGGTCTGTCAGCGGAGCAAAGAAGACCTGCCCGCCATTTTGCTCAATTATTGGAAAAAGCAGAAGATAAAGCTAAATTCAAACGCGGCCTTATTCAAGATGAGCTTAAAGAGCAAGACCTGGACGCTGATGTCAATAAGCAAGTACTGCTTGATACTCTTGAACAGCGAATTAATACCTTAAAAGATGCAAAACTCATTGTGAAAAACAGCGAAGATGCATTCGATGGGGACCTTGCCTCTTTCACTCAGGCTTCTCTACAAGAAAAGTTGAATGAAAGTGCTGAGCAAGGAAACCAAACGGGTATTCAAGTAATAGACCTAGATGGCCGTCACCCCTTCATAGAAAAAATCTCTATAGACTGGGAAAATGACTACCTCAGCCTCGAGCTTTATTCCGAAGTAAACGCCATACGTGAAACCAAAGCTCTAACTGAAGATGAAGCTTACGTCAAAGAAAGACTCAGCCAACTCGTCATCAATGATATAGCTCATATATCAAGATTTGCGGATGAAGTTGTAAAGCCTTCTCACGAAGACTTTGTCGTTCAACTGAATAGACTAGCTAATAGTACAAGCGTAATAGCCTTCGATTTAGGTGAAATTGCCAAGAAACAAAGTACTCAGCTTCTTTCTAATCTCACAGAGACGTGGCAGCCGTCACACCAGGATCTGAATAGAGACGTATTTCCTGTTATAGACTATGACTCTTACTCCATGCTCCCTGCGGAACAGCAAAGGCTTGGACTAGTTGTTTATGCCCCAGCAGCTCTGGATAATCATGAACTTCCCAAGGGCTTTCGCGCCAATGGAATTTATGTTATCGCTCGTGGTTTAAAAGATATCATGCGCAAGTACGAGGCCTACCCCGAAAGTGACGAAGCAATCGCTTTCATGGAAGACTTCAATAAGCTTCGCGATTTTATGCAAGATGAAGGCTTTACTGGATATCCAGGTACGATATTCGGGGATACTTCAGAATATACAAACGATTTCATATTTGAACTTTCAGACTATTACAGTAACCTCTTAAAAGCCTCACGAGAAGAATTCTCTATCAATGGTAGGAAATATTTTGCTGTTCTGGAACTCTCAGATACGGAACAACGTATTCTTTCCCAAAACAAGATCGAGAACGAAGTTCATGAAGACATCATGAAATGGCGTGATGAATACAATGCGGCACAAGTAGACCTCGATTTAACGAAAAGATATGTTGTACCTCCCCCTACTCGCAATACTTTCTGGAGTAACTTAAAACTCAACGCTAGAAAATATTTCCGTGGGGATGACAGCAAGATATTAAAGTGGGGTCTTGACCTTTCCGGTGGAAAAATGGTTCGTGTTGGTTTGCGCGATGAAAACAACCGATCTGTTACCGATGAAGCTAGTTTAAAGCAGGGCCTCAATGAGCTGACATCAAGAGTTAACAAAATGGGTCTTTCAGAGGTTAACCTCCGTATTGAAGGCTCCAACATTGCCCTTGATTTTCCAGGCTCACAAGGTTTTTCAGCTTCTGACTTAATTAAAGCTTCTTCCATGCGCTTCCACGTCGTTAATGAGAAGTTTTCCTTACGCAACAGTGCATTGGCCACTGAAGTTCAACAATTCCTTCAAGACGTTTGGAATGAAGCTGTTGTAACAAATAGAAAAGATCTGGAAAGCATCAATGACATTGCGTGGCAACACCTGGGCGGTAGCGGTGATTCTTTTCAGCGCCCCCGTAGCGGCCATGCAAAGACCCTTTTCGAAAACGGTCTACGCATTGTAAACCCAAAAGAATCTGTTAAGTCAAATAACTTTGACGACACACTCTCTTCTGTGGCTATTTACAGAGGCGATGACCCTAGCGAATGGCGAGGACAGTCTACACCTCTATTTATAACATTCCATAACTATGCTCTAGAAGGTTCCGACCTTGAAAATGTTCATGCCGCTTATGATCCAGAAAAAGGAAATATCCTTTCTTTCGGCGTAAAAAGCACAAACTCTAAAGCAAATAGCTCATTCTCCTCTCCGAGAGAAAGTTTGCACACTTGGACATCACAATTTGCACAAGAAAAGATTGCGGGTACACCAAAAGCTGAATTCACCAGAGGTGATGGATGGCGTATGGCCGTTATTTTAAACGGCAATACAATTAGTGAGCCTACTTTAAATCAGCCATTGCGTCATCATGCAATGATATACGGCAAGTTCTCACAAAGAGAAGTTAACAAGCTTGTTGCTGATCTAAAAGCCGGTAGCCTTAGTTTTACCCCTCGCATCCTTTCTGAAGAGAACATCAGCCCGGAACTCGGACAAGATGAACGCTTCCGTGGAATCTCTGCAGCTTTTGCTGGATTGGCTCTCGTTATTGCTACGATGATTTCCTATTACAGGTTTGGTGGTTTTATTGCCTCCTTAGCGGTAATGCTAAATTTATTGATTATGTGGGGAATCCTTCAGAATCTAGATGCAGCATTAACACTTGCCGGAATTGCAGGGATCATCCTAACGGTTGGTATGGCCGTTGATGCCAACGTACTGATATTTGAACGTATCCGTGAAGAATACGCCATTTCGGGCCGTATTGCTTCAGCAGTCCATACAGGATACCGCAAAGCTTTCAGTGCTATTGTAGACTCCAATGTTACAACAATAATTGCCGCTCTAATCCTGATGCAATTTGACTCTGGTCCGATTAAAGGTTTTGCTATTACTTTAATAATCGGTATCGCCTCATCAATGTTTACGGCTCTTTTTGTAACCCGTTATTACTTTACTGGCTGGGTTCAAAATCCTAAAAACAAAATGCTCAATATGGCAAATATCATAGGCAAATATAGCTTTGACTTCCTTGGAAAAGCTAAAGTCGCCTTTGTAATTTCCTTAGTCATTCTTGTTGGTGGAGGATCTCTTCTTCTCTCAGAAAGACAGAATATCCTTGGAATGGACTTTACCGGTGGATACGCTCTCTCTGTGAACGTTGATGAAGATGCTGATGGCTCGTACAGGGCTAGAGCAGAACAAGCTTTGCTCAGCGCAGGAGCCACTGAAGGAGACTTTCAGGTAAGGCAGCTTAATAAGGATAACCACCTCCGCATTCAACTTGGAATGAGTATGGAAGAGGAGGAACATCCCTTTTACAGCATGCCCGTGGAAGACACTGAGAAAAAGGTTGTATTTGAGTATGAGAAAAACCCTCGCATTGAATGGACTGTTAATTCACTTAGTAAATCAGGCCTGAAAATCGAAAAGGAGCGTCTTGTAGAGCTCGATAAAAACTGGACCTCTATTAGTGGACAGTTTTCTGATGTCATGCGTGACAATGCTTTGTTTGGCTTAGGTCTTTCCTTACTGTGTATTCTGATTTACATCACAATACGCTTTGAGTTTAAGTACGCTATTAGTGCCATTCTCTGTGTTGCTCATGACGTCTTGGTTTCATTGGGAGCCCTTGGAATTTTCTATAAGTTGGGCCTAACCATACAAATCAATATGGAAACTATTGCAGCGGTCATGACGATTATTGGGTACTCTCTTAACGATACTATCATTATCTTTGACAGGATTCGTGAAGATACTCAGATTATGCGCAAAAAGACATACGTTGAAATTGTCAACCATGCTCTCAATGCGACTCTGAGCCGTACTGTGATGACTTCAGCAACAACTCTGCTTGTGTTGATAGCCTTGCTTCTTTTTGGTGGAAGCCTGATTTTCGACTTTGTTTTTGTCATGACGATTGGTATTTTCATTGGAACTTTGTCTTCATGGTTCATAGCCTCTCCTCTCTTGTTGTACTTTCACAACAGAGAAGAGCTGTCTAGTAATTAGATAAAGTAAAGGCCTGGGTTTCAGCATTTGCAAGAAATCCAGGCCTTTAATCAAAACAAATATTATTTAGATCGTGTATACTAGGCAAAATGATTTATTTTACCTACAATTTCATCCCAAAAAGCAGGCTTACACTGCCGGGAGAGTAAAAAAATGATAAATCTTTCTTAACCTTTAACCTTGTTTACGGTATTTGTAGATATAGTTTTTAGAGTTTAGGTAGGAATGCATCTAAGCATCCGTAAGCTGGAATTACATGCCCTCCTCTTCGCTCCAATATACTTGAAATAAGTACAGATCATAAATTGGAGAGATCGAATGCAGTCATCTGAAGATGATAAAGACAACACTTTGTGGATTTACCCCGAATCAAAAAAAGATTGGAGTGATCAAATAATCAAAGAGTTCCGTATTCATCCTGTTACTGCTCAGGTTCTTGTTTCTAGAGGTTTTACTTCTTTAGAAGAGATCAATAGATTTCTTTACGCAAAGCTCCCTGATCTTCACGATCCAAGCCTTTTTCCTCAGATGGAAAAAGCCGTTCATCGCGTTTGCAAGGCTCTCCAAGATGACGAAGGAATTCTCATTTATGGCGACAACGATGTAGATGGAATGACTGGAACAGCGCTTCTCACGGATCTGCTTTCTTCTCTTGGAGCAAAAGTTTTCTACTACGTTCCTAACCGCGCCAGCCTTCGACGAAGCTTAATCCTGGATGCTCTCGATTATGCCCTGGAAAATAGCTGCAAACTCTTAATTACTGTTGACTGTGGGATCACTGCCGTCGAAGGCATCAAACAAGTAGTTCAAAATAACGTCGACGTTATAATTACTGATCACCATGAACCTACTGATCAAATTCCACACTGCGTAGCCACTTTAAACCCCAAGTTAGTCGGTGCCAACTACCCAAATAGAGAATTAACTGGAGTTGGAGTAGCCTTCAAACTAGCCCATGGATTAACAAACGAGCTCATTAGATCTGGAAAAATATCTAACACCGACGTAGATCTCAAAAGTTACCTCGATCTCGTCGCTCTTGGTACGATTTCCGATATGGGAGCTCTTTTAGACGAAAACCGTATTCTTGTGCGCTATGGTCTCAATCAGATCTCTATCACTAATCGAATTGGCCTTGCCAAACTTTTTTCCATTTGTGGACTCTCCCAGCACGATGTTACTGTATCTGATATAGCTTCAAAAATAGCCCCCCGTCTAAACAGCCTAGGTCGTATTGCTGACCCAAGAAAAGGTGTAGAACTTCTTCTTATCAAGGATTCTGCAAAAGCCGAAGAACTGGCAAAAGAATTAGATCTTAACAATATCGCGCGTCAAAAAATTGAGCGGGCCGTTTCCAGTGATGTTGATGGATTACTAATCTCAAATCCTGAAATACTGGATGAAAGAGCCATTATCTTGTCATCAACAGACTGGCATCCTGGTGTCATTCCTATTGTCGCTACGCGCCTTTCAAAACATTATAATAGGCCGACTGTAATTATCGCCATTGAAGATGGCGTAGGAAAAGGGTCCATGCGTTCTATTCGAGAATTCCCGTTATTGAACGTTCTTAAAAAGAATTCTGATTTACTTCTCAATTACGGTGGACATGACTACGCTGCAGGCATGACCATAGTTTCTGAAAATATTGAACTATTCAAAAAACACTTTATTGAAGAAGCCAATCTTGTCCTTCAGGAAAATGATGTCCTTTCCAAACTAACTATCGATGCCAAAGTAGACTTCGATGAGATCAACTTTGATTTTATGGAATCCTTACACCTCCTGGCCCCATTTGGCAATGAGAATCCTGCACCGATACTTTACTGCGACGTACAACAAACGTGGCCCCCAAAAATTATTGGCACGAACCACCTAAAGCTGTATATGGAGCAACACGATCGAATGCTAGAAGGAATATGCTTTGGAATGGCCAATAGAAGAAAGCAGATACGCAAGAAAAACCTTCTTATGCGTATTGCCTTTACCCCCCAAATCAACACCTTCCAAAACAAAACAAGTATTCAATTACTTGTTCGAGATTTTTCTCCACTTTAAAACCAACGGAAGCACTATCTTCCGTATAGATTTATCTACTTACTCAAGATCTTTATCAGCGCTTGGGTTATAGGGAATCTTCCACTTCTTGATTAGTGCTAAAAATTCTCCATTTGCCTTCAAAGTACTCAAAGCCTTGTTGAATCTACTTATAAATTCTTCGTTAGAACTTCCCTTTATAGTTGCTAGCCGTAAACCCAAATCGTTAAGATAAGCTTCTTGAACTACCAACCGCCCCTTGTATAGATTCTGAGTAAATCCGTATGCTGTAAAAATCCCTAAAATTATTCCATCTACGTCATGATCAATCAAGTGTTCAATTGCCTCGTTAATATGGTCATAATATCTAATAACAATGCTGGGGTTGATTTTTACATCGTATACAATAGACGAATCTCTGGGTATTCCTACAATTTTTCCGGGCATTTCATCAAGAGATTTAAACTCAGACCCTTCTCGTATTACAAGTAACGGGCCTAGTGGTAAATAGTTTTTCGAAAATGTATACTGCTTAGCACCACGGCCCTCTAGGGATAAGGTAGAGATAATAGCATTGTAATCCCCATTTTCAAATCCCATTTTCAAATTTTCATCTTGGGAGATATTAACTGTCTCTATAGACATATTTTCCAAGCGACCGACTGCTTGAATTAGCTCTTTTGTGAAAGCCCGAACATTTCTTTCATCCTGTCCCAAATTTAACACATGCCACGATGGCTCTATACCAATTCGATAAGCTTGATTCTCTGGCTCCTTCTCAGAGCAAGAAATGCAAGCCATTAGAATACAAACAAATAGATGAATAATGTATAATTTCCTAAACATAATACCACTTGTATACAAACTTCCCGGAACCTCTCAGTTCTATGATAACAGTCTTAGCCCTGGATTTCAATAAAACCCGATCATATTCCGAAACGACTTCAAAAATTGTTTTTTGATCCGATCTTTTTCCAAGTGTTAAAGCGCATAAATCTCAGGTCCAAAATGGCGTTGTTGCATAAAACATTCGTCTACAAGAAGCTTATGATTAAAACTTTACCACCCTGATCACAGAGGGCACAGAGAAAATAAAAAATCACAGATCAGTTGAGAGTATGTTCTGAGTGGCTTTATGCATTTTCCTATCTCTCTGTATTCTCGGTGCTCTCTGTGGTTAAATAAATGATTGTAAACGTATTAAGTTATGCAACAACGCCGTCCAAAATTCCAAATCTTGAACTTGTTTCGGTATAAGTTCAATTATTGTAATTTAGGAAAGAAAAATATATAATATCTCAACTTTAGTTATTATAACGCCCTCATATTATCTGGTTTAGTATGGACAATCTTAAACTCCAATCAAGAAGACCTATGAAAAAACATTTTCTGGACTCTAATTGGTTAATTCCCCTGTTAATGCTGGCTCTATTTGTTCTAAGCTGGGAACTTACATGCACTTTGTTCCAACATCTCATTTTTGTCTTACCCAGGCCTTCTCAAGTCGTTCAGGTTCTCATTGAATCTCCTAATCGATTTATTCTTCACAGCCTTGTTACCAGTAAAGAAATGCTCGGGGGAATTGCTATAGCTTTCAGTGCTGCTTTCCCACTGGCCTGGTTAATGCTAAAATACCAGCTTGCCAGAAGGACCTTTCAACCTCTTTTTATTGTTATTCAATGCATGCCTATGTTTACGCTAGCTCCAATAATGGTGATCTGTTTCGGTTGGTCCTATACCGCGATTGTTATCCCTACAGCATTGATGATTTTTTTCCCCCTTACACTCAGCATTTACAAAGGCTTATGCTCCACCCCTCAAGCTTACCTCGATTTATTCAAAGTCAACCAAGCTACAGAGTGGCAAACTTTCTTTAAGCTTCGCCTTCCCGGAGCCTTGTCCCACATATTTGCAGGACTACGTATTTCTGGAGGAATAGCAGGAATTGGGGCTGTTGCAGGAGAATGGGCAGGGGGACAATCTGGTCTTGGGATGCTTATGCAAGAAAGTCGTCACTCTACAGATCTTGAGACATGCTTCGCCGCATTTTTCTGCCTAACTGGTATCAGTCTGATTCTGTATGCTTCCATTACTTCATTTGAGAGCTTTTTGTTAAATCAAAGAAGGCAAAACTTTTCATCCAAAAATCACCTCTCCGCGCTCCTGATAGCTTTTTGTATCACCCTATCTGGCTGCCAGGGAGAGACCCAGGCACCCAAGGAAACACGAATTTTACTGGATTGGTTCCCAAACCCCAACCATGTAGCATTATACGCGGGCGTTGAAAATGGAATATTTGAGAAACACGGCCTCTTTCTCAACATACAGAAACTCCATGACCCTTCGCAATCAATACCTTATATAAGCTCAGGCCAAACAGAACTAGCTATATACTACATGCCTTACACCATTAGGTCTTATTCTCAAGGAGCTAATATTCAAGTATTAGGAGTCTTGGTAAAAGAGCCTCTTGATGGTTTACTTGTTCGCTGTGATGCTGAAATCAATACACTCGAAGATTTAAACGGAAAAACAATTGGTTATTCCCTCGGAGGACTAAATTCTGCTTATATCCGTTCACTGATGAAGAAGCGGAATATCAAACCTGATAAGTGTCGCAATGTTCATTTCGACATCATTAGTTCCATTGGAACTAAAAGTGTTGATGCAACCTTTGGTGCTTGTTGGAATATAGAAATGGAACACTTAAAATCTCTTGGAGTTGACACAAAGTTTTTCATGCTCCGTGATTTTGATGTCCCCAACTATTATGAGCTCGTTATACTTGCTAGTAAATACTTTATAAATCAAAACCCTGATAAGGCAATTAACTTCCAAAAAGCATTACAAGAAAGCATTGATTTCTCTAAAGAACATCCCGAAAAAGCCTTCGACCTCTATGCCAAAGCTAACCCCGATAAATCTTTAAAAACTCTTATTTGGGAAAAAAAAGCTTGGACGCACACTTATCCTCTATTGGCAAAAAATCAGGACATCGACCATGATTGCTGGACAAATTTCTGCTCCTGGATGTATGAACAGCATCTCATCGACGATATCATTGAAACAAAAGGTCTTTTCCCATGTCTGACAAAACCACCTGCTACGTAATTGCCAACTTCGGAGGACCAAGAACTCTTAACGAAGTACAATCCTTCTTAACTGAGCTTCTTACTGACCGGGACGTTGTCCGAACAGGAATGCCCCAGTGGCTTCATAACATCATGTTTAAACGCGTAGCAAAGAAGCGCACCCCAAAAGTTTCTGAAGAATACAAAGTCATGGGAGGGAAATCCCCCATTTATGCTGATACAGAGTATGTAGCAGAGCAGCTTAAGACGCATCTCTCAGCTCCAATTTTAACTTTCCACCGTTACCTACCTGAGACTCATGGAAAGTTTATTCGTGACATCCAAACAAATTCTTATGATGAAATCATTATTTTCCCCATGTTCCCCCAGTTCACCTATGCAACTACAGGAAGCATCGCAAGATGGTTTAACAAACACTTACCCAGTCAGATCATTAATAAAATCCGGTGGATCAAATCCTATCCCGCGCACCCTGCCTTTACTCAATCCTATGTCAATTGTATTCGTGACTTTTTAAGAGACGAAAGCCTTCCGGAAAACGAGGTTTTCTTTGTCTTCTCTTGCCACGGTATCCCCAAGAAGTTTGTAGAGCAGGGAGATCTGTATCAAGATGAATGTGAAAACTCCTACAAAGAAATAATGAAGTCATTTCCTAACTCTGAAGGTATACTTGCCTACCAATCAAAATTTGGTCCTGGGGAATGGCTCAAGCCTTACACCATTGATGTTTCTAAAGAAATAAGGAAATGGAGTAAGGATAAAAAGAACATCGTTTTTGTTCCAATTAGCTTTACCTCTGACCACTTGGAAACTATCGTTGAAATTGAAAAAGACTATGTCAGCGTCGTAAAAGAAAATCAGCTCAACGCCTACCGTGCTCCTGCACTAAACTTTCGCTCTGAGTGGATACACGGAATCTCTAAAATCATTAAAGAGTCAAATTACTGTAATAACCAAATGCTGATTAGGCGCTAAAGCTTTCACTGCTCGGAAATTTATACCCGGAAAATAGGGCGTCTACCGGATTTTTAAATGCTGTGAAAGATTCCGGTATACAATTCTCGGTATGGTTCAATTCAAGGTAACACTTTTTCCTAAGCCTATAGGCTGTCTGACCAAAATCTCGGATGACTTAAGAGAAGCGAAGGAATTTGTGCTTATGTAACTGAGTCATGCCCGATCTTCTAAAAATGCAGGGTATTAAAATTGATAAACGTTTTGTTCTTTGCTTATATTGGAGAGGTGCCACTACGGTGCAATTAACCACAAGGGTAACACTTTTGTTCACTCACATGGGTTACACTGTTTACCCACATGGGTAACACTTTT
>JBLFWS010000042.1:0-21869 GCA_047611865.1 Chlamydiales bacterium
TTCTTCTTGTGTCGGATTTGACTCTATAGCTCTTTTGAGAGAATCAGAGATATCTTCATTAGGTTTTCCAACGGTCGCAGTAGCATATAGTTCAGAACGATCTCTATCAATCTGAGCTTCTGAAATACTATATCTGAGTTTGCTTTCTTCCTTAGCCAGAGCCTGCAAAAAGACGTTATTTTCACTATTGAGCTGATTAATTCCTGATTCCAAAGCTTTAGCCGCTTTCTCCAGCTTCTTAATTTCCTCAACTGGAGCTGAGCCCTCAGTCATCATGCCGTTACTCGTTTCAATAATTTTCTCAAATAATTGAATTCTCTTATTGATCTCATCAAGCTTTGCCGTTTCCGCTTCAACTGAAGCTTTTAATTCATCAGAGATTCTTTTCTTTTTATTTTCCACATCTTCTAATTCACTCCTCCAATCGACAATCTCTTCTTCTTTCTCCTGCCTAAAAGTATCTGCTACATGCATTTCTTCAGGCGTAAGTTCAGGCCTGTGCTTTTCAGATGCAGGAGCTTCTACTTTTACTGGAACTCCAAGACCTATCTGACCGTGCCTAAATTGTTGCATTTGCTTCGCAAGTAACTGTTTGTCTTGTTCCAGTTTTTCTTGATCAACAGAAAAAGTCATCAAGCCAGCACTGGACTTCTTGATTTTCATCTCTTGCTGTCTTTCATCCCAATTGCTAGAGGCCCCATAACTCTGTTCTGTTCCTGCTATGGTAGATCGCACAGCTGCCTTTCCTCTCTCGCTTTTTACTGTAAGTTTGCCAGTCGTTTTAAAGGCATCACGACGTGGCTTAGCTCTTTTTGGAGGGGCTGTTGTATCCCCGCCCACTTTAGCAGAACTTTCATCTTGAGACATTGCACTTCTCTGACCGGAATTACTCTCTTTGGAAGACTCTCCACATAACTGTTTTTTCAGATCTTTAACGTTCCCACTTACGGAAAATGATCCACCTGAATGAGTATCCTGAAGATCTTTTGTCGTTACTTTGGCGTTCTCACCAAAGCTAAGATTCCTCGTTGCGCCACCTGTCAGTTCCACTTCTTTACATGTCAACTCAGACTTTTTCTTAGCTTGAATACCCGACATCTCTGATGTGGTTTTTGAATCACTCCAACTAGCGTTAGCAGAGCATTGACCAGAAGAGTTTACTGATGCCCCAGCCTGCCTGGAACTACTCGTATCTTGCCTTGATTCAACTATCAACTTACCCACAGTTCCGGACACAGTGTCTGCGTTAACATTTGCCCCTCTTAGAGCCAATTGATCCGCCTCAAACTTACAATTCCCCCCAACATTAACATGAGAGTTTGTATGGCTTGTACTCTTCTGGCTTGATTTAGATGCATCAACCCCTACACTCGTAGGGCCTGATACACTCACCCCATGCTCTGTACTTTTCTCGCTAGACTTACTCTCGGCAGAGGAAAACTCAATATCTTCCCCTTTAAAAAACGCGTCATTTCCCACATCAATCTGTACGCCTTCAAAACGTTGTTTTGCGGCTTTACAGACCATATTCCGCCCAACTGAAAACTGAGTAAGATAAAGTTCCTGCCAATTTGATTCGCTTTTCGATTCTCCCACACGTACGGAAACATTAGGATCGCTAACCCCTAGATCTTCATCCAAAGCAGACATTACACCCCCAATTCCCTCTTCGGCAGCTTCATTATATGTTGCTACTTCATTCCAGGTAGTCATTGCTGATGTCAGAGCACCCAAGGCCACATCCGCCCCATCGCGAGCACTCGCCAGCTCAAAAGCAGCCTGAATAGCCGGGTCTTCCTTAAGTAAGGCTCTAGCGGCTTCCTCTACGGACCCTTTGTTCGCCATCAGGTTAATCGCTTCGGAACCAAAGAAACTTACTCCAACACTCGTGGAGTCTACTTTAATGTGTTTGTCGACTTTATGAGCCCGCATATCCACTTCCTGCGCCTCAATCGCCAGATCACGAAAGGCTGTCAGTTGAAGACCGTCTCCAGATATCTTGCCTCCTGCCGTCAGGATAATATCGTTAGCAAACACACTCGCCACACTTGTTTGCGTTTCATTCCACCTCTCAGAAGTAGAGCTACCCACCAGACCTTTCACCGAATTCGTCGTTTTCCTGTTATTTACACTTGTGGTGTGGGCTTTAAAGTAAATACTCCCTTTAGCATTGATACGCACATCACCATTGTGGCTACCAATACTACCTTCAATAACGGCATCACCCTTGGTTACATTGACTTCTACATTCCCATCAAAACATGTAATAGAACCGTTCTCGTGCTTCGTTACATATGAATTTTCCTTACGCTTTTGACCTTTGGTACTCTTATCAAGATAAGAGCTGCTAACAGTCTTTTGCTCAAACTCACCAGCAGAGATACCCACCTTTTTCCAACCGACCATGCTCGACCCATCATTGAGGAGGTAATCTTTAGCATCTATCAATAAGCTGTTTCCGGCAGCCAGGCTCGCGGAGTTAATCTCTGTCCTCTGGCTATAAGTCATCAGCCTTTGTGATGCCGTCTTATTACCACCTTGCATTTGATGCATTCCTCTGGTCTGCAAAGCTTTGTTTACTACCCTGTCAGCTTGGATACCTAAATCATTTACAGCGCTAACACTTCCTCCATTGTTAGTAAACTCCTTAGCAATAAAAGTCGCATTATAGGCCCGGATTTCTCCACCCGCATTAACATGATCCACTTCGATTTCACGTGCGGTGTCACTTTCATTCCAGGCCCGGCGTCTGATACCCATGGCTCTTTCCTGATTTACCCGCTTTTCATTGATTATCTTTTCCATTTCGACCCGAACAGTTCCACCAGCATCTACAAAACCTGTATTGTGGAACGTGCCAGTAGGGCCTCTAATTGCAAGATTGTCCTCCACATAGACAGCCCCTGAACGACGAGACATTTTATCAAGCCTGTCTTTTGGGAGATAGACAGTGGGTACCAATACCTCTTTCCCATCGACATTCTTTGTCACATACCAGAGCATTGGCTCTGTTACATTCAGCAGTTGCTCTTCGCTTAAAGCTACACCAACAGTTACCCCTGGATTTTTCTCGGCAAACTCCAGAGTATTTTTACATAGTGCTACTCTTTGAGTGTTGGTATCTTCTAAACCGGAAACAAAAGATATTCTACCAGTTTGAGCAACGGCCTGATTTTGAATTTCAGCTGCTTCAGCTTGTGCGTCCATAAGAAATTTTGCATTCTCTGGTGTTACTCCTAGCTTCTCTAAAAATTCTGCTGGCTGCCCTCCTATTTCGGAGGATTCAGCAGTTCCAACCCCTGTATACATGTAGGGACTGTCCGATGCATCTTCCTTATTCAAGAAAGGTTTGGAGTCCAGATTCTCACCTAAATCCTGTACCTGATCAATTTGATGGAATTCCGGAGATCTGCCTTGTCCATCAACACCGTTGATAAATTGCTCTACATTATCTCCATATATTGAACGTGCAGCAAAAGAGCCCGTATTTTTAAAGTTCGTCGGCAACTTCGTTACAACACCACCAATTGAGGTTATTCCAGCACTGTCTAAGATAGATTTCTGTTTTTCTTCAAAAACATCGTAATGTTTTTGACTACATCCATGCCACTTCTTAACGGTACCTACTTTTTCAGAATAGCTATGCTCATGGGTCACATGCAAATTATCGGCTTGCAGGCCGTCGTATTCTATATTGCCGCCAACAACAAACTGTCCGCCTTTATTTACAGCACTTTTTGTCGCTTTGAAATAGACATCCCCTTTAAAGTCGAATTGAGCAAGGCGATGTGCTCTTTCTGCTGCAGTATCTCTCATTTGCTCATCAGTGGCTATACATTCGCTTTCCATTTCAAATCTTTCCACTTGAATACAGCCATTCCCGTCTACTCGAACTATACTAGCCTTACTTGACAAAACTTTAGCTTCAACATTCAAGCCCTTGACAAAGTAAGCATCGGCATGATCATAGCGAACTGTATTTTCTGCTTTCAGCTGTCCAAAACCTGCAACGTGGGTCCGTTGATTGATATTAACGTTTTTGCCCTCAAGATAGCTATCGCCACCAATGGTCGTCTGAGCGTTAATATCCACATCGCCCTTTCCACCAAGAGCATTAAAAGAGCCTTGTGTCTGCAGTCTCCTGTCAACTTCAACTCCATTTTCACTGATATAACTAAGACTAGAGGTTCCCTGGACATTTCCCATTTGGCTGTGCTTAATCTGCTCTTCTTGTATGAGAGTAAGGTCAGCAGCTGAGATCTTGGCCGCACTGCCTTGACTTATTTTTTTTCCTTTTACTGTAGCTTCTTTTTCTGCAACGATTTCGCCTTCATTGACCACAACTCCATCTGTTAAAATATGGAGATTTTCACCGTGCATTTTGTTTTGGTTAACCACCTTGTCACTCGCCTGAATAACTCCTGTGCCGACACTCCATTCGGCATGATTAACAACTTTTTTGGCATCTACGAACATTTCAGAAGAACTTACGCTACCTTTCAAATCGAGTCGCTTTTGAGTAGTGGTAAGCATCCCTTTTCCATCACCTGTGAATTGACTATTGTCATTCGTTGTCATATGATTTGTTGTGATAAAGGACTGCTCTCTGGCAAACTTTTCGGCCGCCGCTGTTCTAGCCGCTTCCACTGCCAGTGCTGCTTGCTTACCTATTTCTTCATCTTTTGCTGCCTGTTCTTCAGAGGTCAGATTTTTAGCAGGCTCTTCTTTATTAACCTGATCTCCTGAATGAGTAGTCTCTGAAACCTCTTCTTCATGAGCGATAGTTTCTGGAAGGGCTGTTTCAGGAGCTTCTATTTTGGTAAATTCTAAAACACCATCTGAATTGTCAATACGATTGCATTTCAGATTCATTCGTCCGCTAATAGTACCTTGTTGATTACCAATCTTCTCTTCCGCGGTCACTTCGACATACTCTCCTTTCAAGTAACCGCTTCTATTAGCTAGATTCTGAGAGTCAACAAATACGTTTCCACCAGCAACTGTTTTTGCATCATCATGAAGAAAGTCTTCTTTGGCTTTAACTTTGAATTGTCGCCCTACACTATTGCGTGATCCACTGGCGACTACAGTACCGTCTTTGGAGGTATAGCTTAAATCTTCAGTAAGAGTGTTTTTTCCTCCTCTATTGGAAACCCCTTTGTCTCCAGTAAAGTCTGCACTTTTCGCTGTAACAGTTACACCATCCACTCCCAGTTTGGCCTCTGTTTTGAGGATTACGCTCCCACCAGATTTCAAAGTAGCATTTTCAGCATCCAAAGCTTCATTTGCTAAAACTACTACTTGCTCTGAGGATTCAATTTCAGCCCCTTGCAGATTTGCTATCAGACGGTTGTTTGCATCCCTTTCATTTTCAATCACATTTGTTTCTTCAGCCGATGCTTCACTCTTACTTGTATCTTGTTCAGATTTCGGAGCCTTTTCCTTTTCCAAATCAACACCACGTAATAAAAAATGGCCTTTACTACGAAGTTCTGCTCCTTGAAGGTTCGCTATTTCCTCTACACTTAAGGTCGTGTCCCCACCGACCTGAGCCTTCATTCCTTGCCCGTCGAGAGTTTTCATATTTCCTCGTAGGCTTCCCCCAACTTTAAAGGTACTACCTTTTAAATCCGCATCTTCAGCCTCTAGTAAGTAGTTCTCATCTACTCTAGCAAGAGAAGATCTCACTCTCATTTTTTTGGCCTGACTAGTCATTGATCCCTTGACAGTCTGCCTCTGTCTTTCTTTATTGAGAGAAAAGCCAGCCTTTTCGATAACTCTACCAGCAAAATCAATACCGTCTTGTTTGGATAAACTAAGGGCTTCCTGAGATAGCGCCCCGCCTAAAGCTACGTTAGTGCTTCCTGTTTCAGAAATAGACAACATTCCTTTTTGAGATTTGCTATGCCCCAGAAAAACATCCGAACTATTTACTATGGACATTGAAGCGTTCTGATTTTGTGAACGAGCGATAGATAAAGTACCCAGATTCCCAATAATTGCGCCCGTTTGACTATGAGTCCCACCAGAGAGGACAACACCGCCAATGTTCATATTGATCAATGCTGATTGAGAAACACTGTTTTTACCAAAAATAATACCTCCTCGAACCGTCGACATAAAACTGGCATCCATTGACACATTAGAGGCTACGTGAGAGGAATTGTTACTACGGATTACTTCTGCTTTTATTTGTTCATCGTTTGTGGCTGAAATTTCACTACTTTCAAAAGTTGCGACTCCAGCACACACACTTACATTTTCAGCAGTCAACTTACTATCTTCAGCAGTAAAAGACTTTGTAGATTCTAGATTTGCATTAGCTTCTGTAGAACTAAGCTTTGTACGCAGAAGGCTTACGTCTTCTCCTGACACATCTAGTAATTTTCGTGCCTCAGCATCAAGCTCCTTCAATTTCACATTTTTTCCACCAATGGAAATATTATCACCCGCAAGCTCTCCATTTCGAATATCCGTTTGATTATACGAATGCAAAGTAAGCCCTTCCTGAACCTTAAGACTGCTATTAAACAGAAAAAGATCTGAGGCTGATGCATCAAGGCTTTCAGTGATTTCTCCATTTACTCCATTCAAAGTGGCTCGTTCCTTAGCACTGACACGCAAAGAAGTAACTTTTTCACATTGCGCGTTCGATACTTTTACAGAAGACCTCTCGCTGACGAGAGAAACGGCCCCGGCAGAATAAGTGTTGTCCTCCTGAGCATTCCCTTTCTTCGCAACGGTACTGCTATTTCCAATAAACTCATTTCTCTTCGCAATAACATGCTGTCCAGATATTTCATGGGCTTGGTTTTCCAGGCGACTTCCTTGCAGAACAACTCTCCCCTTTGAAGATTCGATCCTTGCCTGATCATCATTTGAGCTAAGAGACTGTACGATCGTCCTATCGCCACCCTGAATAGATAGGAATTTGGAGCTCGATTCAAGGGAATCCACTTCCACAGAAGAACCTGAAATAGTATTAGCCCCTTCCGACACATCCAACTTGGCGGCCGTAATCTTTACCTCTGGAGCATTTATGGAGATCTGGTCTTTTGCTTGAGCCTGTACTCTTGAAAGAGCTAGTTTTTCCTTAGCCATCAATTGAATTCTGTCAGATTGCAAAACACTGTCTTCAAGTTCTAGATCCTGAGAACAAAGAACCGCCTTCCCTGCTTTAATCTTTGTACTTTCAAGCCTCATCGATTCCTGAGATTTCAATGACACACTAGCCTCATCGGCGTGAATAGACGAATCTCTAGCTGATATTCTCTTAGCTTGGGCCAACAACCCTCCCGGTCCACTGAGATCAAGATGCCTAAAGGTCATCTCCTCAGCTGCCTGCAGCTGAACCTCAGCCTGAGCACTAACATAAGTATCTTCTACATGAAGTCTCTTAGCTTCAGATTGAAACCCTTGTGCAGTTTTTATATTTGCCCTGATTAATTCGAGTTCTTGCTTTGCACTCAATTGAATATCAGCACTGCTGTCTATCTTCACTTGACGAAGGACATTTTTCCCTTCAACAGCTTGACTCAGAACATGAGTAGCTTTTTCTATGGAAATGGATTCCTGAATAAGGTCTCCATTTTTACTGATATTCACCACAGAACCAGAAGAGAAGCTATTTCTGTATTGCTCCTGTGTATCACGGGACTGATGAACAGTATCATTCTCGAAAATGTTACGCTGACTCCGAAGTTGAGCTCCCGAACTGAGCACATTCATCCCAGCTGTAAATACACTGTCCTCAAGCAACATCCCCTTTTCACTTATTACTTGTACCTGGTCGCCCTCTAATTTAAGTCCCGCAGCTTCCAGATCACTATCTGCTGACACCAACGTTCTCCTGGACTTTGACTTTAGATCCCTAAGGGATACTTTAGAGGCTTCTACCGTTAAGCTTTCCCCATCCACTTCCAGATCGTCAACAGTAAGATTACCTAAGGCTCTATAGATTGTTTCTTCACTTTCTTTATGTTTCACTCGAGAAAGATGTATGTCTCCCTGCGCTTGAGTGACCACCTCTCCCCTTTCAAATTCAAGATCTGATAGGTCCATATTTTTTCCCGCCAGACCTATATCCCCTGAAAACTTTGTAGTGGACAGTTCTAGATCACCTGATGTGGATAATGTGGTCACAGAATTCTGTAAGCTACTCCTGGACATTTCAAGCTTAGTTCCCTTGAACATTGCTGTATCGGATGTCATGTTCAGGTCAATAATCTTCATCGTTTCAGAAATAACTTCAGCCTTTCTCGCATGAACCTCTCCACCCAAACTCCAGAGTTCATTTTTCGCAGTGCTACGTAAAATATCAGCCTTTGTTTTTGTATTCCTCTGAAGAAGAACTTGATCTGAATGATCAATAACGTAACCTTCTGTATTCCGCTCCCCCTTTGAGCGATAAAGACTCGTAGCACTTTTTGCTATTATAGCTTCATTTGCCTGTTCATCTGTTTCGCTGATATAAAGGCTATCTGCCTGCTTTTGAATTATCCGACTCTTGATCGTATCGTTTACTTCCTGCAGACTTCCTTCAGCGATCTTTACTACACTGCCTTTTCCAGCTGTGTATTCTACAGAATCGTCTATATGGGCTTCTACGCTACAGAGGGTTATATCGCGCTCTTCTGAACATAGTGTAGAGTGACTTAAAGTCAGGTCTTCACCAGAGAGAAACAAATCACCTTTTGCTTTAACGGTACTATTTTCCAGTCCAAAAAATTTAGCTTTTAGAATGAGTTCTCTGTCAGCATTTATCAGGGCTCCATTAAGAACTGTTAATCGACCATTCTCTGCCTCTAATTGAATAGCTCCTGCCGAGGACTCCAACTTTGCCGCCGTAACATCAAGAGCTCCTTGCTTACTACTGACACTAAGCGCTTTTTTGCTTTCAACTATTGAGTTTGTTAATAAAACATCTGAATCCGCAATAACTTCCAAAGATAACCCCGTCACTTTGGCCTTATGAAGATCTAGTCCTCCGTGCTTGTTTACGAAGCTGCCGTGCAATGAAGAACTAATCTTTGCATCCACCAAACTACTTGTTTGGTCCGCTTCCAAAAGAAAGCTTGCAGCATGAAGCTCCATATTTTGGCCAAGTAAAGCTGAGTCAGTCTTTATTATAGCTTTCCCAGCAGCTCTTAGATCAGCATCAGAAACTGTAATCGTCCCCTGACTTTCAAAACTAAAAGATTCCCTTGCATCAACTTCGCCCCTTGGAATGCTGATTTCGCCCTCTTCTGCATGAAGACGGAGATTCTGAACATTAAATGCTGAATCATTCAATATCAGATCTTTACCAGCAAAAAAGCTGAAATCTGTTCCTTTTCCTTTAAAACCCGACGCTCTGATAAATCCCCCTGCTTCTACAACAGCTTCACCACCTATTTCAGAGGAACTCAAATCAAGATCTGATGCACTCTTGATTAGACTTCCTTTACCAGCCTTGACAACAGTTTCTACAAGATCAAGCTTAGCCCCATTACTCAGAATTTGAACCCTTCCCTCTTGAGAAAAAAGCTTGCTGCCCAACAATGAAATATCAGCTTCTTCTCCATGCAGGAACACACTTCCAAAAATCGCATCACTTCTTACTGATTTTTCATTCAAGCTAAGCGCGAATTTCTGGAAAACACTACCGGTAATGGACTTGAGAGTTGAATCTTTGAGGTTTTGCTTATCTGCATTTATTGTCAGATTTTCCTTCGCACGAAAATGGGTTTCATCGACACTTAAGCTATCTTTACCATCAAAACTTAAAGAAGAATTATGAGAAGAGAAGTCGGAATGCTCAAAATTAGCTTTCAGAAATTGGTAACGCTGATGCCCCTTGCTCTCTACATAAGTCGCAACACTGTCGATTTCATCAGCACTACCTTCAAAATCACCATTCCGCACAATATAGTTAGAGTTTAAGTCGCTGTACTTATCAGCAGCATAACGAATTGAGAGCTCACTAGAGATCTTGCTGTTTTTAACAGCTAAAGTAGAGACCTTTTTAATTTCATTTTCTTCGTTAATCCCTGCGAGTAAAACCCTATCGGCGTTATGAACACGTACTCCTTGAAGATCTACACTTTGATCTGAACCAGCAAGAACCTCAAAGTTACTCCCGCCAGCTGTCACTAAGACTTTGTTCAGGTATGCTGAGGCACTCCCGTTAATCCACACACCCTTCGCATTGAGTACCGAGTTTTTCAGGCAAGACACCCCTTTACTATCCAGGTTTACACCATTTGCATTAGAATGTTGATAGACCTCTTCTACAAGCAGATCCTTTCCTGCAACCACTTTTAAACCCGAGCGCACGTTCGTTCTATATAAATCGACTTGTCCATTAGGAGCTTCTACAAAAGTCTGAGAACACTCCCACCTTGAAGATTCATCTTTGACTCCAACTTCCCCTTCACTTGTGAGATTAATTGTTTTTTCCGGAGAAATAAAGAAGGCATTTTTACTGTCAAGATTCCCTTGAGTCGATGTTAGCCAAATACCGTCAGCAGCATAAACAAGGCCCTGATGATATTGATTTTCACCTGTTTCAATTTCTAGATGTCCTTTCGAAACCCATATTTGCCCCTTCTGCTCTTCATCATTACTCAAATCACCTTGGTTTAGAAAGGACTTCGATAGTATTACTGCTCTTTCTAATGCGTGAAGATTCCCCTGCCTATTCTGGAAAACACCTTTTATATCGACTTCCAGTGACCCTTTCTTCGACATGATTTTTCCCAGTTCATTATCGAAAGATCCCGCGGAAGTAATCTTAATCCTATTTTCGCCGAGGATTTGTCCGTAGAGGTTATCCCAGTAGTTTGCATCCGCTTGAATTTCCGATCCCAAAATCAAACCTCGATTATTCTTAACAAGGCCTACCTGCAGATCAACGATGCCTTCCGATTCTACCTTTCCGAAATCATTGATCACATGTATTCCACTTGGCATAACCGTGGTCGCCAAATCATCAGGCTTTAAAAGAACTTTTCTCTTACCTCTGATTACCCCGTACTCGTTCTCAAGAATCCCAAACTGTCCACCCAAATAACGAGTCTCGCCATCTAAAGAAGAAAGCTCTCCTTTGTAGTTTTGTAAACTCGGTGTTATCAAAGTAAGATTTCCGTACCCGGTAATACCTCCACCTGAGTTTTCAATAGTATCAGCTTCAATAGTCAGTTTTTCCTGAGAAAGAATTCTACCCGCTACATTATGAACTTTCCTGGCTTGGATTCTCAGTCCCCCCTTCGCTTCAAGAGAGGCCCCTTTAAAGTTAGTGAAGTCTCCATCTAAAACAAGAGTAAGTCTTCCTGGCAATACGATATTTTCAAAATTTTCCACATCTGAAGCATAGACCGTTACCTCCTCTTCCCTTTCCATTCGCTCCTGGACTTTTGCCCAAAACCCTTGAGCTTTTGCCCTTTCTTGATCCTCTGTTGACGAACTCTCCAATTCCCTGGATAAATGACGTACACGATCATCCAGTGAACACCCACCACGAACAGTTAATTTTAATTGGGAAGAAGGGTCTTTCTCCTTCTCTGTATTTACAGCCTGTACCGAGGTATAGGTTACGGAAGAAGATAAGCAATGTGAAACCATGAAAAGCTCTCAATAGATTATATTTTGATTTTGAGAGGGTATTATAACAAATGAAATCATAATGATACACGAGTAAATTTTTGTTTAACCATTACTATCTAATATAAAATAAACTCCTTTAAAAGTTTTAATTAGACTCTAGTTGAAGATCGTTTAAATAAATGTTTACTGAAAAATCTCAATCCTTTGTCACGGAAGTTAACCCAAGATGGTATGTCAGCAGCCTTTCAAACAAGACATAAGCTTTTCCTTGCGGAAAAGGCATCTTTCCAAGAAAACTATTGCAATAACTTCAACGGAGTCCACATGCTTGGCTTATCCCTTTCCCATATCGAACACCTTTCTCTAAAGTGCAGTTATCACCTTGGGCATTTCATCGACGAGAAAGAAAGCAGCCCCATTATTTCTCGGGTCTCAGCCGCTGCAATCCCGGCTATTTGCCTCATGGGGGAAACCGCAAAATCTCTGATGGACGCCAGAAGACTATTGGCTATGGGAAAACAAGTAATCACCGAACGCAAGTTTGAACCGGGAAACCTTCAGACAGGAATGATGCACGTCTGCGAGCACATCAGAAATGTCGCAGGAATTGCCTTAGGTATTCCCCTCGCTCTCTATTCTCCGAAAGCCGCACGAACGAGCTTTTTAACTACAAAGGCCGCAAGTTTACAAACAAAATTAGACATGAACTCTGCTGCGAAGCTCTATTCCCTCGGCTACGGCATTTCTGAATTTTTCACCCTTCATGATATTGATTACCGCATATGCTCAGGCACAATGCTCGGAGCCGCAAGGCATAAGGGGATCATCCCATGGGATGATGATATCGATATCATGCTGCATCCCGATTCAGTGGAGAAATGCAGGCAGCTATTTGAAGATGGCAGCTTCACCCGGGAAACAGGTATAGACCTCAAATGGCAGGCCTTTACGGGTGGATGGGAATGCTTCCACCCTGATAGCCACAAAGCTGACGGCGGCCCACTAGAAGGCATAGGATTTCCCTTTGTAGATATTTTCTGTACAAGCATTGACCGAGACGAGCACATCGTCTATCAGCTATGGGAACAGCGAAAACTCTCTACTGGGGATTTCTTCACTAAAGAAGAGTGGGATTCCCCACTTGATTATAACTTTGGACCCACAAAGCTCAAAGGTATCGAAAACCCTGAAGAATACATCTATCGAGCTTATGGCAGAGATGCCATGGAGTTTGGCTACCAGACTATGCACCATGAAGCCCTATCGGAAATAGCGGAAAATCCTTTGGATATCAAAGGGCATATCTCTAAGATTAGGCAGTATGGCCTTCCCAGGCGCACCTTTATCACCAATAAAGATCCTATTGCCTATAACAATGAAATATATGAACAGGATATTCAAGCTATTGATGAATGCCTTGGCAAAGACGGACAACAAAATGCCGCATGATATAGTATTCAAAATACCCTAAGCGGAAAAGGACTGTGTGAGTCATGACGGGAATGTCACCATTACCAGAAGAATGGATGGAATATGCCCTTTCTTTTGTTCCCTCAAGCCATATGGTTTTTCCATCAAATTTCGGAACTCCAAAGAACATTCCCCATAACGATCAATCGGATAAAAATGCCCACAAATACTTAGAATCTTTAAACTTAGATAAAGTAGAACTCGTCTATGTCTATGGTCTAGATTTAAGTTATTACCATTGCCTAAAACCCTGGCTCGCTGAATCTGAAAACCGCTGCCTTGTTTTTATAGAGGATGACTTTGGCGCAGTCCTCGGTTCTTTGGCAGTAGAGCAAAGCGCTAAACTACTCACAGACCCACAAGTCTACCTATCCTTTTGGATACCAGAAGAAAATAACACTCTCTTATTTTATGAAATCTCCTGGTTCTTTTCCGGCCTCTCATGCCTGGTCATAGCCACTAATGATTACCAAGAAAAAAAATCTTCTCTATTTGCCGAACTACAAAAAACTATCCACTACCATACTGCCAACATAAATAAGCTCTATGGCCAAACTCTGGACTTCTACGACCACTTTTCCTGGAACTCCTACAGTAACTTCCTTCAAATCGGAAAAATGTATGAAGGAAAATCTCTGTTCCATAAATTCCGTAACGTTCCGGCCATAATCTGTGGAGCAGGACCTTCTCTCAACAATAGCCTTCCCACCCTGAAAAAATTGACAGACAAGGCATTAATCTTTGCTGGAGGATCCGCCATAACAGCCACAAGTATTGGTGGCGTGAATCCCCATTTTTCTGTCACTAGCGACTCCACTCCACTCTTGGAAAAACATATTGAGAATCACGTTGCCTTCGAAAGCCCTCTCTTTCTTAGAAACTGCAGCTATTGCGACGTAATTGACTTCTACCACGGTCCACGACTGTATATAACGGGATCAGATAAACTCCCCATTCTGGACTGGTTTGAAGCCGAGGCTAATCTCTCTAGCCAAAATGATCTCAAAATCGGAACTTCCGTATCCACCTTCTCCCTCCATCTCGCAGCTAAGCTTGGTTGCAACCCCATTATATTTGTGGGTATGGATCTGGCATATACCGACTCACAGCGATTTCTCTCGGTTGTAAATGTCATCTCAACAGACAACGAGAACCAAAATGCGAGTATCGCCATCCCCACCAAGGACATCTATCAAAAGCCTACTACGACTAACCCTGCCTGGCTTACAGAATCAGCATGGATTTCTCACTTTGCCTCTTCTAATCCCCATGTACGCTTCATCAACGCTACAGAAGGAGGAATTGGCTTTAAAGGGATCTCCAATGCCACTTTAAAGGAGACTACAGAAAAATCCCTCCAACGCAGCTTTCCCCTCCGAAGTCGTATTCACGCTGAAATAGAGCAAGCAAAACTCTCCCGTATCTCCCCTCAAAATCTCAACGATTTGTTTGAAAAGATGAAGAACAGCTTGGATACCTCATCCGACATCCTCAACAAAATGCTGGATAACATCTCCAGCGCTGTAGAAAATCATTTTCATGAAAAGAGTGGGGAGTTCTCTCAAAAGGCGATGGACTTTTCCCTCTTAGAGGAAATGCTTTTCAAAGAACCAGCCTTTCAATATATTCTTTCACCACTTCTGGATTATTTTGATAAGACTACTGCCAGACTCGAACACAAAATTGAACGACAACACAGAATAAAACCGAATAAAGATATCGAGATCGAGCACTTAAAAGCCACAATCAACCACCTGATCTACCTTCAAGAAGCTGCCGAATACAATAGTGAAATGATAAATGATTGCCTTGAAAACTAGGTCGTGTATTAAAATTAGGGAATATTGTGGCGTAGGTGAAGCCTTCATAAGGATCGAAATTCCTCCCCACCAATATCCCTAAGTCAATAAACCTTCGAAATACTCCAAGGAAGAATGGAACATAAAAGAATTATACAATTTCTCTTGAGAGTTCCCTGTTTGTTCCCAATCGAAGAATGTCCCCAATCCCCACATTTTCAACGGCAGCTTAAACAGCTCACGCAGCTCTCTATCCGGTAAGGCCTTGGCTGTAGAAGTATACCCCTCCCTAAAACTATCTTTCAAAAGTTTAAAAACTTCTTTCCTTAAACCCTCACCCTGAATCGACGATAAATGTTCTTCAAAACGTACAAAATCGTACGCTGGAACTCCCATGGGCTCTCCCACGTCATCCACCGAAAAATGAACTTGAGGTACATCGATAATTGTTAAAGTATCTGAAGAATCATTGTAGAGGAAACTTTCCATATGGGCTTCCCCATGTTGATAACCGTAAACAAATTCGAGAGTCTCTGCATTTTCAAGTGTTTTTTCATAATGCTGAGCCATCTTAAACCAGTCTATTTGAGAAACAATTTCTGAGGATCTTTTCTGATTTATTGCGTAGTTTATACAAATTCTTTCCAGGCGGTACCTTGGCATTCGCCCGGTTTTCCCTGAATTTTTATTATGCAGTTCACCTAGGGCTAAACCCACCTTATTGACCACTCTTTGGGCCTTCTCAATAACAGATTCATCCTGAATAACACTTCTTACGATTTCCAAAACACTTGTGCCTTCAGCAAAGGATTCGGCAAAAAGCATAAGCCCTTTTTCGCTTAACACGGTCTTACCAGCCCCAAGAATCTTCACGACTCTCGCTCTTTTTAGTTCCAGAGAATTTAAAAGTTCGGTAGCTGATAATTCACGAAGAAAATTGCACACCTTTACGTCATTAACAGGAAATGCTTTGACGACAAGTACTTCGTCACTATGGCAACAAGAGGCATATCCAACCCATTTATTGCTACAATTATCTGTTCTAGGGAATTCTTTGATATCTTCATTTTCAAAAGGCTTCCCTACTATATCACTAGAAAAACTTGCTAGCGTAGAAAGTAAGTTATCTCCCAAAGGATATTCTTTACTATATTCTATAGCCTCTTTTAAACAGTCCAACTCTTGCAGAATATGCTCATCTGTAGCTACCACCTGTACATCTGAACACCTTGAAGAGATAGCAATTTGTGATATCTTATGAAGATATTCCTCAGGAGAATCGTTCATAGCATAGACCTTGCATGATGAAGCTTAGCGATGCCATCAGAATACTGCTAGCTACGGTGCAAAGACAGCTTTTTTTGCATAATAAAAAAAAATAATTAAAAAAACGAACCCACACCCATGCGACGTGGACAAAGAAATTACAAGATAGCTTTGATTTCAGTATGTTTATGGAAGGGAAGGGGGCGACTGTGCCTTTATTAAAACTTAAAAGTAATACCTCCACCCCCATGGAAATCTGAGTCAAGGCTTGCAGATAGAGATAAGCGCTTGTTAATTTCATAGGCTAGTTTTAAGCGGTATTCCCAGTCGCTATTCCAATGCCAGGAAAACTTCACACGGTCGGTGAGCTGTAATCCGCTCTCTAGCCCAAAAAGAACTTTCCCGTCTGAGTCAATTCTAAAATCCGCTTCAATTAAGAGAGGAAGTACATAATGGATGCCAAGGAAGCTCGAATTGTTCACTTTTACTCTGTCGCGTATTTCTTCCTGTTCCTCATCCCCGTCTTCTCTCTCATTGAGCAGTTGCCCTCCCACATAGACATCTAAAAAACGACTCACCCTTCTGGAGTAACGTGTTTCAATTTCGTATTCCGTTCCGTAGGCATTGTCAAATTCCAAAGCAAACACATTACGAGGGTTGGATGCCTGCAACATCCCTGAAATCATATTAGATTCTATTCCCAGTTCCCCCTTATAGAAAAACCTGGAATCGTGACTTATCCTGGAAAGAAGCTGATCGTTCATCTGGCTTGAACCCTCATACCCTACAACTAGTGACATGCCACTCGCCATATGATAGAGGTTGTGGCAATGGAAAAACCAATCCTTTTCCTCATTCGCATCAAACTCAATAAGCGTTGTTGCCATAGGCTCTACGTTCACTGTGTGTTTTAGGGGGCTTCTCTTTCCCTGTTTATTTAATACTCTAAAGAAATGCCCATGAAGATGAACGGGATGGTGCATCATCGTATCGTTCTTTAAAATGAAACGAACATTCTCTCCTTTTTTAATTTTTATCGTGTCCGCTTCTGACAATGTCTTATCGTTAAAGGACCAGACGTAGCTTTCCATATTTCCTGTCAGTCGCAATTCAAACTCCCTCCAAGGCTGTGCCTCAGGAAGTGTTGTGTCCTCTAGGCTCTTCAGGGAATCGTAATCTGTCATATATTCAAGAACAGATGATTTTTCTTTATCATGGTGATCAGAGTGATTTTCCATTTCGTCCATGTGACCTTTCCCATGATCGCCATGCCTACCCATAAGAATATCTGGCTTAGAGAGAGTAGGCGCTAGAATTTTCTCTCCATGACCCAGGTACGCTGAAGTGAATCCCGTCCCGTCTTCAGCACTTGCACGAAATTCATAAGACTTATCCCCAGGTATCGTTACGATAACATCGTAGGTTTCCGCAATAGATATTCGTAAGCGCTGAACATCAAAAGGCTCCACATCTATACCGTCGGCTGCAACAACGGTCATAAATCCACCGGAGAATTCTACGTTAAAATATGTCGATGCCGATGCATTGATCAACCTCAAGCGATGTTTCTTACCTTTCGAAGAAGGGAGATCCACCCCCTTCCTACCATTTACCAGAAAAGCATCATAGCCAACGTCTGAAACATCCATAGGCCCCATTCTTTCCCAAGAATTTCGCAATTGATTGTGTACAGCTTTACTGCCACGCTTCAAAATTTTGCCCCATGAAACTACGCTGTCTTTTTTTAGAGCGTAGTAATCACCATCTTTTTTGAGGTTGGCGAGAGTCTGCTCCGGACTCTCGTCATTCCAATCTGAAAATACCAGAACATGCTCTTCGTCCACCGAAGATTCTCTCTCCTTGGGATAGAATACCATTGCCCCATAAATCCCTCTTTGCCTTTGCAGTCCTGTATGAGAATGATACCAATAGGTACCTGAATGCCTGACGGGTATTTGGTAGGTAAAACTGCTGTGTGCTTTTATTGGAGGAGTCGTGAGGTAAGGAACCCCATCTTGGTCATTTGGCACAAGAACTCCATGCCAATGGACTGATGTGTCTTGATCCAAAGTATTATGAAAGGTCACACGTAAAATATCACCTACCTTTGCAGTAATAGTCGGTGCTACAATATCGCCGCCAACAGAAAATGCTCTTACATCCTTTCCTGTATAGTTTACTGTTTTATAATTGATCGGAATCTCGTACTCGACAAGGCCTTCGCTTTCTTTTCTCTTGAAACCTTTATCCCTCTCCAAGACGCTTTTAGGCATAAGAGGTTTAGTAGGCATCTGTAATTTTTCCCTCCGCTTTTTATTTTCTTTTTCCTTAACCTTTGCTTCTTTCTGAATTTCAACGGGCTTAGCCTCTATCATTTTTTTTTCTATATTCGATATTTCGTTCTTCATTGGTATAAGAGATATTCTATCTTCCATAGGCCTTGAAGGGTTCAATCTCTCCCGATTTCCTGATTTAGCCCTTACTTGAAAAGGTTTCTCATCATCAAGGACGAGCATTACATCATAAGAATCTCCAACTTCAATCTTAATATTTTCTGAGTTTGTGGACTCTACCTTTCTACCGTTATGAGCAAGAATCTTCATGCTCCTCCCAGGAAAATCGAGATCCAATTCTCGGGAAATAGAAACGTTACGAAGCTTCAGATGAATGCGTTTTTCCATTGATGGCGAGGGGGATGTTTTAGAATTTTCCAGATTGATCCATGCCGGTATACCGTCCTTTATGATGCCGTAATAGTTTCCTCCTTTTTTGAGATTAACCGTGACCTGTGAAATGCTCTTATCCTCCCATTCAGCAAATACCAGCACATATCTGTAATCATAGACCTCCTCTTTCTCTGATATCGGAGTAAGAACTTTATATTCCTCAATGTCCTTTGGAATAAATTCCGGTACAACCTTTACTGATGTTGGCAGGTTTATGGAAGGTATCTCCTTTAACTTAGTTTCAGGCTTCTTTTCTAGCTCCTGCTTCAACTCTTTTTTTACTTCTTGGACGATCTCCTTCGGTTCTTTAGAAGGCTGGGACTTTTTGAGTTTAACATCCTGATTCTCGGATAAGAGAATAGGCTCCTTTTCTTTTTCTTCTTGTACAGGGGAGATCGCTGGAGCTATAATTTCTTTCTCTTGCTTTGGAGCTAATACAGGCAGTTCTGATTCAAGTGCTGGTAGTACTTGTTCTTTCTCTTTTTCATCCTGAGAAACCTCCTCTGCTGCCTCTTTCTGATGCTTTTTTATAGCTTTTGCAACATTCAAATCTTCCTTGGGCCAGTGACGAAGGGAAACTGTTATGGGTTTCTCATCCTTTACAACCACAACAATCTCATAAATATCACCCATCTCAATTGTAACTCCTTCTACACGCTCGGGCTTGACCTTAACTTTATTTCTTTTGATAACCACCATCTTCCTACCGGAAAGTCTAAAATCAAAAGATCCTGTGATAGAAAGATTCTTGATCTTTAGAAGAACTTTTCTTCCCCTCTTTGATGATTGTTCTGGCTCCTCTACAAGTTCTGAAGAAACCCACCAGGATCTTCCCCTCTTGCTCCCAGCCTCAGAATCCTCCAGATCCCACCATGCTGGCTCTCCTCCTTTGATCAAGGCATAGTGATTCCCCTCGGGCATTAAGTCGAAGGAGATTTTTGGCACAGTCCTATCTACCCAATCGGAGAAAACAAGAGAGAATTCCTGTTCATAGCTTTCATTTAACTCAACTTTGTCTTCTTCAGGCGGCTTTTTTTCTTCGGGTTTTAGAGCCTCTTCTTCCGTGGGAGAAATTTCTTTCCCTTTACGCTCTACCGGGTACCTCCCCTCTTCCTCCCTTGAAATAAGCTGTCTACTTTCCAGAGGACGGTATTTGAATTTCTGAGACTTTTCTGAAGATGCTGAAAAACTATCCCTACTACTTCCTTCCGCTTCGCGAGTAGACGTTCTTGTAAATATTAGAGGATTATCCAAGGCCGGATCATACTGCCCCATTTCTCCGAAAAGCGGAAAAACAGAAAGGCAAAGTAAGACTCTTGCAATATGAGTTAACACATCAGCAAAATACGAGAACATAATCCTACATCTTTGTCCCTTTACAACTTGCACCTGGGACTTTGAGAGACCCCAAACACAGGTTTACTGCCAATAAAAAGCTTATAACCTTTACTTCAGAGCAAGTTCCCTGCCAGATCCGACACCTTTTATTTATCCTTGCGTTTTGAGATAAGTTTCCCATACTCAAAGTTCGGGGTTAAAACTTTACAAAGGAGTGCAATCGATGCGAAAAAAAACTCTGATGCTCAGTTTAATTTGCGCCTACATATTGACGTCTTCACTCGTTGAGGGATGCGAAATACTAGCCCTGCGCTTGCCATTTCTCAAAGGTGCCGGCCCCTCCTACTCCAAAAAGAGTTTTAGCAGGCCTCATGATCTCAACCCCTCCATCGTCAAAGAAGGATATAATCTAGTCGTTGATGAAAGGGGTAACGAGGTGCGCCCTGGAGGACGACCCATTCAGGAGGGATATAAGTTAATTCTTGTAGATGAATACGTTCAGGATCCAAATAAGAGAGCTTCTGCAAGGGTATTTACTGTTATGGCACCCATACGTGACGCTCTAATATTTCATGTCAAAAAAACGGACTTACAAAAGTGGAAAGCTCTGACTGAAATTCTGACTCTTAACGACATAAAGATAAACCAATGGTTAGGAGGCCCTACTCCTCGGGACAACTACTACTCAAACGAAGGCATCTTCCAACATTTAAAAAAAGGGCCTGACTATCACCCCATGATGAAATACCTTGAAGAAGCAGAACTTATGCTAAAGTGTAAGACTTTCACCTCAGACTTTGACTTCACCAATCCTGAGGGGAAAAATTCTTGTCCTAATCCCGGAACAGGCTTAGTCGAATAGTCATTCCCCTGAAGGTAAAAGGGGAACAGAAATGACTTCTCTTTACTTAACATCTGCCATCAATCGATCAAAATTACAGGTTTGACCATAAATTTGCTTTGATTTTGCGAAAAGACCTTGGAAATTAGGGTCCACTACATTTTGTTCTGTTTCATAGGGTTCAATCTGAATCAAAAGTTCTTTAATTTTCACTGATTTCTGAAGCTTCACATCGAGTTTCTCTGAGGTTCTAAGGCCGTAATATTCCTTTCTAAGGCGAATCACCAATGAGTAGGTCCGCAGCCACTGTACTTCCTGTTCTGTGATCACACCTCCCTTTTTTCTTTCTATCAGTTGCTTAGCGTAATCGAAAGATAAAGTGTCATTTTCCTTAAGCCAATCAATCATTGATCTGCCTCCACCCCACTCTCCTTTGGGTAAACGCCTCTTTGCTTTAGAATTACCGTATTTCGAAGGCTTTTGCTGTCCTAATAGATTCTTAATCTTCCTGCCTACCATCTTTCTTTCCCTCCCCTTTTTTTTAAAATCAATGCTTCTGATTATAACGGACTTATATTAATTCCAGTTAAATCGAATGTTGGAATTTCATTAATTTTAATCTGAAATCAAAATAGGGGCAGGTAGAGAGAAAATAGGTCACAACTCGGGGGTATTACCCCATACGCATCAACCTAAGGTTGTAAGTGAATATAAGGGAACTGTTTGAATAAAAGAATAACTCAAATCTGCAGCGATTTGTTTTGCTAAAAATTAAGTAATTTTACATTTTAGCACAAAGAATTCGTAAATAAAAAGTGTAAGCAAAGATGCCCACGAAGTGGGTTA
>JBLFWS010000043.1:0-21790 GCA_047611865.1 Chlamydiales bacterium
TTTTTACGATTGTACCCTAAATATTCCTAATTTTATACCCTCCCCATCGAATTTCACTCATCCTGTCCCTCTTTTTGCGCTTTCCCCCACTATCAGGCGTTGTTGTATAAAAAACCACTGAGGGGCGTTGTTGCATAAAACATGCGTCTACAAGAGACTTATGATTAACATTTTACCACCGAGATCACAGACTCGACTTTCGACATTTGTGCCTCATATCACTTATCATAAGTACTATAAACCACAGAGGACACAGAGAGGACCACTGAAAAATAAAATAGCCCAGAAGACGCCTCTCAGAGGTCTCAAAATCTTCTCTGGTGAGCTCTGCGTTCTCTGTGCTTCAAAAATGTTGAAAGTCGAGACAGAGGGCACAGAGAAAATAAAAAATCACAGATCAGTTGATAGCATATTCTGAGAGACTTTATGCATTTTTCTATCTCTCTGTGTTCTCGGTGCTCCCGGTGGTTAAATAAATGATTGTAAATGTATTAAGTTATGCAACAACGCCCCACTATCAAGGGATCTCTAGTCAGCAAATCCCGCGTTAACTAACTAAAAACACAGTTTAGTACCATTTTTTATCAATATTACATGACTTTTAAAGTATTTGTAAATTTTTTGTTGACAAACAATAAAAATATCATTATTATTCTAATAAGAGGAAGGGAAATAACTATAACAAAACAAAGGTGTTATAATATGACTTCCTCAAGCCTAAATCCAGCTTTCAACCATTTTGTATACTCCACTATTGCCCATTCTGATACGGGCAAATCCAGAACTGCTCCCTGGAAAGGGAAAACCAATAAATTTTTATCTCTAGTTGAAAATAGAATCCTCCAACTCGAAGAAAATGGTCTAATACCTCAAAGGTATGCCCTTGAATGCCTTAAATCCCTATTAGGTAGAATTGAAAGTGACATATCATCACGTAGTGGATGTGGCTGGAAAGCAGGTAAAAGAGGGACCAAACTAGAAAAAGTACAGGCCCTCATAGCCAAGTTATCCGATGACTTCAAAGCTCCACCTATTGATTCATTAGAAGGTTTTGCAACTTGCTTGCCAGAAGGCTTTGACCGCTCTATTGATTTTGCAGAGGCACATAAAAAAATAGAAGCAGCCAAAGGAAAAGATAAAGGCCAAATAAACCGGGATAGCTCCGGAAGAGGAAGCTTTTTCTTTACCAACAGTGCTGGCCAATCCGAAAAGCTACCCAACAATCCTGAAGAAATTAAAAACTTCCTAATTGGCAAGCTCGAAGCTACATTACTAGGTTCAAATATGCCGAAAGACACAAAAGAAAAAATTGTTGAAGACTTGATGTACGCCAGCACTCAAGATCCCATGAACCAATTATCCCTCTACACTATGCCAAACGGTATTGGTGGAGGCTCTGATAGCACATACTATAAAATCAATTATCTTGTGGACCCAAAAACAGAGGAGGGAGCTTACGAGCTTTCCACAACCCGTGAGGGAATATTCACAACTAAATCAGACATCCATGCTAAGAAACAAGACAAAAAGCCTGTTGTTTTCCGTGCTCATGGAAAAGCCGAAATCACCCTGGATAAAGAAGACCCCAGTTCATTTGAAACACAAATGACGGTCAACCTCTATAACTGGGTAGGATAATAAATCAAAAGAGAAGGAGCTGGAACTACCAGCCCCTTCTCTTTTAATAAAAAAGGGAATAGTTTAAATTTATTTATTGACTTCACACTGCCTATTTAGTATACTTTATACTTTTAGTAAATAAAAACTTACTAAGTTAAACAATAAAGATCTAATCCATAGGCCATAGAAATGACAATAGCTCCAATAGCTAACCCTCTTCTACCAAAACTCCTTACACCAGAAGCACCACATAGACAAAACTCCTCAGATATTGGAAGTCGTATTTATTCCTATCTGTCTACATGCTTTTCCCACAATCGACGTAACTCAGACTCTTCCGAAGAACTAAAGCAAAATCAGCTTCTTACAGATAAAATTCATAAGATTGCAAAACAAATTCCAGATGATACCAGCAGCCTAAATAATTCTGAGCGTATACTTAAATTGATCAGTAGCTTCTGCCAAGACTTATTGATAAATAAAAACGGCATCCCCCTAAACTTTGATAGCAACCTCGTTCTCAACGCCCAAAAAAGCCTAAGTACAAGCACAAATGAAATCGATAAACTTGCAGCTGCAGATTTTCTCAATGAATTCAGTCAGATAAAGGCTACATTTACCAATCAACCTGTTGCCGACAAATCTCCCGATAAAAGAATCATAAAAGCTAAGCTATATAAATTTGCAAGAGCTCATGATCGCTTCAAAATCGGCCTTGAAACACGACGTGCAATCGAAGAAGGAAAAAAGGCTCTCGCCATGGCAAATTCACACAATCCCGAACTTGCTGAAAAAGGCCTCGAATTACTCCAGTTAAAACACCCCTTAATCTACAAAAGTATTCTCAAGCCTAGCTACATTTACAGACAATCCCAGATCCACAACATGATCCTTGGGGTTCGAGATCATTTAAAACTCTTAAAAAAATCCCCGAAACAAGAACTTAAGTTTCGCGATGCCCTCACCAACAGTGACTCTGAAGTTTTTTTTACGATTCCAGCCTTAGGAATTCTAAAAACTTTAAACAAATCCCTAAAAATTAATGGAATATCCCTTCGCCATAATAGCTCTTGGGATGAGAGCACAGACCTCCCAGATTCACTTAAAGATCGTTTTCAGGAGCTCACATCTGCCAAAGAAGAACTCCAGAACTTAATACAAAACAACTCTGTTAAAGCTGACGACATCTCCCTTGCCCTTACAGATAAGGAACATCTGCAAAGCAATCCCCAACTCACTAATCTTCGCAACAAGCTCTATTCCATTGCAGTTAAAATGTCTCAAGAATTTTCCCGAGATTTCGAGGATATACTACAAGAAATCAAAGTGTAGAAGCTTAAGCCCCCTCCCGCTCAATATGTAAAATTAGTTTTTGAACTTTATAGACATTCCAGCTATCTTCAAATATAAAGACAGAAGCAAAACACTACAGCAAAGAGCAGAAGTATGGATTCATTTGCGGGTTTTATTGCCGGTTTCGCGTTCTTCTTGGTTGGTCTAAAGCTTTTTTCTACTAACCTGAATCAAATCACAAGTAAGCGTTTCCGTACTCTTATAACCAGATTCACTCCCAATGATTGGCTAGCCGGAATGTGGGGAGTGCTACTTAGCCTCCTAACAGCGGGAAATACCGTCCTCACCCCCTGTATTACCGCAGGCTTTGAGTCCGTCCATGCGATAAATTTTCGAAAGGCCATTCAAATTGTTCTTTGGAGCCGGGTAGGAGCTTGCTTCTTTATCTACTTAGCTGGCTTTAACATTAAGTTACTAGTTCTCATATTGATGGGCTTCGCCGGGATCTCTTTCGCCATTAATAAACCCAAACATTATAACAACCTTACGTCTTCAATTTTCAATCTCGGTTTAGTTTTATTCGGAATACAACTGATCAAAGGAAGCTCCAAAGTCCTCATTAAACTCGATTGGTTTCATAATGTTATTGAATATACCCAGCAGTTTCCTGAAATAGCCTTCATTGCAGGAATTCTTTTCATCCTCGGGGCACAAAGCCTCTTCGGAGCTTTGGTCGTTGCTTTAAGCTTTATTGATTCAGGGATCTTCGACATCCAGCAAGCTATTTTATTTACTTACGGTGTGTACTTGGGAGAAGCGATTCTAAAAACATTGCACCTGACTTCTTTCAAAGGCATCTTCAAACAAGTCATGTGCCTACTGCCCATCATATATTTTGCTACCTTTCTGACGGGTATTCTAACCTATATAGCCAACGCAATGGATTTCCCTTTTATCCAACATTATGCTCATATTTGGGCTTCAAGCCCAAAACAAGAGTTAGCTCACCTCAACTTTGGCATACATCTGTTCACTGTTTCACTACTGTCTATTGGAGTCTTGGGTGTAGAAGCTTTAGTATATGCGCTCCTGGGCAAGCCCAAAACAGAAGAAGTTAAGGCAATTGATATCCCCGATGGAATACTCGACGATCCCATCATGACAATGACCCTAATCGAACAGGAAAAAAATCGATTAATTCATAAGTTTCCTAATTACTTAGAAAATATACGTTCCGGTGAAAGTCAAAAGGAACCACTTACCCACAACAATTTACATTGTTATTTAAAAGAAAATCTAGAAGACATCCATGATATCTTCAATGAGTTGTTAGAAAGAAGCCACTATCATCCCGAAATAAGTGCTCAACTCCTTCTTGCCATTGAAAGACAAAATCTCCTCAGCGCTCTGGAAGAAAACCTTTACAACTTCAGCATCACCGTAGACTTTTTAAGAGAACAAACTAAAAGTAACGTAGAATTATCGAATAAGTTCCTCAACTTTGCTGAAGCCATGGACGCAACCCTGCTCACCATGATCGATGTTCTGGATGACCCGAAAGAATCTTTCAATTTAGATGCCCTTATGAAGATCACCTCAGGAAGGGAAGACTTTATGAAAGATATCCGGGAGCAATACTCTAGCCAGCTAGCTATAACAGAAAAAGTCGAACTCATTTCACTAGTCAACCTTTTCGAATCGAATATCTGGATCGTCAAAAAAATCGCCAACTCAGTATACGAAGGCGAGTTCATTTTGGAAGAAACTACGGCTAAAGCAGGAGCGTAATTGCCTGATAGAAAAAGTTCAGGCCAAAAGTTATAAAAAATATTCCAGCCAAGACACAGACAAGCTTCATGCGGCTATCTGTAATATACGATTTTCCAAAGTGTAAAACTGTAGAAAGAAACAGCGACCAGATCAGCACACCTAAGATAATTCCAAGATGACCGATTAGTGCAGAAATTGTCAGACTTTCCGGTGGAAGAGATCCCATTACGGCACCAAAAACACCCAACCACCAGACCACGGACATTGGATTTATAACGGCGAGTGAAAAACCGAGAATAAAAGCATTTGTCCCTGACGCTTCTTCTGAATCTATAAACAGCTTCTTTTTAAAACCGTCAAGAATATTTTGGACACCAAAGTAGATTAAAACTATAGATCCCAAAATCATTATGGAAGTCCTGACGACGGGCAGTGACATAAATGGTGCTAAACCGAAGAAAGTCAGCAAAAGATAGAATAAATCTCCCGCAGCCCCTCCGACACAGACAGAAAAGGCAGCTATGAAACCACGGCGCAAACCTCTCTTTATGACCTCAATACTTAGGGGGCCGATAGGAGCAGCGAGGCTAATCCCCAATAAAATACTTGTTCCAAGTCCGAACATAAAAAATAACCCAACTATTTATAATTATATTTTTATATACTAAATCCAAGATGGTACTATAACAGAAATACCTATTGTTTTCAAGGTTTTACAGGTCAAGCACTTAGATGCAAACTTATTTATTTAAAGATCCGCGTCGAGAACTCGACTTAAAGAAATTGATATTTTTTGATTTTTTTTAAAAAAAAAGAACGGAGGAGGAGGGATTCGAACCCTCGGTACCCGATTAGAGTACACACGCTTTCCAAGCGTGCTCATTCGGCCACTCTGACACCCCTCCGTTAAAGAAGCTAACAAATTACCCCAAAAGAGAATTATCTTCAAGGCAAATCAGAACTTTAAGCTGTTAATATCGACAGACTAATTAGAAAATTACCTTGTAAAATATACTAATTAGATGCATGCTCTTTTTTGCGAATTCTCATTTACACGGAAGTTTTTATGATCCATCTCTTAACATATTTAAATAGATTTAATAGCAAATTTGGCCTTCCTTTTTTAGCCTATTTTCTCCTTCTCCAGTCTTGCTCATCCATCGAGGATAGCACCGATTCCTCTCAAGCGCGCATCGTCACAAGCATTGCCCCCTACAAGTATTTTATTGAACGAATTGCCGGAGATTCTGTCACGATCAGCGTTTTGGTCCCTAATGGTGAAAGCCCGCACACCTTTGAGCCCACACCAAAACAAGTTATACTCGCAAGCCAAGCCAAGGCTTGGTTTCAAGTGGGAGACCCTTTTGAACAAAAAATGTCCATCCCACTAAAGCAAAGCAATCCCGCAATGCTCATCATCGACCTACGTGACGGCCTATCCCTAATTCAGGATGAACATCACCATTGCCATGATCACGATTGTCATAATCACAATCATGATAGTCATAATCACAATCATGATAGTCATGATCAAACCCATGAAACACATCATGACGGCATGGACGTACACACTTGGTTAAGTCCCAAACTTGCTATGAAACAAGCCAGATCTATCGCAAAAACTCTTATACAAGTTCTCCCCGAACAAAAAGACAATTTCACCAAAGGTCTTGAAGGGCTACTTGAAGATCTTCATAAATTGGATGACGATATCAACGGCATGCTTAGTGAATATCAAGGGCGTACTCTAATGTTTTCCCACTCAGCCTTTACCTATTTCTGTCTTGATTATAAACTTGAACAGTTCGCTATTGAGTGTGAAGGAAAAGAACCTCACCCCTCATACATCACAAAGACGATGGAAAATGCTAAAAAATCTAAAATCGGAAGTATCTTTCTACAAAAAGAATGCAGCGAAAAAGGTGGAAAAAGAATCGCAGAGGCCCTTGATCTCAAAACCATATACATTTATCCCTATGCGGAAAACTACCTAGAAAACATGCGTCAGATATCCCTCGAATTCAGAAGAGAGCTTTCACAACATGCAGAATGAACTTCTGGTACATGCTGAAAATTTGTCGTTCCAGTACGGCAAGACACCCATACTGGAAGGTATTAACCTCAAGGTCGAGAAAGGCCAGTTCGTTGGAATAATAGGCCCCAATGGTGGTGGTAAGACCACACTATTAAAACTCATCCTTGGCTTTCTAAAACCCACAAAAGGAAGTATCAAGGTTTTGGGAGAAAGCCCAAAGGCCGCACGAAAAAAAATGTCCTATGTTCCTCAGGCACTACATCGCGACAAAGAGTTCCCCATTTCCGTCATCGACGTTGTATTAGGTGGAAAACTTTCAGAATATTCCTGGTTTAGCGGCTATAGCAAGGATGCTATTACTCAAGCTTATAGCTTACTTGAAAGACTAGAATTAAAAGATCTTGCTCACAGTCCTTTTGGAAATTTATCTGGTGGACAAGCTCAAAAAACACTCATTGCACGAGCCTTGATTTCTGAACCCGAAATTCTATTGCTTGATGAGCCTACCTCCAGTGTTGATGCAAAATCGGAAAAGGAAATACACGAAATCCTCAGATCCCTCCAAGGACAGATGTCTATCCTTATGGTAACGCACGATATACGTGCGATTATCGACAACACAAAAAACATCCTTTCTGTGCATCGTAAAGTCGTTACTATGAAGCCAGCAGACGTTTGTGAACATTTTGCTCTAGGAGTCTATCACACTCCTCTAATACAAAATTCAAACTCAGAAACCTAAAAGCTACCTTACAGAGATTAAAGCAATGTCGTTTACGCAAGCCCTATTATCCAATCCTCTTCTTCAGTCTGCTTTATTTGCGGGATTACTCGCCTCATTTGCCAGCGGCATTATTGGTTCATATGTAGTAGTTAAACGAATAGTTTTCATCAGCGGTAGCATAGCTCACTCCATTCTAGGTGGCCTAGGCCTATTTCTATGGCTCCAGCGTACTTATGGTCTGGTATGGCTTTCACCTCTTCACGGAGCCCTCCTTGCCGGTATTCTTGCCGCTATCGCAATTGGATGGATTCACTTAAGGTACCGCCAAAGGGAAGACTCTGTCATAGCTGCATTATGGTCCACGGGAATGGCTATTGGAGTAATCTTTATATCTATCACTCCTGGCTCCAATGCCGAACTCTCCAATTACCTCATTGGAAATATTCTTTGGGTAAGTAAAAGCGACCTGTGGATGCTTTTCTCTCTTGATGTCCTCATCATAACTACAGTAGTTTTTCTCTATCAAAAATTATTGATACTTTGTTTCGATGAAGAACAGGCTCTCATGCAAGGAGTACCCGTAGAAAAGCTATACTACCTTTTACTTGTCCTAGTAGCCATTTCTGTAGTTCTTTTGATGCAAATTGTAGGTATTATCCTCGTGATCACCATGCTGACTCTACCCGCAACTATTGCCAACCTGTTCACAAAAAAACTATCATACATGATGCTTCTGGCAACTCTTCTAGGCACATGCTTTTGCTTTATAGGTCTCACTATATCTTATGAATTCGAATGGCCTCCTGGAGCCACCATTGCCCTTTTCGCAGGGGTATGCTATCTCATATCCTTGCTTTCGATAGAAAGGCGATTCAGATTAAGCAATCGTGAGGCCGATACTCAAGAGATCTAATTGAATTGGAGTACTAAATATGTGTGGCAGATTTACCATCACATCCGATGGTCCAAGCATTTTAAAGCGCTTTGGCTTAGATCAAAAAGAATTCCCTTTTCACCCCCGCTACAATCTCGCCCCAGGACAAATAGCTCCTGTAATCACAAAAAATTCCTCCCGTCAGGTTTTTGCAATGAAATGGGGCCTTGTACCCCATTGGGCAAAAGACCCAAATGTGGGTTTCAAAATGATAAACGCCCGAGCTGAAACCCTTGCTCAAAAACCTTCATTTCGTCATCCCTTTCGACACAAGCGCTGTCTGATACCAGGTGATAGCTTCTATGAATGGAAAAAAGACCGATCCACAAACTCTAAAATACCCTTCCGCTTTCATCTCAAAGAACAAAAACTTTTTGCTTTTGCAGGCTTATGGGAAGAATGGATAAACCCGCAAGGGAGTCCCCTTCAAACCTTTAGTATCGTCACAACTAATGCTAATAGTTTAGTTTCCCCCATACACGATCGCATGCCCGCAATCTTAAATGAGGAAGATGAAAGCATATGGTTAGATCATTCAATTGACAATTTAGAAATAATAGGAAGCCTTCTGAAGCCTTATCCTAGGGATCAAATGGACTCTTACAAAGTCTCGCCTCTCGTAAACTCCGTAAAGAACGACTCACCTAAATGTTTGGAGACCTCTATAGAACTCTCTCAGGCTGACTTGTTCATGGACTTTCAATAGTCTAAAATCACGCCAAATTACGTCTGATAAACCTGCCATAATGCCATTCTGAGCAACGGAAGATGGTCAGAAAAAGTTCGTCAAAGGAACCCTTCTAAACACCCGATTGCTCTGTCAAACTTAAGATTGGGGGTTGATTTACCAAGATTAAGCTCGACAGAGCACTAGTACTGCATTTCAATTAGATTTTCAGGTTGGGTGCTGATATTTTTTCGTCTGGTGAACTGTGGAGATCGAAACCAACCCATTTGGTGTTAGTGAGATCTCCACAGTTTTCTAGGCGGTAAAAGATCGGTGCTCAACCCGAAAATCGGATTGAAATGAAGCACTAGTACAATAAGTCGTAAATGTTGACTACACTGCAGACTTTGCTCGGTCACGAGCAACACGAGATATTTTCTTCCACCCTCCAGAAATCCCCATCGCGGAGCGCATTTCCTTAAGAGTAGCCTCTGAAGTCTCAATCATTTTATGAGTGCCTTCGTAGATAACCTGCTCTACATAACCCTTATCAGCCTCAAACTCTTTCCGACGTTCCCGAATAGGATTAAGAAAATTATTCAACGCGATTGCTAACTTATCTTTCACTTCCACATCACCAACAGAACCTTTACGATAGCGCTCCTTGAGGTCTTCTATTTCTTCATGATTTGGGTTGAATATATCATGATAAATGAACACAGGGTTGCCTTCTACTGTCCCAGGAGTATCTGCACTAATCCTTTTGGGATCAGTAAACATCCCCTTAACCTTTTTCTGAACAACTTTCGCATCATCAGAAAGAAAGATCGTATTATTTAATGATTTGCTCATTTTCCCTTTCCCATCAGTACCGATAAGTGTAGGTACATCACTGAGGAGAACCTCCGGTTCAGGAAAGACTTCACCGTAATATTGGTTGAAACGACGAGCAATACTTCTTGTCAGCTCAATATGTGCTTCATTATCCTTACCAACAGGAACAAGGTGAGCTCTAGGCATAAGAATGTCGGCAGACTGTAATACAGGATATCCAATCAAACCAAAGGACATGCTTTCATCATCGATATGAGCGTTTCTTGCCATATCTTTCAAACTCGGCAATCCCGTCAACCTGTTCAACGAAACAAGCATCTCAAAAATCAGATTCATCTCATAAATTGCAGGCACCGCAGACTGGAGATATATGACGGACTTTTCCGGATCAATACCGCAGGCCAGGTAGTCAAGGACCATATCTTTTATATTGTCTCTAATCTCAATAATATGCTTTTTCTGCGGCTTTGTAGTAAGCACGTGCAGATCGGCAATTATAAAAGAACAATCGTATTCATCCTGTAATGCGACTCTATTTTTAAGCGAACCCACATAATGCCCAAGGTGAAGACGCCCTGTAGGGCGATCGCCAGTTAAAATTCGCTTTTTTTCTGTATCTGTCATCTTATTCCTCAATACTATTTAATATATTCACTTGCCACGCATTGCAGTAGGCCCATCTTATTCGCTACTTCCAAGACAACTACCCCCGAAAAGAAAGTAATCGCCAATACAAGAGAAGTCTTTCCACCCATTACCGTATAAATAGCGGGTTTAGCAGTTTGCTTGCGAACAGACCAAGCCATTAAGGCCGGAAGAATTCCCAGTAATACAGCGACAAATACCCCTGCATACTCTAGTGCAAGATAGAAGCCTCTTACACCTGTCAGTACAAAGGTCAAAGGCGGTAAAAATGTCAGCATGCAAACAGCCAGCTTACCAGAGCTTCCTTTTTTCAAATCCAAAGCATCTGCTATAAAATGAAATAGGCTTAGAGATACCCCCAAAAAAGAAGTCGATATAGAAAAAAATGCAAAAAATTGCGCGCCAACAGATAGCCATGGACTTTGCAAGCTTGCCCTTAGAGGATCTGTAGCGGGCATATCACCTGACCAAGCCTCCAAAATGCTATTTGGCCCTTCAAGAGGTACCACTCCCAAGACAAGAAATTCCCAGACAGCGTAAACGCAAAGGGGAATCAGACAACCCACAAAAAGAGATATCTTGAGTTTCCTAAGATCTCTATCTAAATAAGTCGTCAAAAAAGGAATTACTACATGAAAACCAAATGAGGTTACGACTACAGACACTGACATTGCAAGATAGCTCCAATCTGTATGCTCAAAGTTTTCCATCGTGACGTGAGCTGGAGCAAAACAAACAAGTAAAGAATAGGAAGCTATCAAACCCACCATCAGTAATCGGTTGAGGTAATCTACAGATTGTGTCCCCAAGTATACCACAAAAGAAAAGAAGCCTAGCACTAACACTGGGGTAAACCATTGGGGCAAGTCAAAACCTATCAAATTCTCAATAGCTTCTCCCACAATATGAGAGCTACCTCCTATATAAGCAGCTGTCAATGCGTAGAGTAAAAGAAGATAGCTAATCCCACTCACATACTTACCAAAAGAACCCAGCGTACTTTGAGCCATCGAAATAAGATCTGCCTCACCATCCATCCACAAATTCACTTCCAAAAGCAAAAATGCCGTAAAGGTCATAAAACCCCAGCTGACGAAAAAGAGAAAAAGAGAAGGATAAAACCCTGCTAAGCCAGTAGAAATAGGTAGTGCAAGCATACCTGCACCAATTGCCGTCCCGGCAACCAAGAGGATTCCTCCTAACAATCGACTATCATTCATTGCAATTCTCCACAACTAGGTATAGGTATCTGCTTCGGAAAGAATCGCTGTCCATCCCATTTCCTGAAACAGCTTAAAAAATATTACAGCACACGCAAAAATCAACACTGCCAAAAGAGATTTCTTACCTCCAGGAAAGCAACGCTCCGATTCTCCATCATCCCGATAACGAGCAGACCACACCATGAGAGGGGGCAGCACACCAAATAACAAGGCGGCGCCGAAGCCTCCAGCATAGTCCAGGGCTGTAAGAAAAACCCCTGGGTACGTGAGTGAAATGACAAAAGGAGGTAACATCACAAGCCCGCACAAAAAAACTTTTCCTTCCCCTGTCTTATTTACTTTTAAGCCATCTGCAAGAAAGTCCACGAAACTTAAAGATACCCCTAGAAAAGAAGTAACCAGCGCAAAAAAAGCAAACGATTGAGCAGCTATAATCAACCATGGACTCTCCAAAAACCCTAGCAAAGTCTGCGTTGCCGTCTCTCCCTTCATCAGAGCATGACGAATCCCACCTTCCCCTTCAAGAGGCACTATACCCAAAACGAGTGTTTCCCAAAAAATATATACGAGCAAGGGAATCGTGCAACCACCAACGATAACCTTTTTCATTTTTTGGCTGTCCCCTTCAAAATAGGCTGTCAAAGTAGGGACTAACTGATGAAAACCAAAACCCACAATAGCCACGGGAACAATAAAAGGAGATGCTTCCCAATTGCTGTTTGCCAACAGGTTAGTATCAACTTCCGAGATACCTGCCGTTATCAAAAAGCAATAGGAACTTACAAGACCAATCATTAGCACTCTATTAAAGTGATCCACTAAACCAGTACCTAGGTAAACACAGGCTCCAAAAAGCATGACAAAGAAGAGGCTCCCCGCCCAAGGAGCTATACTTTTGCCACTTATCATTTCTACAGAACTCACAAAAAGAGCTCCACTTCCTACAGAATAAGCAACCATTACACAGTAGAAAAGAAACAAAAAAGTTCCCCAAGAAATAACTTTTCCGGGAAAACCCAAAGTAAGTTCTGCCATAGTAGCTAAGTTAACATCCTGTCCATATTTGATATTTAGCTCCAAAATCATCAGGCCTGTGCTTAACATGAAAAGCCAAGTAATAAAGAGCACGAGAATGGAGGGAACGAATCCAGCAACTCCAGTAGATATGGGCAGTGCCAGCATCCCAGAGCCAATACAGCATCCCGAAACGAGTAAGATGCCCCCAAATACCTGACCTGTTAAAGAGCGAATATATCGCATTATGTGTACCAACAGTTTATTGATCTTTTAATTAAAGCATCCAAGGCAAGGCCATGATTTTATTTACTAGTTTAATGAGCTCGAGAATCGCCAGAGAGAATACTCTCTAGATAAATAAGATGTTGCGATTCCAACTCCACCACAACTTATCCCAAGAAAGGAACAGGGCAGACTGGACATCGTCAAAAAGATCATGCTGATGCATATTATGAGCAGACATTTAAAGACACTACTATAACAAATAAATTAATCCAATGCTAGCACAGCAGCACACAAAAATACAACAGCTAAACAACTTACATCTCAAAACTGATTCGAAAGCGACGTTTCGTAATTTTAATACACACCCTGCTATATTTGAATAAAAAATAAGCAGTACTGGTGACTGTACTGCTTATTTGAAAACTTAAACGCTCTCTACTTTTTTCCGAGCCGTACGCTCTTCCTGTTGCAGGCGCCCTAATTCATACCCCTCAAAGTCTACAAACTTAAAGAAACGTTCGAACTCTGGAACACTATCAAAAACAGCTTTTGCCATTTCCTGAGCTACATAACGGTACCCTGGATGACCTGCTGGAGAAGAACGCAGCTCACAAAGCCACTGCAAGGATCTCAAGTTTACGTGAAAATACCAGCGAATATTGTAAGCCATAGGAACCACATATTGGGCTTCTTCTGGCAACTCATCTTTGATTGTATCAAACACTTCTTTTGCTTTCATCAGAGCATCATTGTATTCATTAAGTATCTCTGTTCCAGACAGTTCTGCGGGACTATAAAATCCGTAATCACAGGTAAGTAACTGACGATCCTGAGTGAGAATACGGTGTCGCTGTAAATCTCTATAGATGCCGTAGTCAGCCACTATTTCAAAAGTAAATTCTGCGTGTTCCAAAGCTCTAGGAGACTTATGGCGACGATTGTCTCTTGAGGAACAAGCTGAATCAAGAATACTCGCTATTTCTTCTTCGGGTAACTCACTACAATGCTTTTGCAATTCCGGGAGACCTTGATTACTATAAGAGTAAAGAAGGGCCGCTGCTACTTTCATAACTCCTTGAGGATCACTAGAAACCAAACGAACACCAGAAGCTAGAGATCTTTCAGGAAACTCTTCCTGTTTTGCTGTTACCGCTCGAATTTGCTCTTCCATTGATTCACTAAAGGCCATTCCTGACTTACAGTGCTTGTGGGTACTTTCAGATCGTCTGACAAAAGAAGGAATCACCTTTGAAAGCTCTTCGTATGACTTCTTACCAATTTCCTGTAGTTCTGCAAGATTATTGCTATGAAGCTTCCGTATCATACTTTCAAAGAAACGGCCATTCCCATAAATCCCCATATTTGTCAGGGCACTTGCGGGTAACAGGCCTCGCAGGCAATCTAATACTTTAGCCCTCAAAGCTGCGGTATAGGCTGCCTTGGATATCTCTTCGGTTCTTGGGAATCTCTCTTCAATGAGCTCTGTTACAGACGGAATCAACTTACTGTAGGTATCAAATAACATGTTACAGGTGTCGATGTAAATCTGTCTGTACGCTGAGGTCATAAGAATAGGCTCTTTATAAAAGAGATATTCTCCCTGAATTTTCTGGTCGAAATAAATATAACGAGTCGATTTTTCCAAAGGAGAGCCACCGATCCGGCAGTCTTCCAAAACCTTTGTAGCAATCATTGATACATTTTCGATAGCGAGGTGTGCACCTCCTAGCTCTCCAATAGAATCATCACCATATCCATCAAGAATACGGTCATAGAAATTCTGGGCTCTTTTAATCGCAAGCATTTGATCTTGGGTAGACTCTTTACTTTCAGAACCTGCCCCTACGATGCTTTCGAAAGCAACCTCATCATTAGCTACAAATTCTTTCAGCAATAGAGAGCGTAGTCCCAGTCGCGAGCGAGAGTAGCGAGAGAACAAAGCCCCTTTAATTACTTCAGGTAAATTACGTAAAGCAAAGATATTACACGAAGTATTGGTGACAAAGCGTTCCAGAAGATTAATCTGGCTGTCAGTAAATTCCTCGTAACCTTCTTGATGAGTCATGTGGAAACCTCAAACCTAAACACATTCATAAAAAGTGGATTGCTCATATTGTGAGCGACCAAAAAGCGTGCCATATCCACAGGACAATGTTCAAGTAAAAAGTCTCGGACTCGAACCTTAATAAATTTCTTATCTACACTACCGACATTGCCCAAAATCAAAGTGAATGTAACATCATATACAATTTATTTAAACCCCGATGTCGCATAGACCCTCAAAGACGTATGAGTTTCCCAATGAAAAAGCTCCTAAATAAAATTCTCAATACCGACTCAATCCTTACTCATGAGATCTTGTAGCGTAAGCGTCAAATCAACCCATCTTGACAGTATACCCATTATGGTTTGGCATTGGCGAAGCCTTCATGAGTCCGGAGGACGTCCGCTTAGAGCCTCGGGTGACTTAAGCTTGCGAAGGAACCCTGGACGTTTTATATGGGGAAAAGAGCCCGCCAGGGCGATTGAAAGGTGAAACAAGCTTCAATCGCCCTCGTTCCTCGGGCTCTATATCTCCTAACTTCCACCACGAGTTCCCTCGCAAGCTTAAGTCACCCGAGGCTCTAAGCGGACGCCCTCCGGACTCATGAAGGCTTCGCCAATATCACATCCCATTCTTTAATATGGGTAACTGTCAAGATGGGTTGATTTGACGCTAACCTTGTAGCGGCCTCGTCACAACAGAAAGTAGATGAGTTGTAAGCGTTCCTGTAGCCGCTCTATAGGAGGTGTTGTTGCATAAATAACCACTGAGCCACTGAGATCAGTGAGGAGGGATGAGATGGGGAGAGCTATTTTATACGATTAAGCGTCGAAGACCGTACTTTAGTAGCTTCACGTTAAAATTGATCAATAAGCCTCTGCCTCCGCCAGCTTGTTTTAAATAGGATAGCAACTCGGTTCTAAGCACCCTATTTTTAATGCTATACGCTATTTTTACTAGGCATCTTCTTTCTTTTTTTGGATTCATTCAATAATAATTGCAAAATAGTCTACTATAAAGGGAATTAGATCTTTTAAAAGCTTAGTTATGACAACAAATATCTCTGATAGCCAACTTCTTGAGTTTAACAAGCAAGGTTTTATTCCTGGCCCAAACGAACAAAGCTATCACTTTTTATCCAGAGTGAAGGATTCTTTGCATTTTGCTAACAATATCGATGAATACCTGGAGAGTTCTGAAGAACTCTTTCCCTTTCGTGCTGAAGACAAAATCCCTACTCAAGAAAAAGAATCCGCCTTTCACATATGCAAAACTTTGTTTGATATGGCCCCTAGCTGGGTACCTGCTTTCTACAACAACCACGATCTTTCCGTATGGCATGGTGGCAGCTCATGGATTCCTGAGGTAAATGAAGGCTCCCCCATAATCTTTTTCCAGCTTCGGAAAGCTTTTAAAGCTTCTTCAACTTACTTGTGGATTTATCAACGTAATGAGATCCTTTCTCATGAAGCCGTCCATGTTGGCCGAATGGCTTTTCATGAACCTGAATTCGAAGAAATTCTAGCTTACCGAACGAGTAGCTCTCCATTGAGACGGCTTCTTGGGCCCATTATACAATCTCCCGAAGAAACTATGGCATTTGCTCTTATTATCTCCTTTATTGTCGCCCTCGACTACTTTCTTCTCTTTACCCAAAATTTTTCTCTCTACGCTACAGCAATGTGGCTAAAACTTATTCCTCTTTTTCTAATCCTTTATGGTCTATGGCGTATCTGGAAGCTCCACCGTGTTTTTGAAAAATGCCTCGAAAATCTCGAAGCACTCTTGTCAAGCAAAGACAAAGCCAACGCTGTAATTTATCGCCTTACCGATAAGGAAATCTATCGATTCTCCGAAGATCTTTCACCAACAATCCTACAATATGCTCATGAGAATAAATCTAGGTCTCTGCGTTGGAGACTTCTCAATATAGCCTATTTCTAAAGTTTAGGTATAAAATAGTGCGTGAGGCTAAGAACAGCCCCACGCCTGATGAACTTATCTATATTTTCTTCTCTGAGAGGCATTTCCAATATTGAGCTCCCTACGGTATTTGGCTACCGTTCTTCGAGCGCAGGGAATCCCTTTCTTTTTTATCAAAGCTGAAATGGTCTCATCAGAATAAGGTTTATTTTTGTCTTCTTTCCCGATTACATCTTTCAAATAGTCTTTGACAGTTCTAGAAGAAATCTCTCCCTCATCTGTAACGTATGCGTTAGTAAAAAACGAACGCAGGGGGAGTAAACCTCTTGGACAATCTACGTATTTATTAGACACTGCTCTAGCTACAGTTGACTCATGTAGATCAAGTTCTTCTGCAACAGTCTTCATTGTAAGGGGCAATAAGTTTCCCTTGTTATCCAGGAAAAAGTTTTTCTGACGTTTCACTAAATACTCGGTAATCTTCAAAAGAGTATCGTTTCGCTGATGAATATTGCGTAACAACCACTTTCCTGAAGCCACTTTATTACGGATATACTCTTTTGTTTCCTCAGCTAGGTCATTGTCACCTAGCATTTTAAGATACTTTGAGTTGAGTTTCAGAAAGGGTAGGGTTTCTCCATCAATGCTCACTAGGAGCTTACCATTCTCTCTGCTAACGATTACATCCGCCGTAACGTGGGGAACAACCTCGTTGGAATACCAGGTACCGGGGTATAAATCCAAACGAGCGATCTCTTCGTGCACAGCCTTTTGAATTTCATCAGCTGTCGTAGACAAACTCTTTTTGATCAAAGGAATGCGGTTGTACAGCAAGTCCTCGTAATGCTTTTCGATGATTTTGTACGCAATGCTATCTTTTTTCCCCTGAAAAGCCAGTTGAATGAGCAATGACTCCCTTACATCAACAGCACCTACTCCGTGAGGTTCAAATGATTGTATCTCAAGTAATACCTCTTCAACCTTACTTAACTCAGCTTCGTAAAGAAGAGATATCTCCTCTAAGGGCATTTCCAAAAACCCCCGCTGGTCAAGGTTACCAATGATAGCCTCAGCAAGGTCTAAATCTTCCTGTGATTCCAGGCTTTGCCTAGCCTGTGCCATCAGATGCTCAAAAAGAGAGCTCTGGGCGCATATGGAACTCTCCATATAGGACTTCAACTTCTCTTCATCAGAAGACCTTTTGGTATGGCCCCCTCCACTTTCAGCAAAGTGATCTCCAAATTCCTCATCAAGCCGCCTCATTATGCCAAAATCCTGATCATCAAAGGTAATTTCTTCCTCTACAGGAAGATCGGCGTCTTGGTTCTCTTCGTGAATCTCACTCTCAATATCTTGTTGTAAGCTGTCGTCAGGATCTATTTCTTCTCCATACTCTAATACAGGGTTCTGCTCCATCTCTGCTTCAATCATGGTTGTCAATTCCATAACTGGCATTTGCAAGAGGTGAATCGCTTGCTGCATTTGTGGGGACATAATAAGGCGTTGCGTCTGCTTGAGGCTCTGGACATTCTTTTGCTGAAGGTTTAAAGACATGGAATAACTCATGATTCTCTCCTTCGTTTATTGGCCGAACGCTTCGCCCATATATTGCTGAGTGTACGGATTTATGCAAAAAATAAAAGAATTATTTTACAGAAAATGCCCTGAGGAAGCCCTACCAATTAGAACCAAAACGACTTGAGGATACGTTAGCTTCCCTCTCAATATACTCTTCGGGGATTTCACGTAAAAATCGACTTTGACGCATAATGCGTTGTTCTTGCCAGATATAGCGTGTTTTTGCTGATGTCATGTAAAGATATTCTTTAGCTCTTGTCATTCCCACATAACAAAGTCGCCGCTCCTCTTCGAGGGACTCTTGGCTTCCTCTAGAGTTAGCGTGAGGGAATAAGTCCTCTTCCATCCCTACAAGAAACGTCAAGTTAAATTCTAAACCCTTGCCATTGTGCACTGTCATCATGCTAATCCTATCATCTTCTGAAGTAGACTCATCCAGAGTAGTTCTCAGAGATAGTTCTTCTAGAAAAGTAGACAATTGTCCCTCTTCGTTATGCTCTTCCCACTCAACAGCTTTCGCTACGAGTTCGTCCAAGTTCGCCCGGCGATCCTCATAAGTCTCTTTATCCCCACGTAAATAGTCCAGATAACCTGATTGACGTAAAGTTGTTACTACAAGAGAACTAAGACTCTCTTCCTCAGCTACTTTGCGCAAATGCTGGATAACATTAACATAGGAAATCAAACCTTCCTTTTGTTTTGCTGAAAAGCGAAAACCGTCAGCTTTAATTTCTCCTTCTGCCAGCTTCACACAATAGTCCAAAATATTTAGTTCACTCTTGTCCACTGCCATACGTATTTTATTGATCGTAGTATCTCCTATCCCTCTCTTAGGTAGGTTGATAGTCCGTAAAAATGAAACAAAATCAGCCCCGGACTGCACCATCCTAAGATAGGCGAGTATATCCTTAATCTCTCGCCTTTGATAAAAGGAAATCCCCCCCACAATAACATAAGGAATACGATTATACATTAAAGCATCTTCAAAAACCCTTGACTGAGCGTTTGTTCGATAAAAGATAACTGTTTCGTTATAGGAGTTTCCATTTCCCCGATGATGAGAAATTTTCCGTACTACAAAGTTTGCCTCGTCCCGGTCCGTATCACCACTATATAATGTGATTTTAGCACCATCACCCAGGTCACTCCAGAGGTTCTTTTCATAACGATCGCTGTTACAACGTATTAACTCATTGGCGGCATTCAAAATGTTGGCATGGCTCCGATAGTTCTGCTCCAGCCTGACCACTTTTGCATTAGGGTAATCTTTTTCAAAAGAAAGAATATTGTGGATATTAGCACCACGCCAAGAATATATAGATTGATCAGGATCCCCCACGACGAAAATGTTCTGGCTTTTCTCCACGAGCATCCTCGCAATAGAATACTGTGCTTCATTCGTGTCCTGGTACTCATCGATAAGTAGGTAACGCCATAAATTCTGGTAATACTCTAAGACCACTGGGCAATCTTTTAAAAGGCGCACCATAACAAAAAGGAGGTCATCAAAATCCAAAGCATTGTATGCCTCCAGTTTACGCTGATACGAAGCATAAATTTCGGGGAATAGCTGTTCTTTCTCACTTGTCAGATCGGTAAAATCAATATTGTCTGGTGATTGAAGCTGATTTTTTGCAGTAGATATCTTGTGTTTAAAGTATTTTGGCTTAATATCTCGGTCCCTAATCCCCGCTTCATTCATACAAACTTTGATAAGCTTCAAAGCATCGTCTTCGTCATAAATGGTGAAATCCTTTCCATAACCTAAATGATCCGCACACTGCCTTAAAACTTTTACGCCAAGACTATGAAAAGTACAGATAAGAGGAGCACTTTGCGTCATAGACTGCACCCTTTCCCTCATCTCTTCCGCTGCCTTATTGGTAAAGGTAACAGCAAGAATCTGGTGAGCAGGAACCCCTTTGTCCAAAAGATTAACGATACGCGTAGTAACAATGCGGGTTTTTCCCGATCCTGCACCAGCTAAAACGAGTAAAGGCCCATCTATATGTTCAACAGCTGCATTCTGCTCACAGTTCAAATCCACCATCTGCACACCTTTTATATTAGAGGTATTGAAACCCAAGAATTGTACAGTATTATTCATTAAAGCTCAGTAGATAAAAACTTTTCAAACGAGCCCCAGAGAAACTGCTGAGTCCATTTAATTATTTAAATTTTAATTATACAACTCTTATACAATCCTCCACAAACTACTAATAACTATATATATGCCGAAGCAATTCCTCAATTTATTTCGGTGTATACTGTGCGGGGTGCAATTTGATGCCTTTCCACCCAGATATTTTGCTGTCTGGTGCCGTGCGGAGACCGAAGGTAGCCACTTGTGCGCTACTGAGGTCGAGCGCGGTACCAGGCAGCAAAAGATCGGGTGAGAAGGTATCAAATTGCTCTCCGTGTAGTATAAACAAAACCTCTGATAAAGAGGATATTTGTTCATCCTGCCATCCTGTTTTTAATTTAATAACGTGCTTAATCTGGAAGGCCTGCTTAAGTATCAATACAATTTTTCCACAATATAATTTGACAATATAATATTAAGTTTTTACTTTGTGTCCACCCGGAATACCTTTAGGGAGGAAAACACATGTCAAGTATTGTTACACGTCACCAGGAACAGCTTTTTGAACTCTCACAAGAACCTAGCCGCAAGCGAGGAAGAGAGGAAACAGAAGAAAGATACGATGGCCTAAAACTAACTCCTGAAGACATTGCCAAGGCAATGGGGGTACCCCAAGCAGAGAGCGATACAGAAGAATATCTGCTAGAGCCAAGCAAGAAAAGGGTTAAACCAAACGAGAGTGAAGAAACTGTGCAACGCTACTCCAGGGTAAGGTCTGGAATGCTAGAAGCACCCATTGAAATGACCAGAGATAAAGCCATTCAACTCTTAATGCAAGAGCGCAATGAATTCATTAAAGAGCTCATCGAAGATGGTTCCATAGTACTTCCTGAAGTCGAAGATGCGGAAATGAGCGAAGCAACAGATGCCAAACTCACAAAAAAGCAAGCTAACAAAATCCTCGATATAGCCACTACAAAATCACTAAAACTCTCCCAGCAAGTGAACGATTTTTTCAGCTTGTTCTCCACTTTGGGTCCCAAGCACCGCGCATCAAAAGAAACTATTCTTAACTTTGTTTTTTCTTACATTGAACAAATGCCCGACAAAGTGACGGAAAATAAGTACATAGAAGCTGCTAATGAACATGCTCAAATACTTTTTGCAGAGAACGA
>JBLFWS010000044.1:0-21700 GCA_047611865.1 Chlamydiales bacterium
ATTCGCTCTGTTGCTATCTGTATGTTCATGTGAACATAATGGATATTTTAACATTTTGATGGAATCAAAATGTTAATACCTCACAGGCAAGTCAGGGCTTTACCTCAGCTTTATGAGCACTTGCGATTCAACAGTCTAGCCGAACGGCAAGAGATCAAAATAGAGACTTTTTGCTCATTCCGGAGTTTATGTCTCTATTTTTAAGTATATTTTAGTTCATTTACATGTGATTTACTTAAAGAAAGTGTAAAGATTTTTGTCGTGGGCGTCGGCCTTTCCTTGTGGCTTTCCCTCCAAGGCAAGTCACGGGTGAGAGGGAAAGCCACAAGAAAAAACCACCGCTTGAGCCTCAAAAAATGAAGTTGTTGAGCCTTTTCTCTGGATCTTTTCTAGCTAAAGTAAACACTTCCTTGGGAGTAGCGTAAGAGAGAACTGCTTTTGGTCTTTGGTTTAGAATGTTTTCTACTCTGGCAACTTCTTCATTTGAGTACTGTCTCAAGTCTGTTTTCTTCGGAAAATATTCTCGAATTAAGCCATTTGTATTTTCATTAGTACCTCTTTGCTGAGGGTGACCAGGATCTGCAAAATAATGGGAACTCTTTCTTTAAACGGCCACTGATTTGTTGTGGAGAGCAGTGATACTCAAAAAGGTAGGCCAGAATAATTGACTCTAAAGAGCCTTGAATCTTTGTTTTTCTACGATTTCGGGATTTACAGCGATCAGCATGTGCTTGTGCCCAATTAAAATGGTAATTTTTAGGTACTCGACCGCCACGATGCAGCTCATCATAAATTGTTGATTTACTTCGACCTAAATAGCTTGCGATTTGACTTATGCTTTTATTGGCTTTATTATGTTGATAAATCAGCTTTCTTTCAGATAAAGTAAGCCTGCTATATAGATGGGCCATTGTGACCTCCCTTATTCGTCAAATAAGGAATGAACAATGGCCTATTTTTTTGTCACTAACCGTTCGGTTGGCAAGTTGAATCTACAAAGAGTAACTAAGCTCTGACTTGTGTATTAAAATTAGGGAATCTTTGATTTCGGGGCATTTTAGAATGATTTTGGATTAATTACAACTCACCACCGGGTTTTAATGTACTCGAATCCCAAGGTTTGTCCCAAGCCAGGAAAAAGGCGAAGTCTCATCACCGTACTCGGAGCCGGCTGTTGTGGATGCATCAGAGAACTCCGTATCACCGGGGAAGTGTTTCTCAAAGTTTTCAACCCAACTTTCAGCGTAACCTTCTGTATCCTGATACATTTGGCTAAAGCGGTCTCCTGCACCACTAACCATTTTCTCCGTCCAGCTTCCCCATTCTTGAACGCCTTCTTTTACAGCATTTATGTCCTCCGATACTTTATTTTGAGTAAGTTTTGCCGTTTCTTCATGGGTAGCACCAATTTGAACAGTATTTACTGCAGCTTTACCAAGGCCCGCAACAATTCCTACACCCGCGACAATGGGAACAGCAACAGCAACAGCAGGAAGAAAGGTAATGCCAGCCAGTGTAAGGACACCACCTGTAACAAGTGCGGTATTAGCTGTCAGATCAAGTGCTGTTGAGGCGTGTAATTGGGTTATTTTATTGGATATTTGACTGAGAACTTGTTGACGCTCCGTTTCATTAAGCTCATTAAAAGGTTTTGTACCATCTTCTCCCCCTTGAAAGGCCTCGTCTTCAGCTTTTTGGAGTTCATCAAGTATTGATTCATATACTTTTTGTGTTTCAGGATCAAAGGCCATTATTGCTTCTCTTGTGTCTTCATAACCTAAACTTTTGTCGACAAGGTTTAGAACGTGGAGTATTTCTTTTACAAATGCTTGTCTCATTTTAGGGGTGAACCCGGTTTTTAAACCGCGTTTTTTAAGCACAGACGCTTCAATTGCTGTTTCGTGTACGTTCATATTGACGATTTTTTCGACGTTTTTTCCGGCTCTCCAAGCACCAACTGCGACAGCTAGAGGAGCTAGAACAACTCCAAAACCTAGCACTACTCCTGTTTCTGCTTGAAGCCCCGATGATATTGCGCCTGCTGTTTCTACTTTTGCACCGTCTAAAGCGAGCTTGGTTGTTTTACCAGTTGCTCTTGCAAGATCTACAGCAAGGTTTTTAGGAGTGCTACTTGGTGTGGACAATTCGCTGAGTTGGCCGCCGCGAAGAGCAACTTTGCCGATATCTGCAACATCATCGTCCAATACACCACCTGCCAGACCATCGACAATCAGTACGGCATCGATGAAGGCTGTATTCCTTGCTAAAGTATCGCCGATATTAGCAATCATTCCAGGAGTTTCTTTGTGGGTTTTCTCAGCGGAGCTACCCATAGTATGCTGTTCCGGAGCCTTAAGAACTAATGGCTGAAAACTATTATCCTTTAGGCAGGCTTGTTCTTTGCCCGTGTCCACTGGAAAACAGGACTCAACCCATTTAGTAAAATTCCCCCAAGTTGATGATATAGAATCTGATAGACCGGAGGATTCATTGGCTGCCCCTTGGGTTATATGTCCTTGTAGGAGAGAGTGATCCCTGGTTTCCTGAGCTTTGCGATCAAAAGAAGTATGCAATTCTGCCCTGCGGGGATCTGTCATTTCATTTCTTTCCAATGTGGGTTCGTGTTCAAAAGTCTGTTTAGAAGCCCTGTCGGTACGTTGTGCAGGATGACCAGCTTCAAGATCAGGAAAATTAAGTTCATCTGCGTCCAGAAATTCGTCTCCCGAGCAACAGCCTTTTTCTATTGCCTCTGCGAGGGATTTTCCCACTTGGGAAGCAACGCTTGAAATCGTTTGACAGAAACTGTTCCAGATGGAATGGGTCTTCTGCTCAATTCCCCTTCCTGTTCCATGGCTCGTGCTTTTAGAAAGAGGTGGTTGATGAACGGGAGTTGCACCGCGTGTAGATGTGGAAAAGCTTGAGCTTGGCTCCATGTGATATCTCCCCATACTGACGATCGCAAATAGAATAGGGATCTATTTGAGAACCGGAACTATATATAAGTATTTTATCATTATATTATATTAAGTATATAGGTGCAGATGGTTGTTAATTGGTATAATTGGAAGTTTGTGTAATTACTAGCTAGTAGCGTTATGTTTATTAAAGTTAGTGTTAAAGTAGGTTAAAGTTTGTTGTTTTGTGCGAATTGGCAGAATTTTAGGTCAGATATTCAGCTTTTTGTAAACAGGACGCAAACCTTCGACAATGAAGCTGGTGATAGCTTTATGCGACATGCACCCCTTCGTATTGCATACAGCGAGAAAATTCATTGATTAGTTGGTTAATGTCTGGGCGTCGATTGGGATCAGGCTGCATGCAGCTTTGAGCCAACCGGCCAATGGGAGTGTCAGGAAATAAAGGGGGCATACCTCGGGTCTGGATATTTATACAAGGAGTCGAATCGCCCGTGTAAAACTCGTAAAGGGTAAGTCCCATGGCGTAGATATCTCCCTTTGTCGAACTTGGCCCATTGAAATGTTCTGGTGGAATATATCCCGGAGTACCACCTACCTTAATGCGAGACTGTTTTTGAAGAAAGGTTTCATTCCATGGAGGATTTACGGGGCACGCAAATCCAAAGTCGGTAATCCCTCCTTTTACTTGACCGGTATTCGGGTCTCTATGGACCAGGATGTTTGCAGGTTTTATATCTCTATGATAGGTGCCCTCATCATGCAAGGCTTTTAAACCGTGAAGGGCATCCATTACAACTTTTCCCTTTTCCCTTTGACTCATAGTAGGGATAGGATTTTTAGCCAAGGCGGGTATATACGCGTTTAGCTCCCCACCATTATATAGTTCGGATATCACTCCTATTTTTTTCTTATTCCGGGATTTGGAAAAATATTGTACTGCAGTATGAGAGCCCACAATCCCACGTTTCCCCCTCAGTCTACTGCCTATTTTAGCTTCCTCTAATACGTCTTCTTCTTCTTTCGTAGATTGAGCACTTCCAGTTCCACTTGCTACGATCTGTCCGGTTTGGTAATTCAGGGCGTGCTTAAATGTTTTGAAAGTTCCTGAGCCAAGTCTTTTTCCTCCAGTTTTACTGCGAAGGTGGACGATCCATTCTCCTGTGGCCAGCCTTGTCAAAGAGCGGGGTGGAGTGAAAATATCTCTATTTAGCAAACTATTACGCGCGACGAACTCTCCAGGTTTTATCAGGTTTCCGTGTTCTTCGATGAATCTTACGATTTTTATGGCTTCTTCTTCACTTTTCAGTAGGTTCGTTAAGGTTCTAACTTTTTCACGGTCTAAGGGTTTACTTTCCCTTTGAATAGCTACACTTGGGGTTTGATGGGAAGGGATTGCATGTCTGGGAATTTGTACGGGATCGGGCTCGAATAGTCTGAGGTTTTGGAAGAAGGAATTCCCCTGATTAGTGATATCTGCAAAAAGATTTCCCTGGGGGATTGGGGGGGATCTCATGAAGGGAGGGTTAGGAGGAGCCTGATGGTAGGGTGTGTGTTGTAGTCCCAAAAAGGGTGCATGAAAAAGGGGCTGGGCATGAATTACAGGGCGAGGTTCCATGAAAGGAGGGTTAGGAGGAATCTGATAGTTGGGTGTGTGTTGCAGTCCCCATGAGGGGACATGAAAAAGGGGTTGGGCATGAATTACGGGGCGAGGTTCCATGAAGGGAGGATTAGGAGGAATCTGATAGTTGGGTGTGTGTTGTAGTCCCAAAAAGGGTGCATGAAAAAGGGGCTGGGCATGAATTACGGGGCGAGGTTCCATGAAAGGAGGTCTATGGGCTAGTATTGGGCGGGGAGGTTCATGATGATAGAGAGGAGATACTACTCCAATATTTTGAAATAAGTTTCTTCCTTGATCCAAAATGTCTGCGAAAAGATCTACCTCGAAGCTCCCTTCTTGAGCTGTGGAGGCATAAGCACTTGGCATAGATAGAGGCTCTTTTGTGGGTAGCTTAGGCTGTGGGAAAATGCTGAGGTCTTTTACTGCTCGAGTAAAGTCGTTTGATTGATGGAAATTCCCCCAGGCATGTTTTACCTTTCCTGGAGTCGACCTTGCTTGAATAATCCGAGTGGATGGGAGGGCAGTAAAATCATGTTCTCTCAAGGATTCGGGAGATACACCAGAGCAAGAATCAGCTAATTGTTCAAAGCAGGTACTAGCGATATCACTTATTCCGGTGGCCGCTTGAGATGCGAGATCAGACAAACCGGTTGACATGCGTTCTGTCAGGGTTTTGCTCTCGTAATCACCTGAGATCTCGCCCCATTGTTCTCCTAAATCCTTATTGGCCTCAGATAGAAATTCTCCTGTTTGAGACAAGCGCTCGGCCACAGAGGTCATAAATTCAAGGGTGTGCTTAGGTAGATCAGTTTCTACAAGCTCGCGTGCATTCAAGTCGTAAGATTCTTGCAGAGAGTTTCCGAGTTCGGTAGCTCTGTCCGAGAACTTTTCTAAATTACTGCTAATTGTCCCGGTAAAGTGGGTAATATCTTTTAGTGCATTATCAAAGGTATAGGAGGCGCGATGTTCAACGTCTGTACGCTCTGTTCCACTGTGGCCACATGGTCTTCTGGTAGTCCAAACATCAGTATCCCAAGCAGAACTTGGATCGACAGCTCCATGGTCTTGTGTAGGGAATCTTGCTTGGTTCATTGGAAGCCTTACCGAGGCCTTAAGAAGGCTTGGGTTGATTAATGGAATAGTTGTAAATATATTATTATTATTATTTTACTACTACAGTGAAATAAAGTGAATAAAATAATTGGTAGGTTAGTACTAATTACGCGCTAAACAGCTTTGGATTAGTATGGATTTACTTGGAATAAGATAGTTTAAAGAATACTTGTGTTGAATTTGAGAATAAGAATTAATGTCAGCCTTTATCCCCAGCCGTCTTCCCATTCTCTTTCGACTTCCCAATCGACTTCTTCGCCTAATTTCATATCCATAATTCGACTTACAGAGTCATTCATGTTGTCTTCTTCCCTCTGAAGTCTTTCTAGAGATAATTTTTCGACGCCGAGAGCTTTTGCGATAATTTCCATGACCTCGTCTTTGGCTTCTTCTTTCACTAAAATAAACAGTGACCTTGTACTGAGGATAGCACCAGGTAGACCTATAATACCTACGTTTTCAGTATGGTATTTGAAAGACGTGGTGGTTTCAACGGAATAGCCGATGTTGCCTTTTCCTTCTCGCAGTTCTGCTGGGTCGAAAAAATGCTTGTATTGTTGCAGGTGATTTATGATGTGTCTGCCGATAGCAGTGACGTACTCGTTGTTGTTGTAAAGATCCTCTAAAGCGAAAAGTATCGCATCACCTTCATTGGAATTGCATTCTTTGAAGGAGAATTTGATTTTTTTCATGTCTGAATTGTGCTCGAGAGCGTTCAGTAAGTCTTTGGTATTTAGGTCATAAAGCATAACAATCTAAGGTGTAAAGTGTTGGCGAAGAGGGCTACTTCATAAGAGCTACATATTCAATATTATAAACATTTATTTAATAATATTCAATCCGCTTAAGGGCTTATTTATAGGGTAAATATATATAGATATATTGAAGTCTACATTGAAAAAGGGTCGAATATACTATATAATAAAACTGGGGTTTTCCTATGTAGACCACCATATAAGGCATGGGAAAGTCGATAGAGTTCAGGGATAGGGCTCTGATTGTTACCCACAAGATGGATCTAGTAGCTGGGTACTGACCAATGTCAACGCATTGTCGTTTTGCTGCAATACTTCTATTACTACTTTTGACCTCTTTCACTCCAGCACGCCTCCTTTCAGAGGATACAACTGTTAAGATTCCCCTTGAAAAGGAGAAAGTCAGGGCCACACCTAATGAATTCCCAGGTCCTACTCAGATCGGTATGGTGGTCTCTCTCAAAGGAAAAGGGCGTATTACTGGGGCCGACGGAAGTAAAAGGGCCTTAAAAATAGCCTCTCCAATTTTCGTTGGCGATCGTATCGATACAGGGCTTGGTGCCTACACTCAAATTACCTTCAGAGATCAGTCTAAAATTGCCTTACAGGGCAGTAGTGATTTCCAGATAGACTCCTATGCTTACCAACTCAATGGCGAGGTGGAGTACAAATCTTCTGTGGACAACGGCATGCTCTCTTTCATGGCTGGTCAGATCGGCAAAATAGCTCCACAGAACTTTAAAGTGGTGACAGCGACGGCAGTAGTAGGAATCCGCGGAACATCTGGTGAGGTGATGACATCGGATGGAAAGATCCCCGGAAGACCCAAAGGCTTGGAGGTAATGAAAAAAGGAGGGATAGGCGTAACGCTTGCACCGTCAATAGCTCCTGTTGGAGTAGACAGGTCTACTCCACCCGTCATGGTGGTGAGCGAGTCGGGTAGAGGCTTTGTCATGGACTCGGCTGGCAAAGTTGAGAAGGTGACGTTTACCAAGTCTCCCTCAGAGAAGTATGCGGTAGCGGAGAAAAAACGCATAGAAAAAGCTAAGAAAAATGCAAAAGAAGAGGAAGAAAAAGAAGAGGAAGAGGCTGTATCTGAGGCGGAGGAAGAAGAAGCCGAGGAAGAAGCTGCGGAAGAAGAAACTGCTGAAGAGGAAGCTGCAGAAGAAGCAACGGAAGAGGAAGCCATAGCCGAAGAGGAAGCAGAAGAACAGGAAGCGGAGGAGTCTGTTGCAGATGCTGAAGAGGCTCCCGATGAAGAGCCGGCCGAAGTAGAAGAGCAAGAAGCAGAAGAGGTCGCTGTAGAAGAAGCTGAAGCCGAAACGGTTGAAATGGCGATGGAAGAAGATGCTGGATCAGTTGAAATGGAGGAAGCTCCAGTGGAGGCTGCAGCTGTTGAGACTGCTGTTGTAGAGACAGAGACACCCGATGGCGATTTTGGTTTGATGGATTTTTCAGCAGCCGATGAAACACCCGTAGTGGCAGTGGAGATGGAGTCCTTTGTAGTAGAGGAGTTCAGCTTTACGGATATACCGACTTTTGAAGCAATCGAGGTAGAGACACCTCAAGAGAAGGTATCAGCGGTAGAAGACACACAGGATGCCACATCTTCTGCCATCGAAGCCGAGACGACTCAAGCAGCAGAAGAAGAACAGATAATTGTACAAGAAAAAGTCACCAAGACTTTGAAACAGATAGAAACTCTCGAAGGGCTGGGAATTACTGTCGACCTTAACTCTGTCGGGTCTCTTGAAGATTTATCCTCCCTTATTACAGATACAGCAAGTGAATCTAACATCAATATAGAGGAGCTTTCTGGAGATACTTTTACTGTGGTAGAGAATGAAACGAAGGTGGTCACAGAAATTGTATCCATTGATGAGACAGAGTTCACAGGGAGGATGGTAGGACGGGAATTTAATGGGACTCAAGATACAAGCTTTACATCGGAGGTCTATGCAAAAGAGAGATCCTCCGACCAGTCACTCCTTACAGCTTTCACCAACACGTTCTTTGTCAATCCTTTCGAGTCATCCCAAACTGTAGCGGTGGAAAGGACCATAACAAAGAATGGGTCAGTGGTCGTTGACACAGAGGAAGTGGAAACTGTCCTCAGTGAAACTCTCACTCGTCTTTCAGATATTTCTGAGGGCCTGACTCACTCGGAAGATCTCTATGTATTGGCAGCTCCAATAGCAACAGGGGACTTTTACTCACAGGTACAAAAAGACAGTATTACGATAGGTGACTCTACCTTCAACAGAGTCTATGACAACATTGCTGAATTTGTTCTCATGGAGAAAGAAGAAGCTGTCTTGGATAGCGAGAAATTTCTCTATTTCGGTAAAGAGTCAAGTGCTGCCGCAAAGCAAGGGCTTTATTTTTTCAGCTCAGACGTGAACGATGTACACGGGAATTTTACCACAGGAACATTTATAGAAGAGGATGAAGTGGGATCACTTCTAACTGTCAACGGGCAGAAACTCACTGATTCGGGAGGCGCAGGCTTTATCGTTGATTATGATAAGGCTCAGGTTTATGGAGCAGCTTTTACTCATAATGGTTTTTCGGTGTTTGAAGAAGAACCATTTACCAGCACAACAGTTGTAACAGATCCTCTAACGGGACTTGCTCTTACGGATCATGTTTTACTTCCGGTACAGGTATTTCATGACGATATGTTGCAAACCCTTTTTATGGGATCTCTCAACAGCGACGCCTCTATCACCGAACTGCGCATGATGAATAATATGGGATATACAAAAGATCCCAACATAGAGGGCCAATCAGGGTCGCAGCCTCCAGTGATATTTAATGACAGCTTACTAAATACTTTTTCTGGCGACGGGCACCTTTATGGCTCGGAAGAAGAAGGGATAGGGGTAACGGCTACTGATGGTGCAAATGGTTTTTTTGGAGCGGGAGGTTTTCTCGAACTCTTTGATGATCCAAATCCTCAGGTAGAGGGTTTATACACAGGTTTTGTGCAGGGCATACAAATTACTCCGACGACCTCAGAACAAGTACATGTGCAGGGGTCCTTTGACTTGCATCCCATTTTCTCAGATCGTGAGGTAACAGGATCTATTCTCCTCGATAACGCGAATGCCTTTGATGTAGGCGGAATAAACTCTGCGGTCGACGCAAACTACGTCTTTGGTGAACTGACTTCTACTTCTCAGAATGTCTTCCTGACTCCAGACAGCAGTTTTTTCAACACTCTTGAATTACCCGAATTTTATGATCCGGCAACACAACATCATGTAACTCCAAGCGGCGTGATGTGGGGAACATGGAATGTCGTAAAAGAAGAAGCTAATGGGGACAAGATTATCTTTCCTGGATTACATAACTTCTGGATAGCGGCAATAGAAGCACCCTTAACTTCAGCAAGCCCTTTGAATTATTTCACGGGGGCAAGCCTACGTACGTCAGCAGGGGAGGCGGAGACTTCACCCCTACATCCTACGACTGATATGGGGATTTCAGAGTTCGCGGTCAACCAAGATACGGGAGTGATGGAGGGGCTGAGCTTTTTCGAAAATGGCGATGTCATGGTTTACAAGGGCTCTCATGATGGGCAAGGTTTTAATGGCAGCATGGCCGTTATTTCAACAGATGGGGAGAATGATCAGGGTGGGGTTTATAGCTCTACTTTAAGTGGTCCTGGCTCCTTGAATGGTTCTTTTGCCTCCACTGATGGAGAAAACCTGACATACAATTTTAACAGTACTGTGTTTGACGAGGGAGGAGCCCTCGATGTCCAGTACGGTGTGGGAATTGCAACCAGAACAGGTGAAGAAGCAGCCATAACAACTGAGAGTTTCGTCGGACATATGGAAGGGGTCACGGTTGACGGTGAGGGTCTAGCAGCTCCCATAGAAGGAGGCGTGATTGGCGCTGAAATGACTTTATCGGTATTTCCGTCACCGAATCAAGAAACAGGTTTTCATAACTCCGCTTTTCAGGTTGATGTAGTCGATAGTAGCAATGCTTCTTCGTCGTCTTACGGCACGAACTCCTCCAGTATAGATACCTATATCAACAAAGATGCTTTTTTAATGATGGCTTCAAATTCTACGAGCTCATTTGGTAACGGATTTTTAAGTTCTCCTCTTGATAATGGGAATACTTACATTGTGAGTGCTCCGGGATTAAATGATTTTCAGTATTCAAGCTGGGGAAGGTGGAGTGCAGAAGCTATAAACCACTCAAATCGGGCGGTCGGATACTTTGGGATAGCCAATAAGGCATCAGAATTTATTCCCTCCATAAGCACGATTTCTACAAGTCCCGCACCTACTTACCATTATACAGGGGTTTCTGTCGGAACGGTATTCGATAGCCTCAATCCCTTTGGCTATAGAAGAACAGGAAGCGTTATCCTCGATGTGAATTTCGATCAGGGGCAGAGTTTTGGCCTGATCACTTATGACGAGTTTCTTAAAGTTAATCTTGATGGTTACCTTTCAGGAGCCACCACATTAAACGGGGTGCGATCTGAAAATAGCTACACCATAGACGTCGCAGGCCCACAAGCAGAAGAGGTGGTAGGATCCTTTTCCGCCTCAGATAATGTTACGGCAATTATAGGGGCTCTTGGAGCAAAGAATAGCGGGGGCTATACACTGGATCGCTACAAAGGTAATATGAAAGGTGTGGCGATTACATCGGCTGGAGCGGTATCAGTATTGTCTGGTGTGGATCTAAATTTAGATATAAAAGGATCTGCCGATAAGGTTTTTGGTGGCTTCGATGCTTTTGACCTTAACCAAATGATAACAACGACATTTCGAACAGTAGGGGACGCAAACGTTTATACTGGAAAAGACTCCCTGCACTCAGGTGTCCAAACAACTCCTCAGCAGAATACGGCACTTGGTCCAGATTTTGTTTCTCAACTATCAGACCCCAATACCCTAAGACCTCTACTCGACCCAAGTACAAGTTTCCTCAGCAGTATGCCAGGACTAGAAGCCTATGATTACATCAGCTGGGGTGTATGGCAGATTGAGGGTCTTTCAGATACAGCAACAGGGTATTATGCTATTGGGTCAGATGACACAGTGGACCTTCCTAATGTTTCAGCATTAACATCGGGAGGAGATTCCTTATACCAATATACAGGTGCGGCAAGGGGAACCGTATATGACTCAGAAAATCCAGCCGGTATCGTTGAAGTTGGTAGCGCTACACTTACCGTTGACTTTGACGATGGAGATGTTTTTGGAAACATCCTTCTTGGAATAGGTCATCAGATAGACTTGGTAAATGGCTTTTTCAGCTCCACGAATCAGGCCTTGGAGCAGGGATATTACTACGGAAGTACCGTCTACAATTCCATTACTACGACTCAAGGTTTTAAAGGGAAATTTCACGGCCCTCTAGCAGAGGAGTCAGCAGCAACCTTTCTCGCAAAGGACTCCTTAACTACGATCATCGGAGCCTTTGGATTAGGCAATGTGGGTGTAGCTCCTCCTCCACCTCTTGGATTTAAAGGGAGCATGGAAGGGTATGTACTTGATGTGGGCGGTGATTTTATCGATATAGGTTTTACTGTCGGAGCTGATTTTCTAGCTCAATTGGGTACGCTTACAGGAGCTGTACATACGAATGATCCTGTTTCGGGAGATAACGGTGAGTTGATAGTTCTAGACAACTCTAATAACCTTTTTTCTGACAAAAATTCATTCTTCGGAAACCTTCAGGAAAATCCTAACCCGACATCTCCAGTGGGAAGTTTTGCCAATTTTGGTACAGCTCTAGGACCTATCCACTTCGACCCCACGACGTCCTTTTTCCAAAGTGAGCCTGGTCTAGAAGCTTTTCAGAATATTGCATGGGGATCACTGCGGTCTGTAAGTGACTTTGACGGGACTCAAGCCTTGGGATATATTGGACTAGGCAGAAGCGAAGCGGAGTTCATGCCAGATATCTCATCCATAACTGCAACAACGAATACGGTTTATAAGTATGGTGGTGTTTCTACAGCTACTGTTTTTGATTCGGCCAACCCTGGAGGCGTAGTGGAAACAGGGACATCAAGCCTTGTCGTCGATTTCGCAAACGGAAATGTCTTTGGAAATATTCTTCTCGGGGCAGAACGCCTGATTCACCTGGTGGATGGATTATCGATCACCTCGGACTCATTCGGAGCCTATTCAGGAGAAACGGTCTATAATGGAGTAAAGGGAGGGGGATTCTCAGGAAGAATCCACGGTTCTCTAGCAGAAGAGACAGTGGGTTCCTTTGCCAGCAGTGACCTGGTATCTACAGTCATTGGAGCATTCGGAGGATCTAACAACGTTATAACTTACGAGCCCTTTAACCACTTTATCGCAGATGTAACAGCCCTTATCATAGACGATGATGAGTCTACTTATATCCCCAGTAATCTGGATATAGGGATGGATTTTATTGGGACAGGTGGAACTGAGGTGGTAATCGGTACTGTGACAGTTGCAGATAATGACGCCGGTGTCACCTCTACCCTCGGCACGATGCTAGGTTATGATAATATCAGCACGAGCGGGGAGCTATTTTTTACTCACCTGCAAGACTTTGGAAATCCCGTTTCTTTTGGTGCTGATTTTCCTCTACAGAATATTGATTTTAACAATAGCTTCATCCGTAGTGATCAAGGCTATGGCCTGGGAATAACAAACTTCGGAAGATGGGAGGTTAGGGGGAGTGGTACAAGAAGGGCCACGGGGTATATGGGCTACGGTAATATAGTTCCCGTTCCTGATTTAGCTTCCTATGGCAACGTTATCCTTCATTATTCAGGGGCAGCAGCAGCGACAGTATACGACACGGCGGCCTTCTACCATGTTCTGGATTTCGGAGCTGTAGCAAACCTGGACGTGGATTTATCTAACGGATCGGTAACGGGGAATGCGGTCGTTAACTTCGACACCATAGAATTCATAAATGGAGTACTTACGGGAGCGGGATTTTTAGGAGACACCCGACTATTGGGGACTCAGACGGATAGAGGTTTCACAGGGAGACTCTATGGTGCCAGCGCTCAAGAAACCGCTGGGTCTTTTGTCGCAAAGTCGGGCACTAAGTCAATCGTTGGAGCATTTGGTCTTCCACAGGTAGGGACCTCAGCGTCACCGGATTCGTTTATAGGGGATGTCCTTGGCCTTGAAATAGATGGAAACTGGACTTCATATGAAGCAGGTTTTGTGGATGCAACCCTGAATTTTAGAGGGGCATCGGGAGGGCCGACTATTGGGTCTTTGGATATTGTTGATTATGGAAATAACTACACCTCAAGAGCCGATACAGTTTTAGATGGAGAAAACTTTTTTACGAGTGCTGATATCTTCCGTTCTGATCTGGAAGATTCAGGTAGTCCTATTTCTTTTGGGCCCCACTTTGGTGTGCAGAATATTGATCCGACTCTTAGCTTCTTTCTAAGTGACTATGATAGGGGATTATACCTGACAAATATTGGTAAATTGGAGCTTGTTAGTACTGGAGGGAATAAAATAGTATCTCGATTTGGTTACGGTAACGTAGCCGAAGAATTCATTCCGGACTTTAACGCTATGGGCAATGTACTTATGCATTACTCGGGGCAATCAGTGGCTTTGCTTTATGATCCCCATGCTTTTAATCAGGTTTTGGAATTTGCTGGACCAGCAGAACTGGATGTGAATTTGTCTAATGGGGCAGTTTCGGGTTATACTTGGATAGATAATCACGTAATAGATTTCGTAGATGGATTTTTATCAGGAACAAAGTATGTAGGAGCCACGCTCTTCAATGGAAATCGAATCGAGCAGGGTTTTATGGGAAGGCTATACGGGAACTACGCGGAAGAGACTGCGGGGTCTTTTGTAGCCAAGTGGGAGCACCTCTCAATTGTAGGGGGATTTGCTCTTCCTCAATCATGGGTAACTCCTTTAGAGACCTTTGATTTTGCACAGGTTCTGGAAGTGGCGACTCTTGGTGATATACATGTGGATATCTCGATGAGCGGAGCACCAGGACAAGATGTCTACGCTACACTTCATGGTACAGACAATGTTTATCCTAATGAGTACGATATGCTTAGTGTTGTGGATGGAGCAGGCGGTGGTAACAACTATTATTATGGCAAAGACAACTTCTTTACGTTTCTGGAAAGCTCTCCTTCGGCAGGCTTAGTATCTTACGGCAGTGCGATGGCTCCAGAAGAAATTGATCCCTTCTATAGTACCTTTAGAAGTGTCTCGGGACTAGAGGGTTATTACCATATCGGATGGGCGAAGTTTGATACTTTTGGAATTAATACGGGAGCATACGGATGGGGCTATTCGGGATTTCGTAGAGCAGAGGCACAATTTCTTCCCGATTTAACACAGATTAGTCAGAACCCCTACAAGCTATTCTCCTATTCGGGAAATGCTGTGGCTACTTACAGTGATCCTGCAAACCCAGGAGGAATTGAATCTTATGGGACATCAACACTATCGGTTAACTTCGAGTCCGGTGAGGTGGATGGTGACGTAAGCATTTACGGGATTTCACCTGTTTATCTGAAGGGTGAGATCGTAGGGAATGAAATAAGGGGCGACACTCGACTCACGGATTCTATACAAGAAGACGCTTTTGAGGGACTCTTAGCTGGCCAATATGCAGAGGAAGTTGTGGGGTCATTCGTAGCCAGAGATTCAACGACATTTGTTCATGGGGCTTTTGGTGCCGGTAAAGTATATGAAAGCCTACCTACTAAAAGTTATTCTGGTGAGGTCAAAGGCATCGTATTAGACGGAGGATCCGGTCTTCTCATAGAAGATGGCGTAGACGTTCCAGTAATTTTATCAGGCGACCCACAGTACAACTTCCTTTTCGCTATACAAGATACCCCCCCAACACCATTGATTCTTATTCAAGATGGTGACAACAGATTCATAAGCAAAGACGATTTCTTCACCAGATTAGAAACATCGCCTACAGGAGGGCAGCTGTCTATGGGAGCTAACTTCTCCAGCCAGTCAGTCGTTTCAACAAATACATTCGTCCAAAGTGTTCCAGGACTGGAATCTTACAACTACATCGGATGGGGCAGTTGGGCGGTAGAAGGATCAGTAAATCAGGCTCAAGGATATTTCGGATTCACACAGAGTGGACCTAATTACGCACCTGATATACAAGCCCTGATAAATACAGGGGTATCAATTTATACATACACTGGCGTTTCAGTAGGTAGCATCTACGACGCGAGCAATCCAGGGGGAGTATTCGCAAATGGATCCACCTCCCTGAATGTTGACTTCTCCAACGGAACAGTGAGCGGAAATTCAACTCTCGGAAATCTGAACATAGGGTTTAACAACGGAGTCATCAGTGGCGCAGGATTTAAGGGTAACACAGATCTAAATGGTGGAATTACAACAGGCGGATTTGTAGGTAAATTTGCAGGTCCTTTGGCTGAAGAAGCCGCAGGATCTTTTCACGCACGAGATGGGCCCACCTCAGCCGTAGGAGCTTTCGGTGTGTCCAGACCTCCCCCTTAATAATTAGAGGAAAACCGGGTTGGATGTTGCCCTTTAGAGAGACCTCTCTAAAGGGTTTTTTATTGCCTCACTTTTGTGGGGCTTTTTTTATGGGGTTTTGCTCCAAACCTTGACCAAAGGGACCAATCCCTCTGGACTCCCATTTAGTTGGGGAAATTTAGATTTAGCCTATACCCAATTTTTTCTCGTAATTTTGACGATTCCCACGTCTGTAGCCTTGAGGTAATCCATAGTCTCTGGCATCCAGGCGTTTTGGAAATCTAGGATTGTAGCCTAAGTCTATTGCTTCGAGTGAGGTATTATATGCTTCAGAGTACCTGTCTTTATCCTTATCGTACTTATCCATTGCTTTTTTAAGAAACTCAGCACGATCGTTACTTATTGGTTTCTTAGCTGTCAGTCTATTAAAGATTGCCACAGCACGCTTTAGGGGACTCTTGCTCAGAAGACTTGTATTGGATGTAATCTCTGCGATACCTCTCTGCCGCTCAACGATGCACTTCTGCTTGAACTTGATGAACTTTCTAATTGATTATCTACAACTGCATAGTTTTGATTTGTTATTCCAAACATCTATTTTCACTCCGTAGTAACGAACTACGTTAGCAATGGTTTTAATTAAAAAATGTACTATTTTTAAGAAAACGCAATTGTGCTGAGATTTGGATTTCCTTCGAGTAAGGAGAGGTCTTTGTCCCGTATGGCGGTATTGCCGAGGAAGTTTAGCTCTTTGAGTTGGTAGCGCTGGCTGAGGTGGCTAAGATATTTTCCCTGTAATTTATTCAGGTAACTTAGGCTGATGTACTTAAGGTGATTATGTCCTTGAAGAGTCTCCAGAAAGCTGCCTGTGAGGTTTACACAGTCACTAAGGTCAAGTACTTCGACGCGGCTGAGGGTTTGAATACAGAGGCTGATGTCGTCATCTGAGACGTAGTCTTTGAGGTTTTCCGGGATGGAGAGCGTCGTATTTTCAGCCCTTCCTCTGAGTTCTAAGACAAAGTCATTAAATCTTGATTTTTTTGAGAGGGGGAGCTTCCTGAAGAACACTAGTAGAACTTGCTCGGGAGAGAGTCGGCACCACCCCTTGTGGGGAGCTTTGCAGTAGGGAGTTGTCAAAAGATCTTCTTCTATTGAAGCTGGGTAAATGACTCACCAAACTTTGTATTCTGGATCGGGGCCCTCCTGTAGGATTTAACCTCGCTCTCTCGTCTGTATGATCAATGTAGCGTTGTCTAATTACATACTGGCTGATAGGGATAATGAGCTTACCTCGGGAATTTTTTTTTAGAAAAATTGTCCGGAACATATTTCTGGGGATGGTTTATGTCAACGAATGCTTTGAAATTGATAAGATTAATTTTCTGAAGCTATATCCTTTTCAGGAAGTTTTGACTCTACGTATGTTTTATTGAGGTCTCCAGTAATTTCTTTGACAATGTCTTTGACAATTGAAGCCTCTATGACTGTTAGGTGATACAGGGCTCGGTTCATAACGGCATATTCGAATTCGATAAAAACCTCTTGAAATCGAATTCCATTGCTACCCGGTTCAGGATATACCCTTTGAATATTACGTTTTTTTAAGCAGGGGTCATTGAGGCCTTGTTCTTCATACTCTTGCTGTATTCTTGAGCAGGCAAATTTTGTGTTCCCATCAGAGAAGAAGCTAACAAAATTTTTTCTGCTTCCATCACAGGGATGATGGTATTCGATATAAGCATGTATGTTGGTGGGATCAGCGGAGATAGCAGTCATCTCTTACCTCTTTATAGTTTGGTACAGTACAATTTATCCTGTGACATCCATCTCTGTCAAGCACGTGGGCTACCCTCTTCGTCGGAGATCTTAGCCATTTCATCTTCTAAACCTCGAAAACCACTTTTGAAAGCAATATCTAGTGCTAATCTTTCTCCGTTAGTTTGAGTTAAAACGTTACGAAAATTTTGTTCAACAGCATTCCAATCAACTTCATCTTTTCCTAAGATATGATTCTTATAGATCTCGATAATTTCTCCACCAACGAATTGCGGGGGACTTATTCTTGCTTTTCTTGAGAGGACATGTACCGATCCTATTTCCCGATAGGTTTTATCAAGTTCTGCTCCCACTTTAATCAAATGAAGGTTGAGCTCTAAGAGTTGAAAACACGCGTCTGCAATCTTACAATGCTCTTCGTCAGGAAAATGGGCAGCAGCTGTTTCCATAGCTTCTTTGAAGGAAGCTGCTATTTCGGGAATGTCCCATCTCGCGATCTTTTCCCTGGTCTCTGTAGAGAGATGGGTTTTCGCTTGGGGGAATACCATCCATCCATACCGAGCATAGCGTAAACCTTGACAATCAGGAGATCCTGAAGGGGAGGGGTGAGGAAGTGAAAGGCCATTATCGATGAGGATGAATTTTTTCTTATCGTCACTAATGGCTAAATTGTGCCCATGTCCATCCATCTGCATCATGGCAATGTGTAATAATACGGAATCCATTGCACTGTCGGGGAGCTTTTCCAGATCTTCTCCAATGCTGAAGGAGTCGTCAGAATAGGCGACCTTTTTTTGTAATGACATGACTTCACCGCTGTCTCCCAAGAAAGGGTGAGTGGATGAAATCAACAGTGTCGGGGGAACACCACAATCAAATCCCAGGTGAGCCTGTAGGATATAGGCTGCTACTTCCCTGATAGCGCCCTCTCCTGGCTCTATGCCTTCTGGCAAGTGCTGCCTTTTTACTTTTATTTTAGTACGGGATTTTGGCATCGCCGGCTCAAGACCTATTGGTTTGGCTACAAATTGGTCATTGACCATAAAGAGCTTGCGGGCTTGCGGGTCACGGAATTTTTCATTTGCGAAGCGGGCAAATTCCTGCACATAAGCTGCGGGGTTCTCAGATTTCAGGTGTTTTATTCGGTCAATTTGTGCCAGATTCTCACTGTCAAGGGAGTGAAAGATCTCCAATGGGTTTCTAATTTTGTTAATTGATTGTTCAAGTTTTTCTAAAAGGGGGGCTCTATCAAGGATGACTTTTTTAGTTCTTGATAAGATAGCTCGTGCAGGTCTAGAGAGAGAGTCTATATACCCTGGATTGAGTTCTGGAGAAGTCAATCTTTGAACATATCCCTCCAGTTCATAACGGCTACTTTTATCAAGGACTGACACATTAAGATCACTCATCATAAGGTCACAAAAGGTCCGCATATCTCTCTGTATGAGCCTTAATTGTTGCGAATATAGGTCCTCAAAAATCTTGTGTAATTTCTTATAGAGTGCGAAATCTGAAGCAGATAGTTCTTTGAGAATGTCCGATAGTACTTTTAAGCGATCCTTTTTTTCGCAAATGTTGCTGCCCAACCCACTAAGATTTATTAAACTGTCATCGAAATTTAGCCTCTTGGAGACTAGTTTTCGCTCATTTTTCTCTTTTCTCATAAGCACTAACTTTGTTAACTGCTCAAGGGCGAGATCATTGTTTTCATCTCCCTGAACCAGGATTGGAATCTCCGCTATGAGGCTTTCTCGTTCCGCTTCTGAAATTTCCATTTCAGGGTCCAAGAGTCTTACTAATGGCTTTCTACTATCTAGGGTGGGGAGCTCCCAAATTAGTAGGTTAAGGCGGCTTACTAAGGCCGATTTTTCTTCGTCATTGGCAGTTTCGGATAGTCCGAATGCCTCGAGGAGTCGGTACTCTTCATTCATCTTAGTAAATTCCGATTCAGGGTCTCCAATCTCGTTTAAGTTTTTTAGAAAGAAATGAAAGTTCCTGCTTTTTAGCTCTTCAAGTTCCAAGAATTTCTCTAGAGCGATCTTGATGCCTTCTTGAATAGAATCCACCTCTGATCTTACGGATAAGATTATTTCTCGAGAGGCCTCGTCAATATCATCATCATCCGACTTGGAGAGGAGTCGATCAAAATAGCTCAGAGGGGAGAAATCTTTTGTAAAAGCTTCTTCATCGTCAACTAGTCTGATTTTATTCATGAGCTGTATGATTTTTTGCTGGCCTTGCCCTTTAATTCCTTCGATAGCTTTTTGGATATCGGGATCCATCATTTCTATTTCTTCACCTTTAAGTTCTTCGAGCAGAAGGGGGAGAAATGGACGTAAATCAAAGTGAATTTTAGATAAAAGCTGATACAAATTATCAATTTTTTGGATGTCAGATTTTTCTTTGGAATTGAGTCCAGCCGTTAGGGCAAGGATTTCTGATAACTGCCCATTGATCTGTGACAGAGTTTCAGCATTACTCACATGGTCTTCGTTTAAAGTGGAGCGAAGTCCAATAAGACCTTCCCATAGTTCAGGGCATTCGTCAGGGCTGAGAGTTTTAATTAAGGCGTTAATGAAGCCAAGGGTGTTCATCAACTGGCGCATAATAAATTCTTCTTCCCCATTTATAGCAATATGCGACAAGCCGGGGACAAAAAATGCTCCTCCTGATCCTTTGTTTGGGGTTCTGGGACGTAAGCGTTCCACCAGTTCCCCAAAGCCTTCTTCCCAAGAAAGTTTAGGGTCACTACAAACTCTTGATGCAACCATTGTATCTATAGCATCATTTAAAAGTTCTGGGTTATTGTGTTGGAATTGGGATAAGAATTCATTGGTCAAAGCAAGGCTTTTTTTCTGTTCTACCTCGAGATAGGCCTTATGCAGTTTCCCTAGGCGCTCTCTATGAACAGTCATTTTAGTGGTAAATTTTTCACAGGGATTTTGAAAGTGGATATTTAAAATATTATCTCGTAAACGATTAATGCTTTCACTGGATGAAATCTGGTGGATGCTTCTGTTAGAGAGGTCGAGTGGCAGTTTAGCGTGGTGAAAGGTATTTTCGATCCAATCAAGTGATTGTAGTATGGCATTTCGTACTTTTTCATCATTGCCCTCTACATCAACATTTTCTTCTGAGCTAGCAGGATAGATCCTATCATCTTTTTCTATCAGAGTGCTGCCTGGACTGTAATTTTCCAGAACTGTCAGGTTGTGTTGTGGCAAAATATCATCAGAACAAGAAATCATGTGACCTCGCATTTCAAAATCGCGAAATCCTTTTTACCTCCTAATTCCCATTTGTCAAATATTTTATTTGAATTAGAGGTTCTCAATTCATAAATTCGATAAGAGCTTTAGGTCGTTTTGGCCTAGATAAATAAAAAGATTATTTGCTAAACAGGATGGATTATCTTTGCCCTATGGCGTTGTTGCATAAAACATGCGTCTACAAGAGGCTTATGATTAAAATTTTACCACCGAGAATTCCTGGAAGCTTGAACGCTTTGTGATATACGCAACTTTTCGCGACAAGCTTACAAACAAGCCTTTTACTTTTTCCGTCACGCACTTTGACCATTTAGGTAAGATTGCCCGGACTGAGAGTGCAAAATTGCTTATGGAAAAAGTTCCGGAGCTCAGTGGAGGAAACCCTGTTATAATCACAGGAGACTTCAACACGGAGCCAGATGAATGCGGTACGATATCTTATCGCAATCTGACGGAAACCTATGACGGCATTGAAGACATTAGATCGGAAGCTCAAACAGTCTTGGGAAAAGATGGAAGCTGGAGGGGGTGGTCTTACGACTCTTCTCATGCCAAGCAAGGGGAGGAGATCCGTTTGGATCATATCTTCCTTAGCAAGGATATCAAAGTCCAATTAACAGCTGTAATAGATGACCAAATCAAAGAAAGCTTTGAAGGATATGAAAGCGTAGCTTATCCCTCAGATCACCTGCCTATAATTGCAGATCTGACACTTTAGATCTGCCCTTCTTATAACCCCCGGGATTTTCTTGAGTCCGGGGGG